>JBDLQY010000214.1:0-15453 GCA_039800325.1 Pseudomonadota bacterium | reverse complement strand
CTGGAGCCGCATCCGCTTTCGCGTCCACCTTGCCCGGGGGCAGGTTGGTAAGGCCGTCGGGCCTTGTCTTGATGCAGGTGTCAGTGTAACTGAATGGGCTCATCCGTCAAAGGGGGCTTCCGGGCTCATCCGGTGAGCCGCTGTTGCCGGAAAATTCCGAAGCTTTGGAATTCAAGGTAACACTTTTGGCTTATTCTTCACTCTAGTCCAGCGGTGCGACCGAAGACTTGGCGAGACCAGCACTGGAGGCCGACCGCGTGACAAGCGCGAGCGTCGATGACTACCTCAAGGTCACCGAGCGAACGATCTACCGGCTGGCGGGAGCCAAACAGATTCCAGCCTTTAAGGTGGGGGGAAGTTGGCGCTTCTCGAAGGCGGATATTGATGGATGGATCAGGCAGCAGTCCTCAACTGCCGATCGGCCAGAAGCAAAAGCATAAGGAGACTAGGCACCATGGACGTCTTTCAGTTCCGCGAGCGCCTGATTGGCGACTACGAGTCGTTCACTCGTAGCTTTACCAAACCACAGGCCGCAGATATCAAGAGCTATTTGCAAGGCCGATACGACGAAGGCGTGTTCTGGCCCGCGCCGCTAGTCCAGCTCAACCCAAGTTTTGTAAGTGGCGGTAGCGTTGAGCAACTGGTGGAGGAGCATCTGCTGCACAAGGAATGTGCGCGAATATTTAGGGCAGGAAAGACCGCAAGCGAATTCGGCGTCTCCCTGCGCTTGCATAAGCATCAAGAAGAAGCGATTCGCGCAGCTCAGCGGGGCGAGAGCTATGTTCTGACAACAGGAACTGGTTCCGGTAAATCACTAAGCTACTTCATCCCAATCGTTGATCACGTTCTTCGCGAACGCGCGGCAGGGGATAGGCAACCCCGCGTCAGAGCCATCGTGATCTATCCAATGAACGCGCTAGCGAACAGTCAACGAGAAGAGTTAACTCGTTTTCTTCAATGGGGCTACCCGACAGGCACGGAACCAGTCACTTTTGCTAGGTACACCGGCCAGGAAAGTAGTGAGGAACGTGACCGAATTGCCAGGAATCCGCCCGACATCATTTTGACCAACTTCATGATGCTTGAGCTCATGATGACTCGGCAAGATGAGGTCGACAAGGCAATCGTACGAGCAGCACAAGGACTCAAGTTTTTGGTCCTCGATGAGCTGCACACATATCGTGGACGACAAGGTGCTGACGTAGCGCTGCTGGTTCGCCGTGTGCGAGCCGCGCTGAACCCACAGCTGCAATGTGTTGGCACTTCCGCAACGATGGCAACAGAAGGCACACCGGAGGAGCGAAACGCAGTTGTAGCCGGAGTCGCAACCAAGCTATTTGGTACAACCGTCCCTACGGCGAACGTCATTACCGAAACCTTGCAGCGCGTGACACAGGGAGAAGAAGCTGCAGATCCAATAGACCTAAGGACTGCACTTCAAAACGAGATCCCAGCCGAGGCTGAATTTGAAAGTCTCAGAACTAGTGCGCTCGCAATTTGGGTTGAGCTGAACCTGGGACTACGTCTTGAAGCGGGTAAATGGGTTCGAGCAAAACCGCGCACCCTGAATGATGCAGCTGCTCAACTTGCGAATGCGACTGGTATTGATCAATCAGTCTGTCTGTCAAAGCTTAAACAGTTTCTTCTTCTTGCCTACCGCACAAAGCGCAACCCACACGATGAGCGCAGTCGGCTTTTTGCCTTTCGCCTGCATCAATTCATATCGGGAGCAGGAGATTTATTCTCAACACTGGAGCCGGAGGGTGCGCGCTTCCTTGATGTCAAAGGACAGCAATTTCAACCGGGTCACACCGACAAACGTCTTTTCAATGCCGTGTTCTGCCGTGAGTGTGGGCAGGAATACTTCCCAGTATGGGCTACTGGCCCCAAAACCTCACCAGATACTTTTGAGCCGCGAGAGCTGAGTGATCGCAATCGCGAAGACCAAGAGGGTGACGACGGCGCTAGGTTTGGCTTCCTGATGCCCGACAGCAAAGGCATTTTTGATAACGCAGATTTAGAGCGTTACCCAGAAGAGTGGATCGACTTCGCTCGCGCAAATCCAGGGCTTAAAAGTAACTATAAAAAAAATGTGCCGGTTCCAGTTTCAGTAAGCCCGGCCGGGGAGGTGGCAAGCAATGGGATGCACAGTTGGTTCATCCCAGGATCGTTCAGGTTCTGCCTGTGCTGTGGCATCAGTTACGACGCTACTGCTCGAAGCGACATCTCCAAGCTCACAAGCCTGAGTTCAGAAGGCCGAAGCTCAGCAGCCACTGTTTTAACCCTGGGCGCTATGCGTTATCTCTTAGAGGATGCCGCAGAGCTGCGACCAGAGGCCAAAAAGTTGCTTGGATTCACCGACAACCGTCAAGACGCATCCCTGCAAGCAGGCCACTTCAATGACTTCATTCAGATTCTGCTATTGCGTGGCGCGCTTCTAGCTGCGGTTGAGAAGAAGGGCCAGATTACCGATGAAATCCTTGCGCACTCGGTCTATGAAGTCTTAGCTCTAACTAAGCCTGAGTTCATGGCCAATCCAGAGGCTCGATTCCTCGCAGAGGATCAAGCACGAAAAGCGTTACGTGATGTACTGGGCTACCGCCTATATTTTGACTTGCGGCGCGGATGGCGGGTTACTCATCCCAACCTCGAACAGTTGGGCTTACTGAAGATCGGATACCAATCCCTGACGGAAGTATGTGCGGAGCAGTCCCTGTGGGACGGCGCACCACCTCTTTTGGCTCAAGCCCCTATAGAGGCAAGAAAAAGGATTGCGTCGCGGCTGCTTGATCTCATGCGACGGGAACTCTGTATCAAAGCCCGGTACCTTGACCCTGACCAGCAGGAGCAAGTCAAACAAAGTAGCTTCAGCCACTTGCGAGAACCTTGGGCGCTTAATGATGACGAGCGCCAACAGGTGGGGCGCTACCTGGTTCTTGGCCCACGGCCTGCGCAACTTAGCCAACAGGATGACCGAGCAGCATATCTGTCGTTCCGGTCGCGTTTTTCTCGTGAGATTCGACGTCAAAGTGACTGGGGTGAATCGGCAGCAAGCCGTTGGCCAGAGAAATTTAATGACTCATTTTTCGACGAAGTCGTCAAATCATTGCTGTCAGCACTGACTCAAGGCGGGCTGGTGCAGCCATTGGATGCTCCAGGCGGCAAAACAGCTTATCAGGTGACAGCAGCCGCATTGTCTTGGGAGCTTGGTGATCCTGCCGAAGATGCTCACAAGGACAGTAGCCAACGCAAGACCACAAACGAGTTCTTCAAGGACCTCTACCTCAACGTCGCCACAGCACTGCAGCAAAACAACCGATTGCTCCAGTCATTGGAGGCTCGAGAGCACACCGCGCAAGTCGATGCTGCAGATCGAGAAGAGCGCGAGAAGCGTTTCCGCTCTGCGCAGTTACCCGTCCTTTTCTGCTCTCCAACGATGGAACTTGGTGTTGATATCTCAGACCTCAACACAGTGTACTTGCGCAACACTCCCCCTACTCCAGCAAATTACGCACAGCGTAGCGGCCGGGCTGGGCGGAGTGGTCAGCCAGCTCTCGTGTTCACATACTGTGCTGCAAAAAGTCCGCACGACCAGTACTACTTCGCAGAGCCAGTACGTATGGTTGCAGGCAGCGTAACGCCGCCGCTTTTAGACCTGGCAAATGAGGACTTGATTCGCAGCCACCTGCATTCAGTCTGGCTTGGTGAGACCCGTCAAAAACTATCTGGGTCAGTTAGCGATCTATTAAAGATGGACGACGCAGCGTTACCACTTCGCGAAGATCTAGTCGCCAACATGGATACATCGGCTTCGCGTGAACGTGCCGACAAGGTATTTGCTGCTGTTTTGGGAATGTTAAGTGCTGAGCTGACGCCTGAACACGCTCATTGGTTCGGTGCTGGATGGGCTGAGCGCATGATCAAGCAAGCATTCCGCCAATTTGACCTTGGGGTTGACCGCTGGCGCTCTCTCTACAAGGCCACCACTCAGCAGATGGAAGCCGCCCACGCTGTGCGTATGAATGCGGCCGCTACGCCTCAAGATCGTCGAGAAGCAGACCGCCGCTACTACGAAGCCAAGACCCAGCAAGACTTGCTGCTTCAGGCCTCGACCACAACAAATTCGGACTTCAACACTTACCGCTACCTGGCCAGCCAAGGCTTCCTACCGGGCTACAACTTCCCCCGCCTGCCCCTGATGGCGTTCATGCCTGCTCGCAAAGAGCGAGATGGAAAAGACACGTTCCTCACCCGGCCACGCTTCCTCGGTCTAGCGGAATTCGGTCCTAGAAGCATCATTTATCACGAAGGTAGTCAGTACCGTGTGCGCAAGGTAATGCTCGGAATTCGCGACCAGGCAGGCTCGGAATCAAGTGGGTCTCAACTTCCAGTGCGAGTAGCCCGCATGTGTCCATCTTGCGGCTATGGACACTTTGGTGAGCAGTTACAACTCGAGAAGTGCGCAGCATGCGACACGATTCTTGAAGGCGGGCTAACTCTGCCGAACCTTTATCGAGTGGAGAACGTGAGCACACGCCGAGCCACACGTATCACCTCGGACGAGGAAGAGCGCGTACGTCAGGGATACGAGATGCTGACAACACTACAGTACGCTGAGGAAAACGGGGTCATACAAGTCATCAAGACGCGCTTTGAATTAGGCGGTGTCAACCTTGCAACTGTTCACTATGGTCCGGCCACCACCGTTTGGAGAATGAATCTCGGATGGAAACGACGCAAAGAGAAGTCGATCTACGGCTTCAATATTGACGTCAATACAGGCATCTGGTCAAAAGATGCGCAAGCTCCAGAGGAAGACGATAGCGCCGACACCGGACAAACAGTGCAGCGGATCGTCCCCTTCGTTGAGGACCGACGCAATATTCTCGTCCTCCACCCGGGCGAAGCGCTCGAAGAAGATGCCATGGTCACGCTGCAATACATGTTTAAGCGTGGCATAGAGGCAGAGTTCCAGCTGGAGGAGTCGGAACTTGCTGCGGAGCCCTTACCTAAGCGAGATCAACGCAACGCGATCCTCTTTTATGAATCCGCTGAAGGGGGTGCTGGGGTCTTGACTCGAATCGCTAACGACCCCGCTGCACTGCGCCGTGTCGCTGAACGTGCCCTGCGGGTAGCCCACTATCAACCTATTGCGGCTACCTGGCAGGCTGACCAGTTACAGGATACGGACCCCACCTGTGAGGCTGGATGCTATCGGTGCTTGCTTTCATATGGCAACCAAGCAGACCACAAAACTATCCAGCGAAAAAACGAAACCGTGTTGGACTTGTTGTGTCGTCTCACCCAGGCCGAGGCCAGGCGCGGCACTGCCGGAAGAAGCGCTGATGAGCACTACGCCGAGTTAGAGCGCCTTTCAGACAGCAGTCTAGAAAAGGCATGGCTGTCGACAGTTCGAGCCCGAGGCTACCGTCTACCGGATAAAGCTCAGTTCTCGATTAGTGAATTCAAGGTACGTCCTGACTTTGGCTATGACGGGGACTCTCCAGCTTTGATCTTCATCGACGGACCGCATCATGAGTCCGACCATCAGATGCAGATCGACGCGAGCAAAAACCAGATTCTTCGTGATGCAGGCTATGAAGTAATTCGCTTTCCAAAAGAACAGCAAGACTGGAATTCGATTTTCAAACAGTATCCTGACGTCTTCGGTAAGGAAAGCAACGCATGAGCCTAGCTTACCAACCCGGCAGCTTAGTGCGAGCTCGAGGCCGTGAGTGGATTGTCTTACCTGGATCGGAAAACGATACGCTACATCTGCGTCCGCTGGGTGCGGGAGACGATGAGGCCACTCTGATCCATGTGCCGCTTGAGAAGCAGCCGATCGAGTCAGCGACATTTCCTCCGCCAGACTTAGCGCATATCGGCACACAGGCCGCTGGCCTTTTGCTGCGCGATGCAATGCGATTGGCTTTTCGATCGGGTGCAGGCCCTTTCCGAAGCTTTGGCAACCTCGCTTTCGCACCGCGCGCCTACCAGCTGGTGCCACTGCTGATGGCGCTCAAGATGGATACGGTCCGTCTACTGATAGCGGACGACGTAGGCATTGGCAAAACTATAGAGGCGGGACTTATCGTCCGTGAGCTGCTGGATCGCGGTGAAGTCACACGCTTTACGGTGCTGTGCCCCCCGCATCTGTGTGAGCAATGGCAGGGTGAGCTTCAAAGCAAGTTCAACATCACCTCTGAGGTAGTCACAACAGGGACTGCATCGCGACTTGAGCGTGGGCTACCAGCCGGTACATCCCTGTTCGACACGTATCCGGTCACAGTAGTCAGTCTGGACTACGTCAAACAGGATCGCAGGCGAGATGAATTTCTGCGAGCCTGTCCAGAACTCGTCATTGTGGACGAGGCGCATACCTGCGTCCAAGCAAGTAACGCCACGCGGCACCAGCGCTTCAAGGTTCTGTCCGGACTGGCTGAAGACCGCGAGCGCCACATGCTGCTGCTTACGGCCACCCCGCACAGCGGCGATGAGGAGGCATTCCATAACCTTTTAGGCCTGCTGAATCCTTCGTTCCGTACTCTTCACGAACTTGCTGGTTCAGCTCGAGAAAAATCTCGCGAGCAGCTGGCTAACCACTTTGTTCAGCGCCGCCGTGCAGACATCGCTGAATGGCAAGACACATCTGTTTTTCCCGATCGTCTAAGCCGAGAGGCCGCCTACAAGCTCGGCGGTGAGTGGGGCGAGCTGTTCAATGACGTACTTGATTACGCGCAACGTTTGGTTGAGTCCGTCAAAGACGAATCCGTCCTCAAACAGCGCATGAACTGGTGGGCGGCACTCGCACTCTTACGATGCATCAGCTCCAGCCCAGCAGCAGCAGCCACTGCACTCAGAACGCGGATTCGAACTCTTGCTGAGGGTAGTGAACAGGCACAGGTTGAGGAACTTGAACGTGCAGGCGCCGAAACAGTCTTTGACGGAGACGGCGATGGAGATCTCTCAACTGATGACAGTCAACCTGGAGCACTTGTCGTTGAAGAAGGAGGCAACAACCCAGATGCAGTAATCCTTGCTGGCTTCTTGACCCGCGCCGAAGCATTGAGGGGTCCGGAGAAAGACGGCAAGCTGAAAATGCTTACCGCACAGATCGATGAGATAGTGCAGGCAGGACACAACCCCGTCGTCTTCTGCCGATACATACCTACCGCTCATTACGTTGGCGAATACCTTCGAACCAAGTTTGGTCGAGATAATTTCACTGTAGAGGTTGTGACTGGCGAGTTGGCGCCAGAAGAGCGTGAAGAAAAGGTTGCAAACCTCGGTGAATTCGATCGCCGAATTTTGGTTGCCACCGACTGTCTGTCTGAGGGCATCAACCTGCAAGGTGTCTTCGATGCCGTGCTGCACTACGACCTATCCTGGAATCCGACACGCCATGAGCAGCGAGAAGGTCGTGTTGACCGCTTTGGACAGGCGTCAAAGGTGGTTCGCACAGTACTTCTTTACGGTGAGAACAACCCCGTCGACGGCGCTGTACTTCAGGTCATCCTTCGTAAGGCTGAGCGGATTCGAAAAGAGCTCGGCGTTTCTGTGCCTATGCCAGACAACTCCGGCAAGGTTATGCAGGCAGTGATGGAAGGTGTTCTGTTCAAGCGTGGCAGCGGCAAGGTGCAAGCCAAGACCGATGACTTGTTTGGCTTTGGTGATATTGAAGCGGCTGTTACAAAGGATTGGGAAAGCGCGCGAGAAAAGGCGGCTCAAAGCCGAACGATCTTTGCCCAGCGCCGCTTAAAGCCTGCAGAAGTCTTGCCTGAGTGGAATAAAGCCATTTCTTCGCTTGGCAGCCAAGACGATGTCGAGCGTTTCATCACACGTGCCGCTGAGCGTATGCAAGCCTCTCTGGAGCCGTACAAGGAGGGCTACAAGCTGCCTTTGCGACACTTGCCGCAGGTACTTAAAGATCGCCTCGAAGGCGTTGGCATTGGAGGTGAGACCCTTCGTATTGAGTTCCGCCGCCCCGCCGACCCGCGCCACATTCACCGCAGCCATCCATTGGTTGCGGCCTTTGCCGACTATCTCGCCGAGCGCGCGCTTGATGGGGCTAATCCTGAGTTGGTTGCTCGCAGTGGCGCAATTTTCACCCGTGATGTCTCAACCCGCACGGTTATCGCTCTGCTGCGCCTGCGAACACAACTGTCGATTACCTATCGCCGTAGTCATCGTGTAGCACTTGCTGAGGAAGCCGTCGTTGTCGGTCTGCGAGGGGGCTCTGCTCCGCAGCTGCTGGGAGACACAGATGCAGCAGCACTTATGGCGGCTGAACCTGCTCGCAACATGGATCCCGCCCGTCGTGACCGCGAGGTTTCGGAGGCATTGGCAGCGCTTCCAGCAGCACAACCTGCCTTAGCTGAACTTGCAAAGCAACGCGCAATCCAGCTACTGGACGATCACAAAAGGGTTCGCGAAGCCTCAGAAACCAAGTTCCTCAAGTACGAGGTAACGCCTTGCCTGCCGGTCGATGTCATCGGCTTGTACGTTCTCCTGCCCGCGCCGAGCCTGTAACCATGAAAAAGCCCGATCTCAATCTCGACGCGCTCCGTATCGAAGGCAGCTTGCTGCCAGCGGAGTTCATTCAAAAACTGCTTGAACTTAAGGCTGACCGTCAGTCAGCAGCCGACTACGGAATTCCGCCCGGGCTGAACTTGAAGGATGAAATCGGGCGTTGTTGGCGTATCGCATCCGCGCTATGGGCTGATTTCAAAATACGTCGTGATAAGCCAGGTTCAAAGCCTGATGAAGTGGCTTTGAAAAACTGGTTGATTCCGCTCTTTACCCGTGTGCTCGGATTCGACGGCTGGATCGCGACATCAGGCGAAACCATTGACGAGCGCCGCTTCCCACTGACGCACAAACTCGGAGCGACGCCACTTCTTCTGCTGTCACACACTATTGATCTAGACAAAAGTGACAGCCGTTTTGCCCCGGAAGGTCGGCGTCGATCGCCGCATGCGACCGTTCAGGAGTTGCTCAATGCTAGCAACGAAGCGTTCTGGGGAATCGTTGCCAACAGCTACACGCTGCGCATCTTGCGTGACAACCCGAGCCTTACCAGGCCAGCCTACATTGAAGCAGATCTTTCTCGTATTTTTGAAGAAGAACGCTACGCGGATTTTGTTACCGTATGGTTGCTTGTCCACGGCTCGCGCTTTGGAAATGGCACTGACAGCCATCACGACAATGCGCCCATCCTTGAGGTATGGCATGGGCAGGTTCAAGAAACCGGCGAGCGAGCACTGGAGAAATTGCGAGACGGCGTTACCGAGACGCTCCGCCAGCTTGGTAATGGCTTCCTCTCGCATCCTGCCAATACGGGACTGCGCGATGCCCTACACAACGACACCCTAAAGACTGATGACTACTTCAAGCAACTATTGCGGCTTGTCTATCGTTTAATTTTGCTTTACACCGCCGAAGACCGCGGCTTGCTCCACGCGCCTGAAGCACCTCCAGAACAACGCGACCTATATGACAAGGGATATAGCGCTAACTTGCTTCGTGAGCGCGCTTTAAAAGGGCGCGCCGACCGTCACTCTGATCTTTGGCAGGGGCTACTTGTGACTCTTAGGGGTCTGGCAAACGGGGCCGAGCCACTCGGTTTACCGGCGCTGGGTGGCCTGTTTGCCGCCGACAAATGTCCCGACCTCGATGCCGCTGAATTGCCTAATAAGGCCCTGCTGACCGCAGTGCGCGCCTTGTGCTTCTTCCGCTCAGGCGCGGTGCTGGCGCGTATCAACTACCGAGACATGGATACCGAGGAGTTGGGCAGCGTTTATGAAAGCCTGCTTGAGCTGCAGCCGATCATCAATGTGGATGCCAATCCATGGCGGTTCGGCTTCATCGGGGACGAGGCCGAAGGTGAGGCCCGTGGCTCGGCCCGCAAGCTCACCGGTAGCTATTACACACCTGATGAACTTGTGCAGGAGCTCATCAAGTCTGCACTTGAGCCCAAGATTGCCGAGGCGCTTAGGGCTACTGACCCCCGTGCTGCGCTTCTTGCTCTGAAAGTAATTGACCCAGCCAGCGGGTCTGGCCACTTTCTACTTGCTGCAGCCCGACGTATCGCCGCCGAGGTGGCAAGGTTGGATGCTGAAAGCGACATTCCAGAGGCGCAAGCCTTTCGCCACGCCCTGCGTGAGGTGGTTGCCCGCTGCATCTATGGCGTTGACTTTAATCCGCTGGCAGTAGAGCTATGCAAGACTGCGCTGTGGCTCGAAACACTTGAGCCAGGCAAGCCTCTTGGTTTTCTTGATCATCATGTGCGACATGGAAACTCATTAGTCGGAATTCTTGATCCTTCGATCATGAAGGACGGCATCCCTGACAAGGCGTACACAGCACTCTCTGGCGACGACAAGACTACCTGTACCGCCCTCAAGCGAAGCAATCGCAGTCAAGCAGGTGGCCGGCAAGCTGAACTCTTCAGATCGGAGGTTGCCCAGCAACTGGCAAGTACGCTCGCAGCTTTGGACTCCATGCCAGAGGACACGGTTGAGGCTATTGCCGCCAAGCGTGCAGCCTTTGCCCAGGCCGAAGATGACCAGCAATTGTCAAGCGAGCGGCTGCGCTGCGACCTGTTCTGTGCCGCCTTCTTTGCGCCCAAATCTGCGGTCAACGCCCAAAAAGTACCCCTTTCCGGCGACCTGGTTCGAGCCACCGAAGGCCAGCCCATGCGCCCCGGCGTGGCCGAATTGACCAGCGAACTGGCCGACGAGTACCACTTTTTCCATTGGCGCTTGGCCTTCCCCGAAGTGTTCGCGCAGGGCGGCTTTGATGTCGTGCTGGCCAATCCGCCTTGGGAACGCATTAAGCTGCAGGAACAAGAGTTCTTTGGTCCGCGTAGCCCTGAGATTGCTAATGCTGCGAATGCTGCTGCTCGCAGTCGACTTATCGAGGCACTTAATGCGGCAAACGCCGGTCAAGCAGACAAGCGTCTATATCGAGACTTCATCGTGGCCAAGCGAGGAGCCGAGGGCACCAGCCTTTTCGCCCACGAAAGCGAACGCTTCCCGCTCACAGGAGTGGGTGATATCAATCTCTACGCCCTTTTTGCCGAGACCATTGCGCAGTTAACCGGACTGATTACTGTGTCAGCGAGTAACTTATCATTAGGAAAAGGATTTACTGGTCGCGCAGGATTTATTGTTCCGACAGGCATCGCTACTGACGACTCGACAAAGGCATTTTTTGATGCCATTGCATCAGGCGGGCGTATTGCCAGCCTCTACGATTTCGAGAACCGAGAAAAGTTGTTCCCAGCGGTTGATAGCCGAATGAAGTTTTGCGCCCTTACACTCGGCCGCGAGGAGGCAGCGCGGTTTGTATTTTTTGCTACACGCACCTCTCACCTGCGCGACGAGCGTCGGGCTTTCACGCTGACTGGTACCGACATTTCACTGTTAAACCCAAATACACGAACCTGTCCGGTTTTCCGCTCGCAGGCCGATGCCGAGCTGACAAAGAAAATCTACCGGCGCGTGCCGGTGTTGATCGACGAGCGCAAGGGGGTGGAGGGCAATCCTTGGGGCATATCGTTCGTTCGCATGGTTGATATGACTAACGACAGCGGCTGGTTCCGTACAGTTTCTCAGCTAACTGACGAAGGTGCGCAGCGTGATCGCTCCAATTGGATCGGGCCCGACAAAAGTGTGTGGGTGCCACTTTATGAGGCCAAGATGGTGCATCAGTTCGACCATCGCTGGGCGACCTATGAGGACAATGGGGCGGAGTCGCGCGACATGACTGACGCCGAAAAGCGTGATCCTGCCAGCATCGCCCAACCGCGCTACTGGATCAAGGAAAGCGACAAAGCATCGGTACTGGAGGGACGGCAGGCGCGGCAATGGTTGATGGGGTGGCGGGATATTACAAATGCCACCAACGAGCGCACGGTGATTGCTGCGGTAATACCGAACTTAGCCGTTGGTAATAATATGCCCATTTGGTTTGTCGACGTAGCACGAACCCCACAGCAATCAGCGGCTTTACTTTCGAATTTCAGCTCGATTCCGCTTGACTTCTACGCACGTCATAAAGTTGGCGGAACTCATTTGAATTACTTCATATTTAAGCAATTGCCATTGCTATCGCCAAATAGCTACACACAATCTAACTTGGACTTCATCGTCCCACGCGTTCTTGAACTCACATACACCGCCCACGACCTTGCACCTTTCGCTCGTGACTTAGGCCACAGTGGCCCGCCGTTTCCGTGGAACCCTGAGCGACGCGCACTGTTGCGCGCCGAGCTCGACGCCTATTACGCCATCCTCTACGGCCTTACCCGCGACGAACTGCGCTACATCCTTGACCCCGCTGACGTTTACGGTGACGACTACCCGACTGAAACCTTTCGGGGGCTCAAGAACAACGAGATCCGTCAGTTCGGCGAGTACCGTACTCGCCGACTGGTGTTGGAGGCGTGGGATCGACTGACGTCTGGATCGCTGGCTTAAAGGCGACGATGTCAATGCCAAGCACCACGCCTGATGAACTCGCAAAGAGCATCTTGCTCGCGCTCGGGGCCCAGGCTGGGCAGCGTGCCGGTGATCTGGCGGCGCGACTCGGCGTGGACCGTAAGGCGGTCAATCAGGTCCTGGCGCGCGAACTGGCAGGACGCGTGGTTCAGGACTCTGGCTACCGATGGTCATTGCGACACGCGGGCGGCCCACAGAGTCCGAGTGGCAACACTACAAACACGCCTCTGACCGAAGTCGCCCGCCTTTGCCGCTACTACCTGGAGTGCATTGGCAGCGACACCGGTGAAGGCGTGAGCGTATTCGCTGCGTCTCGGTATGGCGAACCCGATTACGCTGAACTGCCTGCGCTGCCAGTCGTGGCCCCAGGTGATGCATGGTGGAATGCTCCGGGGGTTCAACGCGTACTCGGGAAGGTCCGCGCCGATCCGAACAATCTGGTGGCGTGGCTGGGTTATCCCGTGCGACTGCGCGAACACCGTACCCCAAAGTGGCGCGGATACTTTGCCGAACCAGTAATGCTCTGGGGCATCGAGTTGCCGCAACAGCCGGGAGATACGCCTCGCATCGTCGATGCGCTGCCTGTGCCCAATTTCGCTGTATTGCGGTCCATGGCTATGGGCGACGCCTCGGCTGTCGTTGAGGAAGCGGCCCGCCTGGATGACGAACTCGGCCTCAACAGCCCTCTGGAGGACCGGCCGGAAATCGACGAACTGCTGGAGCGGCTGGTGACCATCCGCCCGGACTGGGATTGGCAAGAGGCGCTCGCTCCGGAGAACTGTTCCGGCGCTCAGTTGCTGGCAGACATCGACAAGGCTGGGATCTACAACCGTGCGGTGATAGTTCCGGGCAAGCGGTCCCCATACACCCAAGGCCTGGAGTCAGAACTCAAGCAACTGGCGGAAGCCCCCGACAGTCGCCTTGCAGGTACTGCGCTAGGCAAGTGGCTGTCGGGTGCAACTGACGAGCCGGCTCAGGGTGACCCGCAGCCATTAATCGAAGTCGTGCCGATGAACTCGGAGCAGCGGATGGCCGTGGAGTCGGCGTTGTCTGCGACCCATACCGTGGTGACCGGGCCGCCTGGAACCGGCAAGTCGCAGGTGGTGACCAACTTGCTGGTTAACGCGGCATGGCGGGGCATGAAGGTGTTGTTCGCCAGCAAGAACAACAAGGCAGTCGACGTGGTGGAGGCCCGAGTCAATGGGCTGGGAAACCGCCCCGTCCTGCTGCGGCTGGGCAACAAGGAGTACCAGGCCAAGCTCGCGGCTTACCTGACGGCCATGCTATCGGGACGAGTTGGCGAAGACGACCGTATCAGTTACGAGGAGGGGCTTGCTCGCCACGCGCAGCTGGCCCGGCAACTCCAGGACCTGGACGCGCTGCAGGCGCGCACACTGGAGGCGAGGAACCGGGTCGACAAGCTCGAGGCCGGGGTCGAGGCCTTGCGGGATGTTTTTGGACCAGACCGGTTCAACGCGCTCGACGCTTCTCGGGTGGCTGGGTTGCCCGCTTTGATCGATGCGGCTGAAGCGAAGGTCGATGCTCTGGACTCTGCCAAGATGGGCTTCATTGGCAGGCTCGTATTAGCGGCAACGCGCACGAAGCGACAGACTGCCCTTCAGTCTGCGCTGGCCGATCTTTCGGATGACATTGCCCATCTCGCGTTGCAGGGTCTGCCGACGGGCGCAGCAATCGACCTGGGGACCATCCGGGGCGGCTTGCGGCTTCTGCGCGAACGGCAGTCTGCTGCGGTGAGCATCCTTGCCTACCAGGACGCGCTGGAGATACTCCGGTCGAGTCCGGCCTTTGAAGACATTGCCCGCCAGCGGCAGGAACTCAACACCCAGATCGCGGACAACTCCACCCGACTGTGGAAAGACTGGGTGAACCTGACACCCAGCCGTCTGACGGCGGCCCAGCGCAAGGATATTGCCGACTACGCGGCCTTGCTCCAGCTGATGACGGGACAGGACGCTCAGGGGGTCCATTCGTCGGTCAAAGCCAGGGCACGAACGCTGCAGTCGAGCGTCAGCGCCATGTTTTCGTGCTGGGCGGTCACTTCGCTGTCGGCGCGTGGAAAAGTGCCGTTCGAGCCCGGACATTTCGACCTAGTCGTCATTGACGAGGCCAGCCAGTGCGACATCGCCTCGGCATTGCCCTTGCTGTTTCGGGCCAAGCGCGCAGTGATCATCGGCGACCCGATGCAGTTGCGGCACATCAGCGCCGTCCCGGGCGGCAAGGATTCGGACCTGCAACACAAGTATGGATTGGTGGAGAGCCGGGCCGCCTGGATGTATTCAGTGAACTCGCTGTACGACCTGGCCGCCGGTGTGGCCGAGCCCGGCCAAGTCATCAATCTTCGCGACCATCACCGCAGCCACGGCGACATCATCGAGTTCTCCAACGCAACCTTCTACGGCGGCAAGCTGCGGGTCGCTACCCGTTACACGCAATTGAGACGTCCCTTGAAGAGCGAGCCAGGGGTCGTCTGGCAAGACATCAGGGGTGAGACCCTTCGACCGCAAAGTGGTGGCGCCCAGAATCCTCAGGAGGCCAAGGCGGTTATCAGCGCGCTGGAAGACCTGCTGATCCGGCGTGCTTATCGCGGGAGCGTAGGCGTGGTGACGCCGTTTCGCGCCCAGGCCTAACTCATACAGTCTCATGTCGCCGAGCACCCTGAGCTTTCCCGTGTGGGCGAAAAGGCGGAGCTGCTCGTTGACACGGTACATCGCTTCCAGGGCGATGAGCGCGACGTAATGATCTTCTCGCCTGTGGTATCCCATGGGATCACCCCTGGCGCCCTGGGCTTCCTGCGCAGCAACGGAAATCTGTTTAACGTCGCCATCACGCGGGCGCGAGGGTTGCTACACGTGGTCGGCGACAGGAATGCTGCGAGTGCTTGCGGTGTCGACTATCTGGAGAAGTTTGCGTCCTACGTCAACAGACTTGGGGA
>JBDLQY010000213.1:0-42870 GCA_039800325.1 Pseudomonadota bacterium | reverse complement strand
GAGGCTGAGTCTGTTGTCATGCGCTTGTCGGCGCACCGTTTCGAGCGTCGTGGCCAGTGGCGTGATTACGCTGTTCTGTACCGAGGCAATCATCAGGCTCGCATCATCGAGCAGGTGCTACGCCAGGAAAACATTCCCTACCAGCTATCAGGCGGGCAATCTTTCTTTGAGCGAGTCGAGATCCGGGATCTCATGGCTTATCTGCGCTTGCTGGCCAACGATGATGATGACCCTGCCTTCATTCGTGCAGTGACCACGCCGCGGCGGGGCATTGGCGAGGCCAGTCTTGCCGCTCTGGGCGAGTATGCGGCGGCCCGGCAGCTATCGATGTTCGCCGCGCTGTTTGAAACCGGCGCAGAGTCGCGCCTGGCCGCCCGACAGCTTGAGCCTCTGCGAGAATTCGGCGAGTTCATCCATCGCATTGAGTGGCGCGCGGCCCGTGAGCCGGCCGCTACCGTGCTCGAAGATTTGGTTCAGGCGATCGACTATCGCAGGTGGCTATTCGACCAGCACGACGAGAAGCTGGCGGTCGTGCGCTGGAAAAACGTCACAGACTTCATCGACTGGCTTAAACGGCGGGCCGAGTCAGAGGAGCAGAACCTGCTGCAGCTGGCTCAGTGGGCTAGCATTCTGGCGCAGATCGACCGCGACGAGGCCGATGCCGATGCGGTTCGCCTGAGCACCATTCATGCGTCCAAAGGGCTGGAGTATCCCCATGTGTTTGTGGTGGGCTGTGAGGAGGGAGTGCTGCCGCACCTGGGCGGCCTTGAGCTCGATGAGGCCGACCCGGACACTGAATCATCGAAAACCGCACCGGTGACTGCTTCGAAAGGCCCACAGGGAGATCGCAGCCAGTCGCAAATGGAAGAGCGCATTGAAGAAGAGCGGCGCCTGATGTATGTCGCCATTACACGGGCGCAACGCAGCCTCAGTTTGAGTTGGTGTCAGACGCGCAAGCGAGCCCGTCAGGCCCTGTCACAAAAGCCCTCGCGGTTTATTTCAGAGATGGGGCTGAAGATGCCGGCTGCCGGTGCCAGCACCGTGAGTCAGGCGGACGGTCGAGCCCGCCTTGGAGCCCTGAGGGCCTTGTTGGACAAACGCTAACAGCGCTGTCCGTTGCGGCCCCAGAAGACTGGGGCCTGCGAGCGTTCGGGAGTTAAGCGCACCGTGACGGCAGCTTTCGGGCCGCCAGGCTCGGGGCAGTTCTAA
Source organism: Pseudomonadota bacterium (assembly GCA_039800325.1). Classification (GTDB taxonomy): domain Bacteria; phylum Pseudomonadota; class Gammaproteobacteria; order Burkholderiales; family Burkholderiaceae_E; genus SYIM01. The sequence goes on along the minus strand of JBDLQY010000213.1, from coordinate 41,661 downwards.
TGGGGTTACTTGGCGGGCTCGGGCGGCGGCGGTTCCTGAAAGTTGCCGCCAGCGCCATTGACCAGGAAGACGACGGCACGGCCCAGCTCATAGTCTGACGCTGCCCCGCCACTCTGGGCGGCCATCGCGCCCTTACCCTTGATGACCGAAGTCAGCAAGGCCTCGTAGCCCGTCTTGATGCGCTCAGCCCATGCAGCGGCATCCCCCGCCTTGGGCGCGCCTGCGGCACCCGACGCATGACAGGCAACGCATTGGGCCTGATAGACCTGTTCGCCGGTTTTCATGACCCGCGGTGCACTGGCGTCGACGAGTTCAAACCGGGCAATGGGACGAATACGCGTCTCGACTGCCTCGGCGGTCATGGCGCCGCTTCCGGCGCCGGTTCGCTTGCCGGCGCCTACAAATTTAACCAGCAGCACGATGATGAGTATGGGCACCACAAAGGCGAGGACGACAACCGTGATGAGTTGGCGGGGGGTCTTAATGGGGGTGTCGTGTTCTTCGCTCATGATGGGCCGTTGAGAGTGTGCCGGTCAAAGCTTTGAATTGTAACGGGAAACGCGTCGCGCCATGAAGCCCTGCCGTGACTCGAGGTGCGAAAGCGGGTATCCTGTCGCTCCTGTCGCACACTGCAGGCGCCCGTAGCTCAGTGGATAGAGTACTGGCCTCCGAAGCCAGGGGTCGCGCGTTCGATCCGCGCCGGGCGCGCCAACCGTCAAGCCTCAGTCCCGGCGAAAGCTTTACGGGTCGGGTTTGGCGACCGGGCCGCTTCAAGTTGGCCTGATCATGCCGGAGCTCCTTATGAAAATCCGCATTTCCGCCGGTGGTTATCAGTTTATTGCCGAGACCAATCCGGACGCCCCGAAAACCGTCGCTGCGTTCGCAAAGCTATTGCCCTACCGCCAGAAAATCATCCACGTCCGCTGGAGCGGTGAAGGCTGCTGGGTGCCTCTGGGTGACTGGGTTCTCGAACACGAAGGCAAGCCGCTGAGTTTTGAAAACGCCACCAGCCACCCTGCCCCGGGCGACATTCTGTTTTACCCCGGCGGCTATAGCGAGACCGAGATCATCATGGCCTACGGCGCCTGCTGTTTTGCGAGCAAGTTAGGCCAACTGGCCGGCAATCACTTTCTCACCGTCGTCGAAGGCCGCGAGAACCTGCGCGCCCTGGGTGTGAAGGTGCTCTGGGAAGGCGCGCAGGAAATCCTGTTCGAAGCGGTCTGATCATCCGAAGGCGCTAAGGCGGGGCGCACGCTTGTGCGCCTGCCTCATGGGCTTGCAGCCCTAGTCCATCCAAAAACCTGATTTTTGCCCGACCGCCACAGGCCCGTTTTGGTCTGTAGCGGCGATAGGGCTTATATTATTTCCTTGGATGAATGCTTATTTCATATAGGCAATGACTACAGACGCCAAGCGGTCTCCGCCCGCCAAGCCTGCACCCGCACGTGCGCCGGCCGTGACACGTGCGATCAGCATTCTCAAGGTCTTGGGTGAGTCAAGCCATCCGCTGGGCGTCAATGCGATTGCCCGCGCGATCGATGCGGTGCCCAGTTCCTGCCTGCACATCCTGCGCGCGCTGGTGGAGGAAGGCATGGTGCATGTCGATGGACGCACCAAGCAATACAGCCTGGGACTGGGTCTTTTGATGCTTGCTCGAGATATGGCCGGCCGCAGCCAGTTTGCGCAGGCCGTGCAACCCGAGCTAGAGCGCCTGGCACGCGACCATTCGGTGACGGCTACCGCCGTCGAAATGGACGCCCGCGAACGCCTGGTCGTGGTGGCCTTGGCTCAAGCGCCCACCTTGTGGCGCCTGCAGGTGGGATTGGGCGTCCGGGTTCCCGCGTTTATAAGCGCAACCGGCCGCTGCGTGGCCGCTTACAGCGGCCTCGACAATGCCGAACTCGCCAGTCGCTTTTCTCGCCTTAAGTGGGATAGCCCCCCTGATGTTGAAACCTGGCTCGCTGAAGTTAAACTGGCGCGGAGCACCGGAATTGCAGTCGATGTCGGACAGTACACGGCGGGCCTCACGGTGGTGGCTGCGCTGCTTCCGCCTCTGGGCGACGAGCGTCAATCGGTCTCTGTGGTCGGATTGTCCGATAAGATTTCTTCGCGGGATCTGGCTCGACTCAAGCGCGCAACGCGTGTTGCGGCGTTACGGGTTGCGGGCTTGCTCGACCCAAACCGAACGTGCTCGCAGTTGGACCGTTGACCGAGCGTTCTCCTGTTCCCTCCGACCCGAACCCCGACAGGCTTGCCGCACGCGCAGGGTAGGCGTTTACAAGGGGCAGCGTGTTTGTCCCCTGTTCCCCGCGTTGGGAGCGCTAGAATCCTTGCGGGAGGACTTAGCCATGCCATTACGCGACTATCAATGCGGTGCCTGTGGACACAGGTTTGAGGCGTTTGTTCGAAGCGATGACAAAGCCGACTGTCGGGTGTGCGGATCAGCCGAGCTCACGCAGCTGCTGTCGGTCTTTGCAGCGCCCAAGTCGGCGGCCGCTGGGTCCGCCTTCACGCCTTCGCCGTGCGGCAGTTGCGGTCATCCGGCTGGGCCGGGCGCCTGTCAGCTTCACTGAGAGCCATCATGAGCATGCGCGCTTCGACTCAGTTTGCACACGCTGGACGCCTTGCGTCCTCGTCGGTTCGCATCACCAACGTACCGGTGCATCGTGCATCCACGGTGCTTTTCGACACCCTCGCCGAGGCTGATGCAAAGGGGCGGGCAGTCGCCACCGGCGATGCGCATTCCAGCACCTACGGCACGGCAGGCACGCCCAGTACCCTGGCCCTGATGGATGCCCTGGCCGAGATAGAGGGGGGCGGTCACGACTGTGCCGCAGCGCTCATGCCCTCGGGTCTTGCGGCTATTACCACCGCGCTGCTGGCCTTGGTCGAGCCGGGTGAGCACGTCTTGGTGCCCGACTCGGTCTATGGGCCTACGCGGGCCTTCTGTAAGGGGCTTCTGTCGCGTATTGGTGTCGAGGTTACGTTTTACGATCCAAACACCGCAGCCGGCATCGAAGCTCTACTCAAGCCAAAGACTCGCGCCATCTACCTTGAGAGTCCGGGAAGCTATACCTTCGAAATCCAAGATGTTCCCGCGATCTGCGCGATCGCGCGGGCGCGAGGTATTCACACCATTATCGACAATGCCTGGGCGTCGCCGGTTTTTTCGCGACCCTTCGACTGGGGGGTTGACTGCTCGGTACTGCCGCTCACCAAGTACTGGAGCGGTCATTCCGACGTCCTGATGGGTGCGGTTGTGGCTCGTCGAGAGGTTTGGCCGCGTGTTTGGGCTATGGTGCGGCAACTCGGCCAATGCGTGGGAGGCGATGATGCCTATCTGATTCTGCGGGGTTTGCGTACAGCCGGCGTGCGCATGGAGCAGCATCAGGCCAATGCATTGGCGGTGGCGCATTGGCTGTCGGCCAGGCCCGAGGTTGTTCGGGTACTGCACCCCGCCCTTCCCTCGCATCCTCAGCATGCCTTGTGGAAGCGCGATTTCACTGGCGCCAGCGGGCTTTTTTCATTTGAGCTGAGTGCGCAGGCACTCGGTGGCTTGGCCGCAGGTTTCAACAAGGCCACTGCAGCCCTGTGCGAGGGGCGGCGTCATTTCGGAATTGGCTATTCGTGGGGCGGTTATGAGAGCCTCATCATGCCCGCGCGTATCGAGGAGAGTCGCAGCGTCTCACCCTGGAAGGGCGGCGCCTTGATCCGTATACATGTCGGCCTAGAAGACCCGCGGGATCTGATCGCCGATCTGGAAGAAGGTTTTGCCGCGATGGCGCGTGTCATCGCTGAGTAAGGTGCGTTGTTGACGGCGGCGGTGATGGCGGTATTAGCACTGGCCGCACAGCCGCTGACGAGTCTGCTCGTACTCGTGCTTGAGGCGCTCGATGAGTTCGCCCGCGCCGATGACCGAAGTGATGGCTCCGATGCCTTGACCGCAACCCCAGATGTCTTTCCAAACCTTGGTTGCACCGTCACCGCCAAAGTTCATCTTTGAAGGGTCGCTTTGCGGCAGATTGTCCGGATCGAGTCCTGCGTTGATGATCGAAGGGCGTAGATAGTTGCCCAACACGCCCGTAAACAGGTTGGTGTACACAATGTCGTCTGCGCTGCAATCGACGAGAGCCTGTTTGTAGGCCGCTGAAGCGTTGGCCTCATGGGTAGCGATAAAGGCTGATCCCATGTAGGCAAGGTCTGCCCCCATGGCCTGTGCCGCGAAAATGGCCCCGCCCGTCGCGATAGATCCGGATAACAGCAACGGTCCGTCGAACCAGGCACGGATTTCCTGGATGAGCGCGAACGGAGAGAGAGGCCCCGCGTGGCCGCCTGCACCAGTTGCCACCGCAATAAGCCCATCAGCGCCTTTTTCGATGGCTTTCTGTGCAAAGCGGTTGTTAATGATGTCGTGCAACACGATGCCGCCGTAGCTGTGTACGGCCTCATTGACCTCAGGGCGTGCGCCCAGCGACGTGATGACGACGGGCACCTTGTATCGCACGCACAGCTCGAGATCATGATCTAGACGATCATTGGACTTGTGCACGATCTGATTAACCGCAAAGGGTGCGCTCGGGCGGTCAGGGTGACGATGGTCGTGCTCAGCCAGCTCGGACGTGATGCGATCAAGCCACTGCTCAAGCGCCTGTTTGGGCCGCGCATTGAGCGCCGGAAAAGAACCCACGATACCGGCCTTGCACTGCGCGATGACCAGATCCGGATTGGAGACGATGAATAAAGGAGCTCCGATGACCGGCAGCCGCAGACGTTGGGCAAGGATGGGAGGCAGGCTCACGTCGGGCGCCTATTTCTTTTCATCAGCTTGCTTGGTCACACGGTCGCGCTCGGCATCGCTGATGATCTCGAACACCGTCACCACGCGCTGCACACCGCGTACCCGGCTGGCAACCCGGGCGGCTTTCTGAGCCTCATTTTGTGTGACCAGACCCATCAGAAAAACCGCACCCGATTCGGTGACGATCTTGATGCTGCCCGCGGGGATTTCCTTGTCTTCAGCAAAGGCGAGTTTGACCGCCGTCGTGGTGGTGGTGTCGGCCGCCGTGGCTGTGATGCCTGGCTGACCGGCAATCTGAAGCTCATTGTGGACCGCGCGTACATTGTCGATTCGCCCGACAATCTGCTCGGCCCGCCGCTTGTCTTCGGCGTTGGCAACCTGACCGGTGAGAAGCACGCGCCGGTTATAGCTGGTGACCGAAATGCCCCCTGGGTATCGCATCGCGTCACGCAACTGTGCCGATGCTTTGAGCTCAATGCCCTGGTCTTCGGCCTGGGCACCCACCGTGCGGCGATCGGTGAGCGCCATGGCGCCCATAACCACGCCAGTGGCGGCCAGCGGAAAGCAACCGCTGGTGAGAATAGAGGAGGTGGCCAGTGAGACGATCAGCAAGGCCCGGGCGGCGTGCTTCATGAAACCCTCCGACGGTAAGCGTCGAAACAAAGCGGTGCATGTGGAAACTGAGCATGATTATAGCGGTGCCCTGGTCCCTAGAAGGCATTACGTATCCAGCGAATCACGTCGGCTTCGATCGCGATCACATCGAATCGACAGGGCGGCCAGCGATCGCCGAATCTTGACATCAGGTAATGCTGTGCCTGGCGCTGCAATCGTCGCCGCTTGGCGGCCGTCACCGATGCCGCAGCTCCACCAAAGTCATGCCGTGTGCGCTGTCGAACCTCGATGAACACCAAGCTGTCACCGTCGCACATGATGAGATCGATTTCGCCCAAACGGCTGCCGACGTTGCGGGCTAAGAGAGTCAGCCCTTGGCCAAGCAGGTAGTCACAAGCCCGCGCTTCGGCCCGATCGCCCTGTTGCTGGGTGGGCGAGCGATGCCTGGCGCTTGACTCAGTCGATTGCGCTGGCGGTTGGGCAGGCTCTGGGCTTGCCCCGACCGACCCAGGCGCGGACAATGCCCGCTGATCCGACACTACCGTCGCGCGGCACCTGTCCCCCTCTTGCACGCCCACTATCTGCCTGCCTTTATTCATGAGTGATGATGCCCCGCTGACGCAATCCCGCCCTTCAGGCCTGATGCCGGGAACATTGTATGTGGTGGCGACACCTATCGGTAATCTCTCTGACCTCAGCCCTCGGGCTGCCCAGGTGCTGGCTGCTGCTGACTTGGTTGCTGCTGAAGACACGCGTACCACCCGACCGCTGATAGCTCGAGTCGGAGGCCGAGCCCGTCTTGTAGCAGCCCATCAGCACAATGAGATGCAGGCCGCCGCCGCCGTCGTGCAGGCCTTGCAGGAAGGTCGCGTCGTGGCGCTGGTCAGTGATGCAGGCACGCCGGCTGTGAGCGATCCCGGTGCGCGCATCGTGTCCGCCGTGTTGGCGGCCGGAATCACGGTAGTTCCCGTGCCTGGGCCCAGTGCACTGACTGCCATGCTGAGCGTGTGCGGGATGGTGCAGGGACCCTTCCGCTTCGAAGGGTTTTTGCCTTCGCGCGCGACCGCGCGCCGCGATCGATTGGCGGTCCTTTCGGCCAGCGACTGCCCCTGGGTGATCTTTGAGGCGCCGCATCGCATCGCGCAGACGCTGGAGGCTATTCGCCAGGTCTGTGGAGATGAGCGCTGGTTGGCCATCGGGCGTGAGCTCACCAAAAAATTTGAAGAGGTGACCCGGCTGCAGGCGGGTCAAGCCCAGCAGTGGCTTGACCAGACGCCCATGCGCGAGCGCGGCGAGTTTGTCGTGGTGGTGGCTCAGGCGGACTGGTTTCCGGGTAGGCTTTCAGACGCTGATTCGCGAGATACCGTGACGTCACCGGTCTCAGACGCTCTGTCGGCCGAACAAGTCTCGCAGGCGCAGGGTCAGCTGGCCGTCAACGTGACAGTCGATGCACTGGTTGAGGCGGCGCTTGATTACTTGCCGGCAAGTCGCGCCGCGCGGCTGGTTGAGCACATCACAGGTCAGCCGCACCGTGCAATTTATGCGCGCACACTGCTGTTAGCCGGCAAACGCAAATCGGGTGCCGAGTAAGTCGCTCAAGCGCGTCTGGCTTAGCGCAACCCAGGCTATTTTCGAGATTTTGAATGCCAGACCAGCCGTGGCGGATGGCTTGATAGCCCTGCGCTTAGCGGCCCAGGGGTAGGGCCTGAACTCCGGTACTGGTCCGAATACGCTCGGTAAACGTCTGTGCTTCTTGACGGTCCGCATAGGGCCCCGCCACCAGTCGGTGCAGCCTGCCGTCGCTGCGGACTGACAGCTTGTCGGCTGGCCAGCCCAGCGACTTGAGATACTGTGCGCGCGCGGCTTCCGCGTTGGCACGCGATTGAAAGGCGCCTAACTGTAGAAACACACCGGGTTGCGTGGTAGAGGCGCTAGGGCCGCTCTGTGCCGGCGACGCTGTCGGCAAGCGAGCAGTGTCTTCGTCACGAACCAACACCTCGCGCTGAAGCGGCGGCAGGCCACTGTTGTCTTGCGTGATGGCCATCGCCGCCGGCTGCGGCGCGCCGGATGCGGCAACCGTTGTCAGGGTCAGTCCGGGTACGGGGCTCAACGCGGGGACAGCACTGCCGGCTGGGCGCGCGCCACCAGCCGCCGCCTGGGTCGCAGCACCGGCAGCGGCTGGCGGGCGTGTGGGCGCAGCAGCGCTCGCGCTCGCATGAGTGGCGCTTGCGGCTGCGGTCGAGGCCGCAGCGGAAACACCAGGCGCGTTTGTAGCAGCAGCCTGTATGGTTGTTGGGCCGTCGAAGTCGGTGATGAGTTCGACTTCGACTTCGGCGGTACCTCTGTTGGCAAAGCCCAGACGCGCTGCGGCGGTCCAGGAAAGGTCGATAACGCGCCCGTGTAGAAATGGGCCGCGATCGTTGACCCGAACAATGACCGAGCGCGAGTTCGCCAGGTTGGTCACGCGCGCGTAGCTGGGCAGAGGCAGGCGTGGATGCGCGGCCGTCATCGCATACATGTCGTAGGGGTCGCCGTTCGAGGTGCGACGCCCGTGATAGCGCCGCCCGTACCACGTCGCGATACCGCGCTCTTTGAAGGGTTGCAGTTCAGTCATGGGTACATAGGACTGACCAAAAACAACGTAGGGCCGATTTGCGCGCGGGTTGAGAGGCTCGGCGCGCGCTACCGCGTCGGGCACCTGCATGGGATCGATCGGAGTCCCCGAGCCCGGCCCATCATCCAGGTAGTAACCGCCACCGCCCGCTCGCGGCACAGGCGCTGGAGCGGGGGAGGGGGCGGGTGTGCTGGCGCCATCGCGTCCTGGTGGCGTCGTCGAGCAGGCCGACAGCAGGGCCGCCGTCAGACAGGCGCTGAAAAGACCGGATATGCGCGAATTCAAGACACTCTCCGAGCGGCGACCGCCTGATGCAGGCGAATATCCATTCGAGCCCGAAGTCGGGTCAGGTAGTCCAGCCCCATGATGGCCCGTGAGCCGTACCAGGATGTCATCTCTCCGTCGACACTGAGGAAGGCTGGCGCTTGATGGGCGGGATCATTGTGTCGTTTGAACAGACGGCGCAGGGCTTCCCGGTCGACCTTATCGAAACGGTAGGGCTCAGTGGAAAGCAGCACTGCAGCCACTGGCGCGCGTGCGAGGTCGGGGGCCTCGAGGCTGGGATAGCGTTGCTGCGAACCCTCCGGCCAGGTGAGTAGCCCCACCTCGGCCAGCATGCGCGAGATAAAAGTTGGTTGTGACACGGTCATCCAGGGACGGCGCCAGATGAGATAAAGCACAGACACCGGCGAGCCGGCGCTGGTCCGCGCGCGCAGACGAGCCTGCTCGAACGCGTCTGAGAGTTGGCGGGCACGGTGCTCTACGGAAAAGATTTCGCCAAATTGGCGATACAGGGCGAGATTGTCATCCAGCTCAATCGGATGGGTTACCACCACATACGGGATGAACTCGGCCAGCGCCTCGACCGTGGCACGCTCGTTCTCGTCAACATTAACCACAAGGTGGGTTGGTGCAAGCGCCCGAATTCGGGCGATGTTTACGGTCTTGGTTCCACCGACCTTGGGAACACTTTCAAGCAGCGATCTGGGGTGGATGCAAAAACCGGTTCGGCCCACCAGTTGCGGGCCCAGCCCCAACTCACACAGCAGCTCGGTGAGGCTTGGGACGAGCGAGACGATTCGCGCGCCGGGCATGTTGGCGCGGTGGACTCAGCGCGACCTGCGCTCGGTCTGGACGAGAAAATCGACCACGCGCAGTGCAGCCTGATTGGAGCCGGTCATGCTGGGGGCGGTGATGAACTTGCCGTTGACGGCAAACGCAGGCACGCCGTCGATGTTGTAGGCATCGGCCACCTGAGACGCGCGTCGTACCCGAGTTCGTACTGAAAACGACTCGTACACATCGGTGAAGTTGGCCACATCAAGGCCGAGCGCCTGCGCCATCTTCTGGGGGCTGTCCAGGCGCAGCCGTTCAACATGGATGGCGTTGAAGACACGCGCTGCGAGCTCGTCAGCGCGACCCATGGCCTCTAGTGCATAGTGCAGTTGCTGAATACGGGTTTCGCGAAAGGACACATGCAGGCGGCGAAAGACAACATCGGGCGCGAGCGTTTTGCGCCACGCCTCGATGACGGGTTCGAGCGAATGGCAGTGCGGACACCAGTAAGCGAAGAACTCCAGAACTTCAATTTTGCCGGCTGGGACTTCAACAGCCTGCGCCGGGTTGAGCACCCGGAATTCGCGACCGGCAGCGGGCGCGCCGGCGGCCGGCGGTGTGCCGGCAGGTTGCGCGCCCACCGGCAGGGGAGCCAGTGGCAAGGCACTAGCGGCAAATGCAGTCAAACAGAGCCGTCGTTGTGGGTTCATACGAGCTAGACCTCCTGTTGCGCTTCAGCGGCTTCGCACCACTGAAGCTTCGATGCCGTTTTCCTCCAGGCGCGTCTTGGCCCGATTGACATCATCTGTACGTAAGTATGGGCCGATACGTACGCGATAGACCCGTTGACCATTAACCTCGGCGGGTAGGACGCGTGCTTCGAGTCCAATTAACGCCAGCTTGCCCTTCATGCTCTCGGCATCATCAGCCATGCGGAATGCGCCCACCTGCAGTGCGTACAGGGGGGCCTCGGGGTTGGCAGGCCGTTCAGGCGTGTCGCCTTGGGTGCTGCTGCCCGAGCCCACCTCGGCCGGCGGCGGCAGTGACGCGCTGGCCGGTGGCGCCTGGACCTCACCTGCGGCCCGTGGCGAGCCTGTTGAATCGGACCCGCGGGCGCGCGAGGCCAGGGCGCGATTGGGGTCCGGCATGTCGGCCACTGACTTGGGCTCGCTTAACCCGGCGGCGGTGCGCGTGGCCTTGTTGACGAACGGAAGCGGTGCACGGGTCACAAAGATGGCAACCGCCACGGCGATGGCCAGGCCCAGCAGCACGCCTATCATCAGACCGATGATGACGCTACCGCGCTGATTGCACCGGGGCGGAGGAAACATCGCGCGACGCATGGGTTGCATTACATTTTTTCCGGAGTCGATACACCCAGAATGGTGAGGCCGTTACGTAGTGTCTGCCGAACGGCCAGCAGCAGCGCGAGCCGGGCCTGTCGCAGGCGTTCATCATCGACCAGCACTCGCTCGGCATTGTAGAAGCCGTGCAGCTCGGCGGCGAGATCACGCAGATAAAAGGCGAGCGCGTGTGGGGCCAGTTCATCAGCGGCACTCATGATCAGCTCTGGATACTGTGCCAGTCGGGCTAGCAGCGCGAGCTCACGCGGACTGGTCAGTGGCTCAAGCAGGGGCACCACTCGATTCGGATCGGCCGCCTGCGCAATGAGCTCAGCGGTGGCGAGGTTAAATACGCGCTGCGCCTGCTCAAGCACCGAGCAGATGCGGGCATGAGCATACTGCACGTAGTAGACGGGATTCTCATCGCTTTGGGCCAGCGCCAGATCGATATCAAAGACAAATTCGCTATCGGCTTTGCGCGAGACCAGGAAGTAGCGCACCGCGTCGCGACCGCGAACCTCGTCAATGTGGCGGCTGCCGCTGGTATCGGTTCGTTCGCCACTCCAGCTGATGAGGTCGCGCAGTGTGACGTAAGAACCCGCGCGCTTGGAGATTTTGACTTCTTCACCGCCGCGCATCACCGTGACCATCTTGTGCAGCACGTAGTCTGGATAGCCCTGGGGCACACCGAGCCGAAGCGCCTGTAAGCCGGCGCGTACCCGCGCAATGGTCCCGTGGTGATCTGAGCCCTGGATATTGATGGCTCGCACAAAGCCGCGCTGCCATTTGGTGACGTGATAGGCCACGTCAGGCACGAAATAGGTGAAGCTGCCGTCTGACTTGCGCATGACACGGTCTTTGTCATCGCCGAAGTCGGTTGACCTCAGCCACAGAGCCCCGTCCTGCTCGTACGTGACGCCGGCAGCCACCAGCGCCTCAACGGCGGCCTTTACGCGGCCGTCGGCATAGAGCGATGACTCGAGATAGTAGTGGTCAAACCGCACACCGAAAGCGCGCAGGTCAGTGTCTTGTTCGTGCCGCAGATAGGCGACCGCAAAGCGCCGGATTGCCTCAAGGTCACTCGGATCGGCAGGGCTTTTTTCGGGGGCCACATCGGCTGCGCCGGCCGTTGCACCAGCCAGATAGTCCATGGCGATGTCGCCGACATAGTCGCCGCGATAACCGTCGCTTGGAAATGACGCATCCTCAGGTGTAATGCCGCGCGCCCGCGCCTGCACCGAACGGGCGAGGTTGGCGATCTGTGCCCCGGCATCGTTGTAATAAAACTCGCGTTGTACCGCCCAGCCGTTGGCCTCGAGCAGCGCCGAAAGTGCGTCGCCCAACGCCGCCTGGCGACCATGGCCGACATGCAGAGGGCCTGTGGGGTTGGCCGAAACAAACTCAACCACGACACGCTGACCGCGCGCACGCTGGTTACGACCGAAGGCTTCGCCCTGTACAAGCACAGCCCTAATGACTGCGAGCTTTACACGGGCTGCGATGCGAATATTGATGAATCCAGGGCCGGCTATGTCGAGGGCGTCGATCAGGCGATCGCCGTCTCGATCTGCCGCGCGCACTCTATCGGCGATCAGGTCGGCGATGTCCCGAGGCTTACGCTTGAGCGGGCGGGCGAGTTGTAAGGCCAGGTTACACGCGAGATCGCCGTGTTCGGCCTGCTTGGGTCGCTCGAGCTCGACGACGGGAAGCTCGCCCTCGAGTGCGAGCTCAAGGGCCACGGATCGAGCCGCATTCTCAAAGAGCGCGATGAGTTTGATTTTGTGTTCGGATAGCATCGCGAAATTGTACCCGGCTGTGGTGTGTCCTCCGTCTGCAGAGCGCTGCGTACGCACTTTCGCAGAACCGGTCTTGAGGGGCACTTGCATTTGCCATCGGTCGGGTCAATATATTCAACCACGAAGCCACGCCGGCATCGCTTATCCAGGAAGCCTCACCATGTCCGTCACTGCCCTATCCACAGACCAGTTCGATGCAACGATTTCAGGAAACGATATCGTGGTGATCGATTTTTGGGCCCCTTGGTGTGGTCCTTGTCGCAGTTTTGCGCCCACTTTTGAGAAAGTGGCCGGTGAGAATCCCGACATCAAATTCGTCAAGGTCAACACCGATGAAGAGCAGTCGCTGGCTGGCCACTTCGGCATCCGGTCCATTCCAACGCTGATGATCTTTCGCGACAGCGTGATTGTGTTTCAGCAGGCGGGGGTGTTGCCTAAGGGCTCAATGGACGACCTGCTGCGGCAGGTTCGCGACCTTGACATGGAAGAGGTCAAGCGGTCGGTCAAGAGTGGCGACGACACTGAAGCGCCGGGTACGGTCCGGCACTGAACAACCGGTCAACAGACGCCGGCGCCGAACACGCTTGAAACCCTGACTAAACCTGGCGGTCAGCTATGACGCGCGCGCCAGCGTGTCAGCGCCTGTGGAATGCTTTCAAGCTCACGCAAAACGGTGATGTCGGCAGGCGGCTTGCGCACCAGGATGGGGCACTGACCGCCAGCCCAAATTTCTGTTGCGCGGGGCAGCTTTGATCGCAGCTCGGTGAGGCCGTCGATCACCATGTTGGGATTGAGCGCTGCCGTGAAGGACAAGGCCACGATATCGGCATTTTGCGAGGTAGCCGCCAGAACAATATCCCAGACGGGGGTTTGCACGCCCAGCGACAGGCAGCGGCAACCCTCCATAGCCAGAATGGCTTCCACCATCAGCAGGCCCAGACCGTGGCTTTCGTTGGGAAAAGTTGTAAGCAGCACGCGTGGGCGCGAGGCCGGATGCGGAATTGTGCTGATGGCATTGCGCAGAACCACCTGCATCGATTCGGTGTACAGGTGCTCTTCGAACACCTCGAAGTAACCCCGGGCCCAGGCTTCACCCACCATGCGGTTGAGCGGGGCGGCAATTTCCATCACAAAACGCTCAAGTCCCATGCGCAGCGCTGCCTGTGACAGTGAGCGTCTGAGGTCTTCCACCGCGTGACTCTTGGTCAGTTCAATAAAGCGCTGCAGATCTTCGCGATCGGGGCCGAGGTCGGCCACCGCTCGGGGTGCCTCGGCCGACTGAGCGGCCAGCGCGTGCAGTTCCTCCAGGCTTAGCCCGATGATTCGGCCTGGACGGTGGCCAACATCCATCAGGCGTCTGAGCACGCGAAGCTTGTCCACCTGTTCGATCGGGTAGACCCGCTCGCCGAAGCTGTCGCGCGAGGGGCTGGGAAAGCCATAACGTCGTTCCCACACCCGCAAGGTGTCCTTGGCGAGCCCGGTGTCGCGCTCGACGGCGGAAATGCTTAGGGTGATGCCAGAGGCTGTTGCGCGGTCATTCATGGACACGCGCCTCCCCCTGCCGTCCGACCCATGGTCGGGGCGACAAGAGCGCCGTTCGCAATTTGCGTGGCATCAGCCAGGTACGTGAAGCTGTCCTGGACAAAATGTGAAACCCCCGGTGTTTTGCCGCATTGTACGGCTACTTCTCGGAATTGACTAGGACAGCGCCGACCATTTTGAAAAAACCCATCGTGATATTCGGAATAAGCGGACTTTAAAACCAAATGGTCATATCATGACTGCACAGTCACGACTCCGGCCATGCTCGTGCCCGGTGTTCGTTAGCAGTTGGTCCGGCCTCCTGTCGGCGGGTTGCTCGTCACTTTTCATGCCTCTGAGGTTTTTATGCGCGTTGCTGTCATCGGCTCTGGCATCTCTGGTCTGGCGGCCGCTTTGCGACTGGCGCCGTCTCACCGCGTTACCTTATTCGAGGCGCAGCCACGCGCGGGTGGCCACACCAACACGGTAGACATCGAGCTTGATGGGGTCCGCTGCGCGGTCGACACCGGCTTTCTGGTTTACAACGAACGTACCTATCCAAATTTGATCGCGCTGTTTAGCGAACTTCAGGTACCCACGGCGCCCTCCGATATGTCGTTCTCGGTTTCGGTTGGGCCTCGCCGGATGGAATGGTGTGGCTCAAACCTGGCCTCCGTCTTCGCGCAACCGTCTAATGCACTGCGGCCTACGTTCTGGCGGATGCTGGCCGACATCGTCCGCTTCAACCGGCAGGCAAGCGCGCTGGCCCTGGAGTCTGACAATGCCCCGAGACTACAGGTGCCCCTGTCACGATTTCTAGACGATGAAGGCTATAGCGCCACCTTCCGTAATCAGTACCTGTTGCCCATGGCTGCTGCCATCTGGTCCTGCCCCATGCAGACCATGCAGCAGTTTCCCGTCGGGGCTTTCGTGCGCTTTTTTGCCAACCATGGATTGCTGCAACTCACTGATCGTCCGCGGTGGTTCACGGTAGCAGGTGGTGCCCGCCAGTATGTCGATCGCATACTTGCCCGTCTGAGCGATGTGCGTCTGGGGTGCCCGGTGCTGGGCATTGAACGGCGCGACTCGTCATCTGTGGGCTCGGTCGGTGTGCGCAGCGCACAGGGCACCGAGTGGTATGACCATGTCGTATTGGCCTGTCACAGTGCACAAACACTTCGTCTGCTGGATGACATCGACCCGCAAGAGCGCGAGATTCTGGCCGCCATCCCATATCAGCCGAATGAGGCCTGGCTGCACACAGATCAGCGTCTGATGCCGCAGCGGCGGCGCGCATGGGCTGCCTGGAACTATCTGAGCGATGGCGATCTGAGCTCGCCCCAGGTGTTCGTGACGTATTGGCTCAACCGCCTACAGCCGCTGCCTGTGACGCGACCCGTCTTCGTCAGTCTCAATCCGCTTGTAGAGCCCGATCCAGCTCAGGTAATTGCCCGAATCGCTTATGAGCACCCGGTGTTCGATCACGGCGCCACCCGTGCTCAGCAGAAACTCGCCCAACTACAGGGTCGCCGCAACACCTGGTTTGCCGGTGCGTGGACGGGCTACGGCTTTCATGAAGACGGATTGAAGTCGGGGCTGGCGGTAGCCGGCCAGATCAATGCGTTACAAGCCCCACTGGCGGCGGCGGCCTGATGACTCAACCGGTTCAAGCGTCGCGGCTCTCGTTCGTATTTGGCGAGGTACGCCATGCCCGCACTCGACCCCGAGAACATGCATTTCGCTATCGCGCGTTCTATGTGCGTGCCCACCTGGATGACCTCGAATCGCGCAGCGGCAACGCTCTGTTTGGCGTCAACCGCCGGGCCTGGGTGTCGCTGCATGCCGCCGACCACGGCGATGGCAGCGGCGCCGTGCGCGAATGGTTGAATAGTATCCTCGATCAGGCCGGCGTTATGGTCGACGGCGACATCTGGCTATATGCCTTTGCCCGTGTCGCAGGCTATGCCTTTAAACCCGTGAGCTTCTGGCATTGCCATCGCGTCGATGGTGCGCTCATGGCCATCGTGGCCGAAGTGCACAATACCTTTGGCGACCGTCACGTGTACCTGCTGGCAAGCCCTGATGGTCGCCCCCTCAAGTCGGGCGCTCAATTACGCGCTGTCAAGCATTTTCATGTATCGCCCTTTTGCAAAATCGAGGGTGAATATCGATTTCGTTTTCTTGACACGGCCACACGCACGGTTGCTCGTATCGACTATCACGATGCCGAAGGGCTGCTTCTGACCACCAGCATGAGCGGAAGTCTTGCCACACCCGCGCGCAGCGCTGCGCTGCGCGCCGCTTTCGGCTATCCACTATTCAGCCTGGGCGTCATCGCCCGCATCCACTGGCAGGCGCTCCGGCTGTGGCTTTCCCGAGTGCCGTTTATCCGCCGTCCCCAGGCTCCCGCTGACTTCGTGACCAGAGGCTCTCCATGACCTCATCTGCAACCCTGCGCCCAACCCCGTCTTCTGCAACACAGACCCTGCCGCGTGCGGCGCGTATTTGTCTGAAACTGCTTGAACATCTATCCAGCGGCACGCTCACGCTGGTCGATCCCGCAGGCGGCGTGCATACCTTCGGGCAAGGCCATCCCCAGGTAACGATTCGTGTTCAGCGCTGGGACATGTTCGAGGCGGTTCTGAAGCGCGGTGATATCGGCTTTGCGCAAGCCTGGATTGAAGGCCAGTGGAACACAGACGCGTTGGCTGATCTGCTCGGCCTGATGGTGGCCAACCGCCAGGTACTCGAAAAGGCCGTCTACGGCACTTGGTACGGCCAGCTCTTCGACCGCATCCGACATCTGCTTAATCGCAATACAAAGACGGGATCGCGACGGAACATCCACGCCCACTACGATTTGGGCAATGACTTTTACCGGTTATGGCTGGACGAAACCATGACCTATTCCAGCGCACTCTTCGGGGGCGATGAACGTCGGTCGCTTGCCGATGCGCAAAGGGCCAAAAATGCGCGTTTGCTGCAAGAGATTTCAGTCGCGCCGGGCGCGCGCGTTCTGGAGATCGGCTGTGGCTGGGGCGGATTCGCAGAGACCGCCGCACGTGCTGGCCTTGAAATCCATGGGCTTACGCTGTCGACTGAACAACTGGCTTACGCAAACGCGCGCCTGCAGCGCGCGGGACTTGCACAGCGCGGCAGGCTGCGACTTCAGGACTACCGCGATGAGCAGGGGCAGTACGACGCGATCGTCTCGGTGGAGATGTTTGAAGCGGTGGGTGAGGCCTACTGGCCTGCTTACTTCCAGACGCTGCGCCGTTGCCTGAAGCCGGGCGGCCGAGCTGCCATTCAAACCATCACCATTGCAGATGCCTATTTTGAGCGGTACCGGCGAGGCACTGACTTTATTCAGCAATACGTCTTTCCGGGCGGCATGCTGCCGTCCCCCAGCCGCTTTGAGGCGCTGGCTCATGCCGCCGGCCTGACGGTGGTCAAGCGCTTTGCCTTCGGGCGGGACTACGCTCGCACCCTAGCGCTTTGGCGCGAGGTGTTCATGAGCAAACTGCCGCAGGTGCGTGAGCAGGGTTTCGATCAACGTTTCATTCGAATCTGGGAGTTTTATCTCGCCTATTGCGAGGCGGCGTTCCGCCACGACAGCACCGATGTCTACCAGTACACCTTGCAGTTACCCGCATGAAAACCGCACAACGTCTGCTCGTTCTGGTTTTTATGTGCTCGTTGGTGGTCGCGACACTGGCGCTGCTGGTGCGCGTACCGGCCGTCTTGGGTCAGCCCGCTGACGGCAGGTCGGCGGCTTCCTGGAAAACATCGCTGGGCGAAGTCCGCCAGCTGGGTGAAGCCACCTTGCGTTGGATGGGGCTCAAGGTCTACGACGCGCGACTGTATGGGCCCGCCAGAGGCTTATCTGCCGAGCAGCTCTTTGAGCACCCATTCGCACTCGAGTTGAACTATGCCCTGTCCCTGCGAGGCGCGCGTGTTGCCGATCGAAGCATCGAAGAGATCAACCAGCTCGGTCTCGGTACTGATGAGGAGCGTCGGCGCTGGCATGGGCAGATGCTGTCGCTCTTCCCGGACGTTCGCGCAGCCGATCGACTCACAGGCGTCTACCATCCGCGACACGGCGCGCAGTTTTACTTCAACGATCAGCCAGCTGGAGAAATCGCAGATCTTCGCTTTGCGCGGGCTTTCTTCTCGATCTGGCTTGATGAACGCACCAGTGTTCCGGCAGTTCGCCGCGATCTGATAAGGGGCCTGTCTGCGACCACTGCGGATAGCCGGCCATGATTTCATCCCAGGTCCAGCCGGCGGCTGAGCTTTCCTGGGCCCGGTTAGGTGCCTACGGCGCGCTCCGAATGCCGCTCGCGCTCCTCGAATTGCCGCTGTTCGTTTTGCTGCCCGCCTTCTACAGTCAGCACCTGGGCGTTTCGCTCACGGCGGTGGGCGCGGTGCTGCTGGGCGCAAGGCTGATCGATGCCTTCGCTGACCCCTTGATCGGCGCTGCAATCGATTCAAGTCGTTTTGCGCATCGTCGCTGGATTGTCGTCGCTGCACCTCTGTTGGCCCTGGGCTTTGCCCTGATGCTCATGCCGCCAACCCTGGGTTCGGGGGCTCTGGCACTATGGCTGGCATTGACCTCGCTTATCACGTATGTGGCCTGGTCGACCTGCAGTATTGCCTATCAGGCCTGGGGTGCAGCCCTGGGCGGAAGCTCAGCCCAACAGGTTCGTCTGGCAGGAAGTCGAGAGGCTTTTGGCCTGATCGGTGTTCTGGGCTCGGCCGCCCTGCTGTTACCGGAACGTGTTCAGGCTTTGGTGATGTGCTTCATGGTGCTGCTGGTGGTGGCGCTGCTGGCGCTCACCCGTGCGCCAGCTCCACCACCCCGCGCGCTGGCGGGTACCCGACTTAGCGTCGCCGATGCCATTAGAACACCCTGGCGACATTGCCTTCGTAATCCGCGCTACCGATGGCTGCTGGGTATCTTCGCAGTCAATGGCATCGCGTCCGCTCTACCGGCTACCTTGCTGCTCTTTTTTGCTGGCGATGTGCTGGGCGCGCCCGAGCGGGTCCCGGTGTTTCTGCTCACATACTTTGCGGCGGCAGCGCTGGTCATGCCCGTCTGGGTGCGCGTCGGCGCGCGCTTTGGTCCCGCGTCAGCCTGGCTTGCCGGCATGGGTATCGCCGTATTGGGTTTTGTGTGGGCCATGGGTCTTGGCCCGGGTGATGTGGCCGCCTTTCTGGTGGTGTGTGCGCTCACGGGTTTTGCTTTGGGCGCCGATCTGGCCATGCCCCCCGCGCTGCTGGCGGGAGTGATCGAGGCAAGTGGCGATCGTGGTCGCCATGAGGGTCTGTACTTCGGTGTCTGGAATACCGTCACCAAGCTGGTGCTGGCAGGAGCCGCAGGGCTGGGTCTGCCGATGCTGGCGGTCCTGGGTTATGAGCCCGGTGTCCGTGGCTCAGCCGTGGGCGGACTGGTATTTGCGTATGCGGGCCTGCCCTGTCTGATCAAAATCGCAGCGGGACTGCTGCTGCTCGCCAGCCCGGCGTGGCGTGAAACCCGTTCATGCTGAAAGGAGTTTTGTCACATGATCAATAAGCCGCAAGTCCAACTAGGGTCGGCAACACAGGCGGGCGTGCAGTCAGACCGGCGTCGATTCGTCGGTAAGCTGGCTGCCACTGGCCTGGTGGTCGCCGCGGGTGTCATCAGCTCCGGATGCTCGGCGCCGACAGTGGCCCAATATGCGGCGCAGACCCCGCGTCTCGATCTGAAGCAGTACTTCAATGGACGACTCGATGCTTGGGGCATCTTTCAGGATCGCTCCGGAGCGGTTGTTCGGCGCTTTACCGTGGTGATGAACTGTCGCTGGGAGGGAGGCGTCGGCACGCTGGAAGAAGACTTCAGCTATTCAGACGGCAAGACCGAGCGACGGGTATGGACGCTGCGCGAGGTCGCACCCGGTCGCTACGTGGGCACTGCCAGTGATGTTATCGGCGAGGCACAAGGCGTTGTTCAGGGCAATGCGCTTAACTGGCGCTACACCCTGGCCTTGCCCATCGACGGTCGGGTGTGGCATTTTGAATTCGACGACTGGATGTTCCTGGTCGACGACCGCGTCATGCTTAATCGTGCGGTCATGAGCAAGTTTGGCATTCGTTTGGGCGAGGTGACTTTGTCCTTCGTGAAGCGATGATGCGCCGCGACGGCTTGCCTAACGACCAGGTGCCTGAGGTCAGCGCTGACCCATCCGCGCTCGCGCGGGGTTTTGCCAAGGGCGTGCTTAATCCCCGGGTGACCAACTGGCGCGGCCAACGAATCTGGCTGGTGGGCGCCTCCAGCGGCATTGGCGAGGCCCTGGCCCGAGCACTTCTTGATCGTGGTGCTCGTATCGCACTGTCGGCGCGGCGAGTCGAGTCACTGCAGGCGCTTGCCGGTCCGGCTCAAGAGCGCTGCGTGGTGCTACCCCTTGATGTCACCGATGCCAGCGCGCTCAAAGCAGCTACTTCGGCGCTGCTCGAGGCTTGGGGTGGTATCGATCTGGTGGTTTGGCTTGCCGGAACCTACGCGCCCATGCGTGCAGATCAGTTCGACCTTGCGGCGGCCAGGCAGATGCTGGACATCAATCTGGGCGCTGTCTACAACGGGCTCGATGCCCTGTTGCCGATCTTGTTTGCACAGCGTGGCGGTGGTATTGCCCTGGTCTCCAGCGTTGCGGGTTATCGTGGCCTGCCGCGTGCACTGGCGTATGGGCCCAGCAAAGCCGGCCTTAACAATCTGGCCGAATCGCTATGGCTTGATCTTCACCCGCGGGGCATCGGGGTGTGGCTGATCAATCCCGGCTTCGTATCGACCCCGCTGACCGAAAAAAATGATTTTCAGATGCCCGCCATCATTACGACCGATCAGGCGGCGCAACACATTATCAGGGGTCTTGAGAGCGGCGGCTTTGAGATTCACTTCCCGCGACGCTTCACCCTTTGGATGAAGCTGCTGCGCATCTTGCCAACGCGGCTGTGTTTTGCAGTGCTCAGGCGTATGACCGGAGGCTGAAGCGATGCAGCACGATGCAGAGACCCGTGGCCGCGAGTCCGTACCCTTGCTGCTGGATAGGATGATCAGATTTTTCGAAACGATCAGCCCCGAACAACTGAGCCAGATTGATGGGCTGTATGCGCCCGACTGCCGATTCAAGGATCCTTTCAATGAGGTCCGTGGTACGCAGGCAGTCCACGATATCTTTGCGGCGATGTTCCGCCAGGTGCAGTTTCCGCGATTTTTCGTTCGGCAGTGGCTGATCGACGGAAGACAGGCGTTTCTCACCTGGGATTTCGAGTTTCAGCTAAAACGTCACCAACAGGCACAGCCGCTGCGCATACATGGGGCCAGCCGCCTGGTGTTCGATGATCAGGGACGAATCATCCTTCACCGTGACTACTGGGATGCCGCCGAGGAGCTCTACGAAAAATTACCGCTGCTCGGAGTGCTGATGCGCTGGCTCAAGAAGCGGGCTGCCCACTGACTTAAGAGGTGGACCGCCTGCTGAGATGAGGCAGCCGTGTCGACCGATGCGCATTCGTCGGTTCCAGCGCAGCGCTGTATCCAGGCCGCTACAGCGACCAATCCTCGACACGGACTTGACCGCAGGGGTCTGTCCGGCTTGTGCGCTCCGTTGATACACTGTGCGCTTAATCTCGACAAAGGCATTTTTCGGATGCTCTACCCCGAACTATTCAAATCACTCGAGGCGGTTCGTTGGAACCTGGAGACCGACATTCCATGGCATGAGCATCAGCCCTCGCGCCTGTCCGATGAGCAGGCCGCGACCATCAAGATGAACGCCATTACTGAGTGGGCGGCTCTTCCAGCCACCGAGATGTTTTTGCGCGATAACCGGGCGGACAGCGATTTCTCAGCGTTTATGTCGGTCTGGTTTTATGAAGAACAAAAGCACGCCTTGGTTCTCATGGAGTATCTGCGCCGCTTTAGGCCTGAGCTTCTTCCCAGCGAAACTGAGCTGCACGAAGTGCGTTTTGAGTTTGAGCCTGCGCCCCCGCTCGAAACGTTGATGCTGCACTTCTGTGGCGAGATACGGCTCAACCACTGGTATCGGTGTGCGGCCGAATGGCACACCGAGCCGGTCATCAAGCATATCTATGAAACCATCGCCCGCGACGAAGCGCGACACGGAGGTGCTTACCTTCGTTACATGAAAAAGGCTGTTACTGAGGTTGGCGACACTGCCCGAGCAGCCTTTGCCAAGATTGGTGTGCTCATGGCCAGTGCCCGGCGTACCTCGCAGGCTTTGCATCCCACCAACCTGCACGTTAATCGCGCGCTTTTTCCGCGCGACACAGTTCAAAGCCGTCTGCCCGAGCCGGGCTGGCTCGAGCGCTGGCTTGATGAGCAAATCCGCTTTGACGGCCACTGGGAAAGCAAGGTTGCCGAGCGAATCCTGCATAACCTGTCGCTGTTGATGGATAGAAGCTTTGCCAGCGTGCAGGACCTCAACCGATATCGTCGCGAGCTCATGGCTCGCATTGAGGGGCGCCCGCAGGCAGCGCGCGCGGCCGCCTGAAGCCCGGCTTGCCTGAAGCCTGGCCGCCCGGAGTCCGATTGCCTGGAGCCCAGTTGCCTGCGAGCTAGCGGGCTGGCTGATACTGCGCCAGGAAGCGTTCTAGATCATGCTCGTGAAACTGGCGCGCATCCCAGGGCTTGCCGGTCAGAGCGGTTGCATCTCTAAAGACATATACCTCGGCTGCTACCAGGGTTTGTCCGCCCTGACGTGCGCTGACCGCGACCCGAACAGACTGTCGCTCGTAAGGTGCCCCCTCAAAGGCATCCAGAACATCAATCTCTGAGGCACTCAGGCTTAGCCACAAGCGCCCCTGGGTCAAGGCGCCTGGTTTGTGGATGAGTCCGGGGTATAGCTCTGCGCGCATGCCCTGCCGCTCAAAGTTGTCAAGTCGGGCCAGCATGCTCGCCCGTGGCCGCTTCACCAGCGATGACCACACCGGTTCAAACATCAGTGAACCGTAAGCAAACAGGTTCATGGCCGTGATGTCGCCGATGCAGCCGAGGGATTAGCCCCAGTGATGTCGTTTTGAGGTGGCACGACCGGCGCTGTTGCGGGTGCTGTGACGGTTGCAGAGGGCGGTGGCGATTCGGTGGCGGTCGACTCGGGCGTATGGACGGTCTCGTTGGGTGTTTGAGCGGCCGTCTGCGCAGACGCGGGCGCTGCGCTGGTGTCCGAAGCAGCGCTAGGGCTGCCAGTGATCTGTGCGGGCGATGGGGTCTGAGCGGCCTGCGATGCGGGGGGATCTTGCGCTGTCGTGGTCGACTGCGGGATCGCAGTCTGATCGGATGTGGGCTGGGCGGCCGAGGGCGGGGATGCTGGCGGCACCGACGACGCGGGGGCTGGCGCGACGCGTGAGGGCGATGCCTGCGGGGGTTCGGGCGTTATCAGGCGCAGCCGCTCAGCCTGGTGCTGCCGTTCAATGCGCTGGGGCTCGCGGGGATTGTCAGCCCATGGATACCAATCACGCCACCAGGCGGCAAACAGCAGCGCATTGGCGATTGCCGCGAACAGAATCAGCGCGCGCATGAGCTCGCCTGCGGCAGAGATGCCTGCTTGTCGGTCGCGACCGGGCGTAGCGATACATCACCTGTGATCACCTGCACCTCTCCGCGTTCATCCATCACTCGAAGCGCACCGCCACTGCCCAGACCCAGATTAATGCCTTGCGCGATTGCCCGCCCCGCATCAAACACCACGATCGGCAAGCGCCGGTAAGCGTCCAGACGGCTCCAGGCTTCGGCGAAGGCTTCAAGGCCCTGCGCCCGATGCCGCATGGCCGCCCCAAGCATCGCTTCAAGGGCTGTGGCGACAACCCAGTCAAGCTCGGGTGGGTCGACATCGTCGAACAAGCCCGTAGCGGACAGCGGCGCAGCGTCTGCGGGCGCAAACAGGTTCAAACCCACGCCAATGACGACGCGCTCGAGCTCGGCCGATGTGCCCGTGCCGCGCCGAGATTCGATCAGGATGCCGGCACATTTACGGCCAGCACGCAGGAGATCGTTCGGCCATTTAAGGGCCAGTTCGGGCACTCGCGGCGCGAAGGCCTGCGCCAGGCTGACGCCGATTGCCAAGGGCAGACCAGGGTGTGCCACTGCTGAGTACTTGAACTCAAGGGCCAGCGAAAGGCAGGCGCTGCGCCCCGGCTGCGATAACCAAACCCTGCCCTGCCGGCCACGCCCAGCGCTTTGCTCGGCTGCGATCAGCGCGGTGGGTGACCGGGGCTGACCGATGAACGGGGCCTGCAGCAGCGCCGTGTTGGTCGAAGCGATGCTAGGCTCAAAACTCAGGTGGGCCGTGTCAAAGCCGAGCTCCATGGCGCGCGAAGCCAGTCGCGAGCGCACGGCGGCGGTATTCAGGCTTGACCAGTCAAAGCATGTCATAGAGCGTCATCATATCGCTCGGCGACTATAATCGCAGGCATCTCAAAAGCGTGACGAGTCATGAGCGCTT
Organism: Pseudomonadota bacterium; assembly: GCA_039800325.1. Taxonomy (GTDB): domain Bacteria; phylum Pseudomonadota; class Gammaproteobacteria; order Burkholderiales; family Burkholderiaceae_E; genus SYIM01. The sequence goes on along the minus strand of JBDLQY010000213.1, from coordinate 17,419 downwards.
ACTACGAAAAGCACATCTTTTTCTGCACCAATCGCCGTGAGGGTGACCGCCCCTGCTGCGCTGCCCGAGATGCCGAGGCTTTGCAGGCCTATGCAAAAGAACGCGTCAAGGCGCTCGGTCTGTCGGGCGCGGGGCGCGTACGGGTCAACAAAGCAGGCTGCCTTGATCGTTGCGAACTCGGTCCGGTGGCGGTGGTTTATCCAGAAGGTGTCTGGTACACCTTTGTCGATCGCGAAGACATTGACGAAATCGTCGAGTCACACCTGCGCGACGGCACTCCGGTGCAACGCCTGCGTCTGGAATGAATTCCAACACGCAGACCTTCCTGATCGAAGGCCCGGCCGGCGCAATTGACATCGCCTTCGATAGCCCTGCCAGCCCGCCGCGTGGCGTGGCGCTGGTTGCGCACCCGCATCCCCTCTATGGCGGGACGCGTGATAACAAAGTAGTGCAGACCATCACGCGCGCTCTGCTGGCAGAGGGTTTTGCTGTGTGGCGACCGAATTTTCGCGGGGTTGGCGGCACGGTTGGCGAGCATGATGCGGGCGGCGGTGAGGCTGACGACCTGATGCGCGTTCTCGAACACATTCAGGCCGATCAGCGGGTGCCCGAGGCCGCGCGCGTCCGGCTGGTGCTCGCCGGCTTTTCATTCGGCAGTTTTGTACAGACGCGTGTCGCGCAACGGCTTGCACAACAGGGCCGCACCGTGTTGGCCATGGTTCTGGTGGGGCCGGCTGCGCAGCGCTTTGATCTTGCCCCTGTACCGGCCAACACCCTGGTGGTGCATGGCGAGCTCGATGAGCTGGTTCCGCTATCGGCCGTTTTCGATTGGGCTCGCCCACAGGAGATCCCGGTGGTCGTACTGCCCGGCGCAGATCATTTCTTTCATCGGCGGCTTACTCAGCTCAAGTCGCTGGTAAGCGCTTTTGTGGCGCGCGCCCAGGGTGTGCAGACCGCTGCAGACGAATCAATTTGAGTGACCCGCTTTGAATAGGGTGGAGATGTTCATGAAGCGTTTGACGTCCATACTGCTGCTGGTGCTGATGGCCGCCATGGGTTCGCTGGCTCAGGCACAGGTTGCGCCTCCCGCGCTGACCGCTCGGTCCTGGCTTTTGTTGGACGTCAACAGCGGCCAGGTGCTGGCCTCGCATGAGCCTGACCGCAAGGTTGAACCCGCATCGCTGACCAAGCTCATGACCGCCTACCTCGCCTTCGCGGCCCTTCGTGAAAAGCGTCTGGCGCCCGATGCGCGGCCCATGGTTTCGCAGCGAGCCTATCGCGCGATTGGCTCGCGTATGTTCATTGAGCCTGGCAGTCCGGCCAGTGTCGAGGAGCTGCTGCGCGGCATGATCATCCAGTCGGGCAATGACGCGTCCATCGTATTGGCCGAGGCACTGGGGGGCGGCGAGGACGTATTCGCGCAGCTCATGAACCGTGAGGCTGAGCGCCTGGGGCTGCGCAATACGCAGTTTCGCAATGCCACGGGCCTGCCGAACCCCGAGCAGTACTCCACAGCGCGCGATCTGGCCCAGCTGGCGGCCCGGCTTATCAGCGACTTCCCCGACCAGTACAAGCTGTATTCCGAGCGAGAGTTCACCTATAACAAGATCCGACAGCCCAATCGCAACCGGCTTTTATTCATCGACCCCAGTGTTGATGGTGTGAAGACCGGCTTTACCGATGCGGCCGGATACTGTCTGATTTCGTCGGCGCGTCGCGACCAACCCAACGGCATCACGCGCAGACTGGTGGCGGTCGTACTGGGCGCTTCATCCGATTCGGTTCGGGCCATTGAGTCGCAGAAGCTGCTGAATTATGGTTTCCAGAACTTCGAGGTCGTACGGGCGTATTCTCGCGATCAGGTGGTCGGTACCTACCCGGTCTGGAAAGGCCGAGAACCGACGGTGACGGGCGCGCTGGATGCGGACATCATTGTGACGGTGGCGCGTGGCCAGGCCGACAAAGTTCGTGGCGAGGTCGAACGAATCGAGCCCCTGGTTGCGCCGGTGACGGCCAATCAGCGCATCGGCGTTATTCGCGTGCGTCTGGGTGATCAGATTCTCGCTGAGCGCCCACTGGTTGCTCAAACCGCGGTCGAGCCCGCCGGCTGGTTTGGGCGGCAGTGGGACGCGATCCGCATGATGATTTCCAAGTAAGCTTCGCGTGTGCCCATACGGCCGAGTATGAGGCGCGCATGCAATTGCCTTGAGGAACCTCCATGAGCCAGCAGATCGTCTACCTTAACGGCGCGTTCATGCCGATTGAAGAGGCCCGGATTCCGGTGCTCGACCGTGGTTTTATTTTCGGCGACGGTATCTACGAAGTCGTGCCGGTCTACGCCGGCCGGCCATTTCGGTGGCAGCAGCATTTGCGCAGGCTTGTCCGCAGCCTGGCCGCAATTCGAATCGACAATCCGTTTGATGATGCCGGCTGGACTGCACTCATGAACGACCTGGTGTCCCGCCACACCTGGAAAGATCAGTTCGTCTATCTGCAGATCACCCGTGGCGTCGCGCGCCGCGATCATGCCTTTCCCAAGGGTGTTCAGCCAACTGTATTTGGAATGGTCAGTGAATTCATTGCGCCGCCTGCATCCGCTCGCGAGCAGGGGCTCGCGGCCATCACGCTGCCCGATGAGCGCTGGCTGCACTGCGATATCAAGTCTGTGTCGCTCTTGGGTAACGTGTTGGCCAAGCAGGCGGCGGTCGATGCCGGGGCCGCCGAATGTCTGATGTTTCGCGACGGCATGCTCACCGAGGGTTCGTCCAGCAACATCTGGGTGGTGCGCGGCGGCAAGGTTCTGTGCGTGCCTATGGATAACCTCGTGCTGCAGGGAATCCGGGTCGGTCTGCTGGCCGAGCTGTGTGAGCGCACAGGTCTGCCGTTTGAGCAGCGCCGGGTCATTCGCGAGGAAGTGCTCAGCGCCGACGAGCTCATGCTGACGTCCGCCACGCGCGAGGTGTTGCCGATTACGACCCTCGATGGGCATCCGGTAGGCAGCGGCCGCCCGGGGCCCATCTGGCGACGCCTGTACGAAGCCTACCAGGCGGCCAAACAGGCCTAATCGCCCCAGGAGCCTTGCATCATGGTCGATGGTGGTGCCATGACCGACACCGGTGTCTGGGACCGGCTTGAGCGGCTGCTTGAGTTTCCAGTGGTGTTTCCCATTAAGGTCATGGGCAGACCTGTGCCGGGCTTTGCCCAAACTATTGCTGATCTGGCGCGCGAGCATTGCCCTGATTTTGACCCTGGCACCATGCAGATGCGTCCCTCTTCGCGCGGCGGCTGGCTCAGCCTGACGCTGAATGTTCGGGCGCAGTCCCGGGTTCAGCTTGAACAGCTCTACCGCGCATTGGCCGCCCACCCTCTGGTTCGAGTGGTGCTTTAAGCTCTGGCGTCTTACCCGGTTTGGCGGCGCAGACCGCGACGCTCGTAGGCGAACAGGTAAAGCCCGCTGGCAATGACCACCACGGCGCCGGCGAGTACGGCTGCGCTAGGCACATCACCAAAGACCAAATATCCCAGCGCGGTCATGTGGATGATCTGCAGGTAGAGGTACGGCGCCAGCACCGACGCAGGGGCGAAGCGGTGCGCTAACGCATTGAAATAGTGACCCATCCCGCCAGAAAGGCCAGCCAGCGCCACTACCGACCATGTCAGCCAGTTCTCCAGGGGTTGCCAGTCGGCCAGAGCAAAGGGCGCCATCATCACCACAGGCCCCAGACCCGACAGAAACTGCGTGGTCTCGGGCGATTCGCTACGTGCGAGCTGGCGTGTGAGCAGATTGAAGAACGCATACAGCACAGCATTGCCCAGAGCGAGCAGCATGGCGGGATGGAATCCGCCCGTGCCAGGACGCACGATGAGTAAAACACCGGCAAAGCCTATAAGTACGGCTGCCCAGCGTCTCGGGTCGAGTTTTTCGCCCAGCAATGGCACGCTGATCACGGTGACCAGGATGGGTACCGTGAACTGGATAGCGCTGGTTTCGGCCAATTGCAGGTAGCGCAGGGCCACAAAGTTCATCGCGGTCATGGACAGCAGCATGCTCGAGCGCAACAACTGCAGCCCCGGTCGGCGTGTGTTGAGCAGCTTGCGCCCGTGCCGAGGTGCGAGAATGGCGCCCATGATCAGCACCTGTGAGGCGAAGCGAAGCCATACCACCTGTACGACGGGCAGGCTCAGCAGCAGCCACTTGGATGACGTATCGCTAATCGAAAAGAACAAAAAGGTGCAGCACACCAGGCCAATGCCGATCAGTCGGTTCCGGGGGTTATCGTCCTTAAGCACGAAAGCGAAGTCTGCGCCTGTAAGTTGGGGGCTGTGGCCGGTCTACGGACCTGCTGGGGTCAAATCCTGCTCTAAGCCGGCGCAGGGATTCTCGCATGCCCTGAGCGACATGGCCCGCGCCGTTGTGAGCCCTGCTATTGCCAGAGGCCAGCGTCTTGTTGAGAGCAGGCGTTCGTAGGGGCTGCGATGGGTCTTGTGATACGACCGTTCAGCCGGCAAGCCTACGCGCAGTGCCATGCCGACATGAAGACCTTTACGCAGCAGCGCGGGTCGGACACGCCGGATGAGCTCTGGCTGTGCCAGCACGATCCGGTATTTACGCTGGGGTTGGCAGGGCGTCGGGAGCATCTGCTTGCGCCCGGCGACATTCCGATTGAAACCACCGAGCGCGGCGGGCAGGTCACTTATCATGGACCCGGGCAGGTTCTGGCGTATCCCTTGCTGGATCTTCGTCGTCTGGGCATTGGTGTGAAAGAGTTGGTCTATCGACTGGAGCAGGCCATTATTCAGGTGCTTGCACTGTATGAGGTCGATGCCTGCAGGGTTTCAGGAGCTCCGGGCGTGTATGTACCGGTGCCAGGCGGCGAGGGAGCTTTTGCAGGGTTGGCCAAGATTGCCGCGCTCGGTGTGCGGGTCAGCCGCGGGTGCAGCCTGCACGGGTTGGCGCTGAATGTGGCCATGGATCTTGAACCTTTTTCGCGTATCAATCCGTGCGGCTATCAGGGCCTTCGAGCGATCGATATGCGCAGCCTGGGCGTACAGGCGCTACCGGAAACAGTGGCCGTCGCGCTTGGCGAGCGTCTGCAGGCACACCTTCAGGCACGGGCACCCGATTCGGTCTCGCAAGCTCCGCCGCCGCCCTCGTAGGAATCCACAGTCAGCTAGACTTGCGGTATGACACCCTTTTTCTGGCGCGTCGCGCTTTCTGCAGACCTGCCTTGGCGTGAAATTCATGAGTGAAACCCCTTCCTCGGCCTTGCCCGTAACTCCCTACGATCCTGCCGCCAAGCAAAAGCGGGCAGATAAGACCGCTCGTATTCCCATCAAGGTGGCAGCAGCGTCTGAACCGCTGCGTAAACCCGAGTGGATCAGGGTTCGGGCGCCAGGCCCATCCTCGCGCTTTAACGAGATCAAGCAGATCCTGCGCGAGCATCGCCTGCACACGGTCTGCGAAGAGGCCAGCTGCCCCAACATTGGCGAATGTTTCGGCAAGGGCACTGCCACCTTCATGATCATGGGCGACAAATGCACGCGCCGTTGCCCGTTCTGCGATGTCGGGCATGGACGACCTGACCCCCTCGATACTGACGAACCCGAGAACCTGGCCCGAACCATCGCAGCGCTCAAGCTTCGTTACGTGGTCATCACTTCGGTCGATCGCGACGATTTGCGCGACGGAGGCGCCCAGCACTTTGTCGACTGCATTCGGCGCACTCGCGAGTACTCACCCGATACCAAGATCGAGATCCTGGTGCCTGACTTTCGTGGTCGGCTTGACCGGGCGCTGGCTATTTTGCAGGCTGCGCCCCCCGATGTGATGAACCACAATCTTGAGACCGTGCCCCGGCTTTATAAGCAGGCGCGGCCCGGGTCTGACTATGCGCATTCCCTGAGGCTCCTGCAGGCCTTCAAAGAGCTGGTGCCTGGGGTGCCTACCAAGTCGGGGTTGATGGTGGGTCTGGGTGAAACCGATGATGAGATTCTCGCGGTCATGCGCGATCTGCGCGCGCATCAGGTCGACATGCTGACCATAGGCCAGTACCTGGCGCCGTCCAGCGCGCATCTACCTGTCTTGCGTTACGTGCACCCCGATACCTTCGCGCATTTCGATCGTGAGGCACAGGCCATGGGCTTCGTCCACGCTGCCGTGGGCGCGATGGTGCGCTCTTCCTATCACGCGGACCAGCAGGCGCACGCGGCTGGCTTTGTTTCAAACGGCTGAACACTGAGCTCGTCCACAGTGTTGTGCACGTCTTTTTAATGATCATGTTCAAGGAGCCCTAGCGTATGAATACCGCCAATCGAACCGAGCAAGTTGCCGTGGGTAGCGCCACCTATGAGGATTTATGCCTGTACATCGACGGCGAATTCCTCAAGGGCGATGGCCGCAAAGAACAAGAAGTGGTTAACCCGGCCACCGGGCTGGCCATCGCCAAGCTGCCGCACGCTACCCGAGCCGACCTTGATCGGGCGCTGGCTGCGGCCGAGCGCGCGTTCGCGTCCTGGAAAAAGAGCTCGCCACTTGAGCGCAGCCGCATCCTGCGTCGCGTGGGTGAGCTCACCCGCGAGCGTGCGCAGGCTATCGGCCGCAACATCACGCTCGACATGGGTAAACCACTTGCCGAGTCGATTGCTGAGCTCACCAGCTGTGCTGATCATTGCGATTGGCATGCCGAAGAATGTCGTCGTATTTATGGGCGTGTAATTCCGCCGCGCCTGCCCAACGTGCGCCAGATGGTCCTGCGTGAGCCTATCGGCGTGTGCGCGGCCTTTACCCCCTGGAACTTCCCCTACAACCAGGCTATCCGCAAAATCGCCGCTGCCATTGGTGCCGGTTGCACCATCATCATCAAAGGACCCGAAGATGCGCCCAGCTCGGTGGTGGCTATCGCCCGTATGTTCCACGAGGCGGGGCTGCCTCCTGGGGTGCTAAATGTTGTCTGGGGTGTGCCTGCCGAGGTGTCCGACTACCTCATCAAGTCTCCTATCGTGCGCAAGGTTTCCTTCACTGGATCTGTGCCGGTGGGTAAGCAGCTGGCCGCTTTGGCGGGTGGTTACATGAAGCGGGTCACCATGGAGCTTGGCGGTCATTCGCCCGTCATCGTCTTCGATGACGCCGAGGTCGATCGTGCGGCTGATCTGCTGGTGGGCTTTAAGTTCCGCAACGCCGGTCAGGTGTGCGTGTCGCCTACCCGCTTTTACATTCAGGAGAAGGTATACGATCGTTTCGTCGCTCGTTTCATCGAAAAGACCAATGCCCTCAAGGTCGGAGACGGTCTGGCGGCTGATACCAAGATGGGGCCGCTCGCCCACTACCGGCGCCTGCCCTCTATTCAGAAGTTCATTGACGACGCGCGCGCCCGCGGTGGCCGCATCGAAACCGGTGGCCAACGCGTCGGAGAGGTGGGCAGCTTCTTTGCGCCAACCGTCATCACAGGCGTACCGGATGACAGCATGATCATGACCACCGAGCCCTTCGGTCCAGTAGCGCCCTGCGTGCCCTTCAAAGATCTCGATGAAGTCCTCAAGCGGGCCAATTCGCTACCGTATGGCCTGTCGTCCTACGCCTTCACCACCAGCACCCGTAATGCCCTGGCTGTGCAAAACGGCATCGAGGCCGGCCTGGTCAACATCAATCATTTTGGACAGGCGCTGCCCGAGAGCCCGTTCGGTGGCATCAAGGACAGCGGCATTGGCAGCGAGGGTGGCACTGAAACCTTCGACGGCTATCTCACCACCAAGTTCGTCACCCAGATGGACTGATGGAGCCTCATAACCATGATCGAACTCTATTTTTCGCCGGGCGCCTGTTCATTCGTGCCGCACGTCGGTCTGCAGGCCATTCAGGCTGCGGGCGGTCCGGCGTTTGAGCCCAAACTCATCAAACTGCATCGGGCTGAGCATAAAACCGAGCAGTTCCTGGCCCTAAATCCCGAAGGCCAGGTGCCCCTGTTGGTCGTTGATGGAAAGCCGCTCAACCAGATCGTCGCAATGTGCGACTGGATTGATCGAAGCTTTCCGCGGGCGGGGCTGCTGCCGGCTGAGTCATGGGCTCGCGCGCAGACCTTGTCCACGCTGGCCTGGATGAACAATACGGTGCATCCCACCTTTACGCATGTGTTCATGCCCGATAAATTTGCTGACACGGAGTCGGCGCGCGCTGAGGTGCGCAGCGTGGCGGTGGGCAAGTACCGCAGCCTTCTCGAGCGTATTGCGGCCATGAGCCAAGCGGCCTCGCCGTATTGGTTGGGGGCGGGGCTTTCGTTTCTTGACGCCTATGCGCTTACCCTGCTGCGCTGGGGCGGACTTGCGGGTATTGACCCCGATTCAATGCCAGGCTTTAAGGCCTATGTGGATCGCGTGGCGGCACACCCGGTTGTGGCGACGGTCATCGAACGCGAGCGGCTGCAACTCAACGTCTACAAGAAGCCCGCAGCTTGATGGCTTGCGCGCGGCTTGCCGCGCGCGCTTAAACGTCTTTCAGACGAATACGGTCAGCACGCCTGTATAGCTGTGTAGTTGGTTATCCGCGATTTCGCCATTGGCGAAAAATCCCAGCAGCGGTATGTCGCCCAGGTTATGGCTGATCAGGCCCAGCTCAGTGCCGCTGGCGCCAAATAAATGGCGGCCCCGGGCCAGGCAGCTGACGTAGTGCACGCCGCGGGGCTTGAGTCCTTCGCTTTCGAGATCCTCGCGCAGCTCTGTGCAGATGCGTACCAGATCGGCTCGGGCTGAGCGCGCATCTCGCCCGCAGAACACCGCGCGTGCCTCCGCGACAGCCTCGCCAGCTACGGCGATCATACGATTGATCGGGTCAATGCCGATCACCGTGCGCATACGCAAACCGCTCATGCCGATCGGGCCCGTCTGTCCGGGTGGTGCAATGCCCAGCAGAAGACCCTGAGAGGGCCGCAGGGCGCTGCCCGATCGCATTGCCTGCAGGATCGCCTCGCCGTCGCCTGATTGCCGGACGTGATCGTCCACGCCAAGATCTTCCAGCATCACGTCAAGAGCGGGTCGCCCATCCAGTGATTCAATATATTGGCCACGGCAGGCGGTAATTACATGCTCTCGTGCAATCGGTGCGCAGCCCTGCGTCACGCGCGACAGCAGGCGCGCGGCGCGACCGAAAACCAGGCCTGAACTGCCGCCTCGTACGCAGTGTCCAGCCACATGTCCTGAACCCGCTGCGTCTCCGGTGAGTAAACCACCAAACACACGGCCCGGTTCGACCCGTGAGAAGGTGCTTTCGATTAAATGCTCGAGCCCGCCCGCATGTGGATCGGCGTGCAACAGCACACTGCAACCCGGCCGCAACAGCGCGGGCATGGCTGACGCAAAACCATCATCGGATACGCTGAAGGGCATGAGCGACGCGGCTGGGACATCGCCCAACAGAATGCCTACTGCCGGTTCATCGAGATACTCAGCGTTTGGTGCACACACGCCAGGCACGCAGGCGCCCGCCCAGGTGACACCCGGTCGACGATCCTGCAGACGCTCGATGATGCTCTCGAAGGCATCAGCAAAGGCTGCCGAGGCATAGACGAGACCAAAGGGCGAACGATCGTGCGCCAGGGCGGGCGATCCGAGCTGCGTCATGGCGAGGTCAGTGGCCATGCGCCAGTCGGGATGCGTCGCGTGACCACACTGGAAGGCTGTCATGGACGTAACGGCCTCAGGAAGGTGACTGGCGCGACTGGGGCCGCGCGCCGGCAGTAGCCCGGCCGCCGGGCGCTTTAGATCGTGAACGCGCGGTCTTGTCGGCTGTTTTGGCCGGCGTGGTTGATGGGTTTAAAGCAGCCTGAGAAACCTGCTCGAACTGGGTATTGAGCATTTGCCACCAGGCCTTGGCCGCCTCCAAGATGGGCTCTGCCGAGGCCGATTCCGATGTCTTGGCGCGAGAAGCGCGAGCGGCCCGGCCAGACCGTGCTGAATCGTTAGACTTGCCGGAAGGCCGTGGTTCAGGCGCGACCTGTCGGGGTGCCTTATCGGATTCTTCAGCGCGGCGACGGTCTGAAGCGGCTGCAGCCTGAGGGTCTGGGCCCGACGGCGAAAGGGCGGCCTCGCTGAAGGCCCGCAGGGTGGCGACCGTCGCGCGCTGGACCTCGAGTGCTTGTATAGAGCCGCGCAGCATGTTGAGGTTAAGCAGCAGCCATTGCTCAACCGCCTTGAGGTCAGCGATGCGCTTGTCGAGTTCGTGCAGGTCGAGTGTGGGCGCAAGCGAAGGCGAAAGGTTCATGGACCCCCAGGCCTGACGCATGAAATCGTTGATCTCATCCAGCCCGGGCACTGAAGAGCCGCCCTGCGACAGAGGGTTCAGGCCGGTGGGTAGCCCCCAGGGCAGAGCCCCGAACAGGTTGGTCGTCGCGTTTGCGGAGTCTTTCGGTTTGCTCATGAACGCAATTATGGACCGAGCGGCTTGCGCTGCCTATGCCGGCTTTTTCATGCCGCGATATCAGGCGTAGACTTTAGCGGCCGTCACAGACGATGGTTGCAGCAAGCCCTGATAGCTGAGTCGTGCGCGGATGATGATCGGGATTGCGTTGTAGGCCGCGCTGTGTTCAGATACCAGACACAAATAAGTCGCTAGGATTCGGCGCCTTGCGCTGCATCCGACATGGCCTACCAATAAACAACTCGGGGAGATCATCATGTCAGTACGTCCATCTGGCCTAGCCGGGCGCCGCCAGCTCTTGCAAGGGGCCGCTGCCGCTGGTGCAGCTAGCCTATTGCCTACCAACAACGCCGTCGGCCAAGCCGGTGAGGCCTTGAATTTCATCGCCTGGTCGGCGGTGGTTGACCAGGTTCGAAGCCATCTGACCGGCTTTGAGCGCGCCACCAATATCAAGGTCAACTACGAGAATCATCCGGCGGCTCAATTTCGGGCCACACTGATCTCCCGAATTGTGGCCAATGCCCCGATCGACATCATGTGGATGAACGACGCCTGGGGACCCGAGTTCGTCGAGGCAGGCTGGATCGCTCCGATCGACGATATCCCCGAGCTCATGAAGTACAACGCACAGACCAGTGAGTTCTGTACCAACTATATGCGCTACAAGGGTCGCCAGTATGGGCTGGCCTATTACGGCGACCACATGGCGTTCGCCTACAACACTGAGTTGCTCGAGAAAGCCGGCATCAGCAAGCCTCCCGAGACTTGGAGCGACGTAGTCAGTCAGTCGCTGCAGATTAAGCAGAAAGGGGTCAGTGAGTTTCCGCTGCTACTTTCTTTGGCGGCAGATGCGTGGCTGATTGAAATGTTTTCAGCGATTGGGTTTTCGTTTGGTGGCCGCTTTGTTGATGACAAGGGCGTGCCTGTTATGACCGACACCCGCCGGGGCATGGTGCAGGCGCTCAAATGGGTGCAGGATGCCATTCATACTCACAAGATTGTCTCGCCTGGGGCTACGACCACCAACGAGATCCCGGGGCTGCGGGCCTTTTCTTCGGGTGCGCACGCGTTCGCGGTCTTGCCTCGATACCGAATCCGCTCCATCAATGACCCTGCGCAGTCGCAAATTGCGGGTAAGGCGCGTATCGCCCTGATGCCCAAGGGCGGCAACCACGACCAACACAACACCGTGGGCTGGATGCGGTTTTTCGGCCTCCGTCCGCGCGCCCGCGCCAATCCTCAGCGTCAGGCGAACGCTGTGAAGTTTCTCGATTGGTTCACAGGTACTGCGTCGGGCGACTTCAACTTCCAGAAAATGCTCATCCTGGATGCGGGTGTTCCTTACTGTCTGCCCTCTCTCGACAGAGATCCCAAAATCATTGAGTTCTGGGATAAGTGGGCGGGTCCGGGCGCCCGTCAGGTGGTTAACCGCCAGGCCGAACTCGCGTTAGCCAAAGACACCGTGACGCCCTGGTTCGGCGAGTGGAACGAGGCAAATAATCAGGCACTGCAGCAGGCCTTCCTGAATCGGGCGAGCGCCGAGGCGGCGCTAAAGACCTCTGCTGATCGCTGGAACGCTTTGCGCCGCGCCTGATTGGCTGACAGGCCCGCGCAGGCGGGCCTGTTGCCATACGGCCCAAAGTAAAAAGCGCAGGGAGCGCATAAACATGGCAGGTGTCGCGGCAGTTGGCGCATCCGCTTCAGGTCGACGCTGGTGGGGCGCTGATCAAGGCCCGGCTATGCTGTTTCTTCTGCCGGTATTTGCCGTTCTGTGCGCGGTCGCTGTCTTTCCAATTGTTTACTCTTTTTATACCAGCCTTTTCAGCCTCAATCTTGCGCGTCCGCATCGTACGCGGTTCGTCGCGCTGGATAACTATCTGCAGGTCTTACAGGAGCCGGTCTTCTGGACCGCGGTTGCGCGCACCACCGTCTACACCGTGACATGCGTGTCGGCAACCACGCTGCTAGCGCTGGGTGTTGCGTTGCTCCTCAATGAGGTATTCAGAGGACGCCGAATTCTCGCGGCATTGCTGCTGGTGCCGTGGGCCACACCCTCGGTGGTTAATGGGCTGATGTGGAAGTGGGTGTACGAGCCAACCTACGGCTCGCTCAACGGACTGCTGCTACAGCTGGGTGTCATTGACGCGTATCGGCAGTGGCTGTCAGATCCGTCGCTCACGCTTTTTCTGATCGCCAACGCAGCCGTCTGGAAGCAGATGCCGCTGGCCGCGATTTTGCTGCTGGTCAGTATGAAGGCCATCCCGGATGACCTCTATCGGGCCGCCAAGGTCGACGGGGCCAATGTGTTTCAGCGTTTCTTGCATGTAACGCTTCCTTCGCTGAAGTCAGGCTTTATGTTGGTGTTGATCTACGAAGTGATGATTTCTATCCGTCACTTTGATCTTTTTATGATTCTTACCGAGGGCGGCCCAGGTGATGCGTCGTACGTCATGTCCTGGTACATCTATGTTGAAACCTTTCGCAGCCTGAACTTCGGATTGGGAGCGACCCTGTCCTACATTCTGGCGATTGCCACATTCGCGCTGTCTTATCTGTTTATCCGTACCTTGGGCCAGCGCTCGGAGCGTCGCGTATGAGCGACTCAGCCGCCGCTGTCCGTCGCCGCCCGCTATTGCCTCAGTTGGGCCGGCGAGCGTTGCTGTTTTGTCTATCGTTTGCACTGCTCTTTTATCTGGTGGCTCCTGTCTTTTGGGTGTTTTCGTCGTCGGTGCAGTCCGAGGCCGAGATTTCGTCCATACCGCCGCGATGGGTTACGACCGAACCTACCTTTCATAACTTCAAGGCGATTTTTCGGGGGGTGCACGAGGAAGTCACCTATGAGACCCGACGCCAGGGCGATCCCGCCACGGGCGCCTTCATACCGTCCGGGGCCAAGCATTTACTGCCGGCGTTATCCAATAGCCTCTATGTTGGCTTGACTGTAGCCGCACTCAATCTGCTGCTGAGCGTGTCAGCCGCGTTTGCGATCGCTCGCCTGCGCTTCATCGGTCGTAATACGGCCTTTTACACCATTCTGATCACTCGAGTGATTCCCGATATTGCCTTGGTAGTGCCGCTGTTTCTGATGATCCGAAATTTAGGGCTTAGCAATTCGCTGGGCGCGCTCATCGTCACCTATCTTGCGGTTACCCTGCCGTTTACTGTCTACATCCTCATCAATTATTTCGAGTCGATTCCGGTTGATCTTCACAAGGCAGCCCGTGTTGACGGCTGCTCGCACCTGCAGGTGCTGCGGCATGTCTACTTACCGCTGGGTGTTCCGGCACTGATGGCCTCGCTCATGTTCGCTTTCCTGACTTCATGGAACGAATTTCTGCTGGCCCTGATGCTGACGCAGTCCGATGAGCTCAAGACCCTGCCCATTGTTATTTCGGGGTTTGTGCTCGACTTCACCACCAGTTTTTCGTTTATCAACGCCGCCGGCGTAATCGCGATTGTTCCGCCGGTGTTGATCGCGCTGCTGTTTGAGCGCTACATCGTATCGGGGCTCACTGCGGGCGCAGTGAAGGGATAGGTTCGTATGGCTCGAATTGAATGCCGGCAGATGGTCAAGCGCTATGGGCGGGTGACAGCTGTGCATGCGCTTGATCTGGTGATCGAAGATAACGAGTTTGTCGTGCTGTTGGGGCCGTCGGGTTGCGGCAAGACCACCACGCTCAATGTGATCGCAGGACTAGAAGATCTCAGTGCGGGCGATCTCTTGTTTGACGATGAGGTGGTCAACTTTGTCTCGCCAGACAAACGTAACGTAGCCATGGTGTTTCAGAGCTATGCGCTCTACCCGCAAAAAACGGTGTCCGAAAACATCGCTTTTGGGTTACGGCTGCGGGGGGTTGACCGCGCCGAAATCCGCCGGCGGGTTCTTGAGGTTGCTGAGCAGCTTGAAATCTCGCAGCTACTCGAGCGGCGCCCGGCTGAACTATCGGGTGGCCAGCGCCAGAGGGTCGCCCTGGGCCGAGCCATTGTTCGCCAGCCCTCTGTATTTTTGATGGACGAGCCTTTGTCCAACCTGGATGCAGCGCTCAGAGTGTCGATGCGTGCACTGATCAAGAAACTGCACCTTATGATGCGTACAACCTTTGTGTACGTCACGCATGATCAGGCGGAAGCCATGACCCTAGCCGATCGTATTGTGGTGATGGATCAGGGGCGAGTTCAGCAAACCGGCACCCCAGACGAGATCTATAACCGTCCGCAGAACCTGTTCGTTGCCTCTTTCCTGGGTAGCCCGCAAATGAACCTTGTGGCCGGGCACGTGGTCCGCGAGGCGGGCCAGTTACGGTTCGCACAAGGCGATTTTCGATTGCCGCTCGGGCCAGTGACCGCGGCTGAGGGGCAGCCAATCACTTTGGGCGTGAGGCCAGAAGACTGTTTGGTCGATGCCGCGGGCCTGCAGGCGAGCGTCAGCCTGGTTTCACCACTGGGTTCGGAAACCCATGCAACAGTGAACCTTGCAGGGGTCGAGCTGGTTGCGCGCTTAGCCAAAGATGTCATCGTGCACCCCGGCGCCACCCTGGGCCTGAAGCTTGATCCAGCGCGACTGCACTGGTTTGACACGCAAAGTGGTCAAGCTTTGCAGCGTACGTACTGATACGGTATCTGCCTCTAGTCGGCCTGCCCTTACCACCAATCCTCACCTCAACCGGAGTCTTCTGATGAAAGCGCAAAGACCTGTCGTATCAGCCACCGAAATGAAAAAACGCGTTGCGGTCTTCAAAAAGCTTAAATCCAGCGCTATGCCCCTGATTGATGCGGTCATGCCGCAGTACAACCGTGACATCTTCAACATCATCGGACGGGGCGTGACTGAAGACGCATCCATGGAGGTCGCCATCAACGATGCTCGCGACTTTCACGTGGCCATCATTCGCTGCGAGGCGGGCAAGGGCACCGGTCTTCACACGCATGAAACGCTTGAAGTATTTATGCCGCTGACGGGAAACTGGTCTGTTCAATGGGGCGACGACGGCAAGAGCGAGTTGAGCATCGGTCCATGGGACTTCATCTCGATCCCGACCAAGATCATGCGAGGTTTTCGCAACGACTCGCCTGGGGAAGCCTATATGTTGTCCATTTTAGGGGGCACTGATCCGGGTCGCGTCACCTGGTGTGATCCGGTCATGCGGGCAGCTGAGCGTGCAGGCTATGTGCTCGATGCTGACGGTAACATCACGCACAAGGGCGCAGCACCATCAGCCTCCCGCGGTGGCACAGCTGGCGTCAAAAAAGCGGCAGCACGAGCTAAACCCGCAGCGGGCAAGACTGCCGCGCGGGCCAAGACGGGTTCAGGCAGGACGGCTGCGCAAGCCAAGCCCGCAGCAAAGAAAGCCGCAACGGGTGGACGGGGTGCCGCACAGGCTTTGGCTGTAAAGCGCGCGGCGCCTAAGAAGCCCGCCGCTGCGGCCGCAGCGCGCAGTGCAACGCAGCGCACGGCGAAATCGGGCCGTTGATATCGCGCCTAGTATCTCCGTCCGACAGCCGCGGGGCGCGCTCACTCTAAGACAAGGTTCAGCATGACCGATCTGCAACTGTGTTACACCCCTGCACGAGAGCTCGCCCGCCGAATGGCCGCGCGCGAGCTTTCTCCGGTCGAACTAATGAAAGTAACGATTGCGCGCGCTCAGGCGGTTGACCAAAAATGCAATGTCTTTGCATTTGATAACTACGAGAGGGCACTGACCGAGGCCACAAAAGCAGAGCAGGCGGTCATGCGGGGCGATGTGCTCGGCCCCCTGCATGGTGTACCCATCACGGTTAAAGACAACCTGCCCACGGTAGGGCACCCCATGACGAATGGGTCTCTTACCGCAATGGAGAACCGCCCCGCGGTTGACGCGCTGGTCTGGCAGCGGCTGCGCGCAGCCGGCGCGATTTTGCTGGGTAAAACAACCACGCCTGAATTTGCCCACAAGGTGCTGACCGATTCGCGAGCGTTTGGCATTACGCGCAGTCCCTGGTCGCTCGACCACACACCGGGTGGGTCCAGCGGCGGGGCGTCGGCGGCGGTGGCCGCTGGGGTGGGTTCCATCACCGTGGGCACCGATGGCGGGGGGTCTATACGCTGTCCGGCGTCGTGCGGGGGCCTGTTTGGACTGAAGGCTAGCCTGGGTCGTATTCCGTTCGAGATCATTCCAGATACCTTTTCCAACTACGCCTTCAGTGGTCCCATCACTCGCGACGTACACGATCTTGACCAGATGCTGGCCATCATGTCGGGTCCAACACCCCTTGATGCACACACAATCGGGATCGAGCCTTATCGCCATGATCCGCAGGCCCTGCAGCCCGATGTACGGGGTCTGCGCATTGGCTGGGTGAGTGCCTTTGGTGGCGGCCCAGTCGACAGCGAGGTGGCTCAGGCGTGTCAGGTAACGGTCGGGCTTATGCAGCAGGCGGGTGCTCAGGTCGAGGTCTTGCAGGTACCCGAGTTTGCCGATGTATTTGACTACTACGTGGTGATCGCCACAGCCGCCCATGCGGCGCGCATGGGTAAGCTTGCCGCTGAGCGCGGCGAGCAGCTCACGGACTCAATGCGTGCCTCGATTGCGCAGGGGCAAGGCTGGAGCGCGGTGCAGTGGCAGCAGGCGGCCGACCGGCGTACCGCTCTTTTTCGCACGGTGCAGGCGTTGTTCGATCGGGTTGATCTCATCGCCACGCCCACCCTCGATGCGCCACCCAAGCTCGTTGATGCCGGTGGTGCCATCAACACGGCCATGTATGCCCAGTGGTGCCGAGCGCTTTATCCGTTCAACCTCACCGGACATCCAGCAGCTTCGGTGCCCTGCGGTTTTTCGGCTGCTGGCCTGCCCTTGGGCTTACAGCTGATCGCACCCTGGTATGAAGAGCGGCGCATTGTTCGCACGGCTGCCTTCATTGAACAGGCTCAGCCCTGGGCCTCTCGCCGCCCGCCCCTTTGAAGCCGCCGACATTCGAGTACCTCGCGCCGACGACTGTCTCAGAGGCGGTACAGGCACTGGCCATTCACCAGGG
>JBDLQY010000212.1:0-3621 GCA_039800325.1 Pseudomonadota bacterium | reverse complement strand
GGCTACACCACCACCCGCGAGGTAAGGCTGCCCGCTGACTACAACCGAAAGCTACGCGAGCAGGGCTGATGAGCAGGAGCGTGACGCTTGGCCGCTGACGGTGGATCGGTCTGGCTGCTGACCCCGGTGGGGCAGCAGGCGGGCGGTGGCTGGGTTGATGACTCGGTCGCTGCCCGTGTCCTTGAAAAAGGTCTGCAGGCGCGTTCCCCCGAAGCGGGGCTTTTTCCCCGCCAGCGGGTCGAGGTGCTCAACACAAACGACGCTTTTGCCGAGGTTAACGCGCGCTATCACGCTCGCGGCTGGACCGATGGATTGCCCGTGGTGCCTCCCACGCTGGCTGCCGTGCGTCAGCAGCTCGCGCACTGCGCTTATTCGGCCCAGACGGTGTTGGGTGAGCTTGAGCCGCTCAAGGGCGTGGCCACCGTTGAAAAGGTGGCTGCCAATGCGGTCATGGCGGGCTGCCTGCCAGAGCATTTTCCGGTGGTCGTGGCCGCTGTCCAGGCTCTGCTTGATCCTGTATTCAACCTGCGCGGTGTTCAGACCACCGACGAAAACGTGGCGCCCTTGTTGATCGTCAGCGGCCCCTTGGTGGCAAAGCTGGCCATCAATACCGGGTTCGGTCTGCTGGGGCCCGGATGGCGGGCCAATGCCAGCATCGGTCGAGCCCTGCGTCTGGTCATGCAAAACCTGGGCGGTGGCTGGCCCGGCGCCGTATCGTATGCGGGTCTGGGGCAGGCGGCGCGTTATAGCCTGTGCATTGCCGAAGATGAATCTGGCAGCCCCTGGCCTGGATTACACAGCGAGCTGGGTCTTGCCGCACATGAATCGGCGATTACGCTCATGCGCGCCGAGACCCTGGTTAACGTGACCGGAGGCCTTGAGGAAATTGCCAGTGTCATGGGTTCAGCGGCCTCAGCCTTTGCCCGTCTCTGGAACGGTAAATCCCTGGTGATTCTCTCGCCTGTGGTGGCCCGTGCGCTGGCTGCCGAAGGACTGAGTAAAGACCAGGTCTGTGCGCGCCTGTGGGAAAGCGGACGACTGTCCAATGATGCCTGGCGCACATCCTGGTTGTATCGGACGGTGAACGATGAATCGCGTTGGCCAGCCTGGGTCCTTGAGGCGGCCGCCAGTGGGCGTGGTATTCCCGCGGCAGCCAGTGCGGACGACATCACACTCATCGTGGCGGGTGGTGATGTCCCAGTGCCACAACATGCCTGGTGTCCGTCGTGGGGGTTTCCGCCGTGTCGCATCACACGGCGAGTGGAGTGGGTGGAATGACTGAACGGTTCGATCTGGCGGTAATTGGCGGCGGCGGCGCTGGCTATGGTGCTGCCACTTACGCAGTGGGCTTGGGGCTGAGTGTTCTGCATGTGGCTGGCAACCAGTTACCAGGCGGGCTGGTAGCCAATGTCGGCGAATTGATCGACTATCCGTCGGGATCGCAGTCTCTGTCGGGTATGGCCCTGATTGAGTCGCTGGCCGCGGTTGCTGATCAGGCAGGTGTGCGCCGCGAGGCCGTGCAGCTTGAGTCAATCAAGGCTTTGCCGCAGGGCTTTTCCCTGCAGGCTGCCGGCCGTGACTGGACGGTGGGTCAGGTCATCATGGCGACTGGCGCACGATTGCGCACCTTATCCGTCGAGGGTGCCCAGCGCTTCGTTGATCGCGGCGTGTTGCAGTGCGCCTGGTGTAATGCGGGTCTATTTCGGGGTCGAACGGTCGTTGTCGTGGGTGGAGGTGACGCAGCTCTCCAGGAGGCCCTGCATCTGTCCCGTTACGCGTCGCGCGTCGTCATCGTGGTGCGAGGCGATCGACTTCGGGCGCGACAAAGTCTGGTCAGCCGTGCAGCCGACCAGGAGCATATTGAGTTCCGCTGGGACACTGAGCTGGTGTCGATTGAAGGTGGTGATGCCCTGCAGGCGATTCGGGTACGTGACCGATATGCCTCGAGCGATGAGCACATCGAGTGTGATGCCGTGTTTCCGTACCTGGGCCTGGTGAGCGCAAGCGAGCTCGTGGCTGATCTGGTTGACCTGGATGATTCAGGCGCTGTCATCACAGACAGCAACGGTCAAACCCGAACGTCTGGCCTGTTTGCCATCGGGGCGCTGCGCAGTGGCTACTCGGGTCGTCTGGTCAGTGCCCTGGGTGAGGCCAGCACGGCGGCTATCGCGGCGGCGCGCCGCGTTGATTCCAATTCCTGAGGAGAACTGCATGCGCGACTATCTGGCCTGGCGAATGGCGTTCGGGGTGATCACCCCGTCGACGAATACCGTGGTGCAACCCGAGTATGACGACATGCGGCCACCGGGCGTGACGAATCATCTGGGGCGTATGGTCATCGCTGAGCGCCCGGTCAAAAGCTCTGAAGACTTCAACCAGCTGGTCGAAGATATTGATAAGGCGCTTGAGCCCGCTGCGGCCAGTGTGCTGGACGCGCAGCCCAACGCCTTTGTGCTGGGCATTTCCGCGCTGGCGGTCTGGGGAGGCAACCTGGAGTGGGGCGAGCACCTGAAGGCACGAATTCGCAAGGTGGCTGGGCGTGACATTCCGGTGGCGCTGGCGTCTGATGCGGTGGTGGCGGCCTTGAAAGCGCATGGCATTAAGCGCCGCATTGCGGTCATGGAGCCGTACTACCCCTCCATTGAGCATCGACTGCAGGGCGTGTTGGGCGCTTTTGGTTATGAGATCGTGCGCTTTAATCATATGCGTGGCAGTAACCCGGCGCACTACTCGATTCTGACCGCTCAGGACATGATTCGCGGCATGCGCGCCATCGACGGCGACGATATTGAAGCCATTGTGCAGTTCGGTGCCAATCTGCCTATGGGGCGGCTGGCCGATGAGGCAGAGCGCTGGCTTGATAAGCCGGTCATCAGCGTCAATGCAGCCACGTATTGGCACGCATTGCGCAGCAATGGCATCAACGACAAGGTGTATGGCTACACCTCGCTGTTATCCAGATTCTGAGCCGTTTTACGCAGAGGCCTGAAGCCTGAGCCGTCGTGTGCCCTGGTGGTGCGCGACGCAGTCAGGCGCCTCGCAGGCTGGCGTGTGCAGCATCGATCAGGCTGTGATCGATGTAGGCTGAAGCGGTCATGGCTGCGCGCGTGGGTAGTTCGCGGATTAGGCCGCTGACTTCGATCAAAGTCTGCACAGCTGCCTCGCTGGCGCGCGCATCGCGCGGGAAGATGGCCTCGGTGGTGTATTCCAGCCAGGCGCGCTCAGCATAGCGGCGCTCAATGCCGGTCTGTTCGCAGGCCACCTGGCAGGCGGCGTCCTGGTCGGCATAAAACAGCTGGTGTGCCCGTACGAAGGCGCGCAGAAAGCGAATGGCAAGATCGGGATGATGGCGGGCCCAGTCTCGTCGAACGTCCAGTGAGGTGAATTGAAAATCAGGGAAGATTTTGCGCGGGTTGCCCAGGTCGACATAGCCGGCATCGACTGCGATGTAATTCAGCGGAGCACCCTGCAGCCCAGCGTCAATCTCGCCCGAGCGCAGTTTTTCCCAACGAGCCAAGATTGGGCCTACCGCCAGCAGGGTGTAATCCTCGGGGGTGTGTAGACCCTGGTCGGCCAGCAAACGCATGACCAGTGACGAGCTTCCGGCCTTGATCGACGAGA
>JBDLQY010000211.1:0-8147 GCA_039800325.1 Pseudomonadota bacterium | reverse complement strand
TGGTGAGCACGGTATAGCCCGCCTGGTAGGGAATCGTCTGGCCATGCAGTTTGTCGCAGGCGCCTGCGTAAAACTCGAAGTAACGGGCCAGCGCGCTGGCATCGGCCAGGCCCTGCTTCAGAGGCTTACCGGTATCGCGTGATTCGAGTTTGCCCAGCTCTTCACGGTGCGCCTCGACCTTAGCGGCCAGTTTCATGAGCAATCGACCACGCTCAAGCGCCGATGTGCGTCCCCAGACTCCGCCAGCTGGCTCGCCACTGTCGCCGTCGAACGCGCGCCGGGCTGACCGTACGGCCGCATCAATATCGGCGGCCTGACCGCGCACGATGCTGGCAAAGCAGTGGCCGGACGAAGGGTCTATAACCTCGAGCATTTCACCGCTTGCGCCGGCTGCGGCTTTGTTGTCGATAAACAGTGAGTAACGGTCAGGAGCCTGCAGCATGGGTAATCTCCGGGAAGGGCGGATGGGCCAAAACGGTTGGGCTGGCCAAACCGCTTATTATCCCGCTCCTCCTGGGCTCGGTTTGTTGCAACGCAGCAAAATCAGTTTAATTCTGCTATCCTATTGGTTTTGAAGGATTTTCTATGAATCTTGATCGCGTTGATTGTGGCCGCGATGTACCGAATGATTTCAACGTCATCATCGAAATCCCGATGATGGCTGACCCGATCAAGTACGAGGTCGACAAGCAGACCGGTGCGTTGTTCGTTGATCGTTTCATGATGACCTCTATGCACTATCCGTGTAACTACGGATACGTGCCGCACACCATCGCCGGTGACGGTGACCCGGTGGATGTTCTGGTCATTACACCCTTTCCGGTGGCAGTAGGGGCGGTGGTTCGTTGCCGACCACTGGGCGTTTTACGCATGACCGACGAGGCCGGCGACGATGCCAAACTGCTGGCTGTGCCCGTCGACAAAATCCTGCCCATTTACAAGCACTGGAAGTCGGTGCAGGACATCGCGCCAGAGCGTCTGGCCACCATTCAGCACTTCTTCGAGCATTACAAAGATCTCGAGGCAGGCAAGTGGGTCAAGGTGCAGGGATGGGCAGGCCCTGATGAAGCGGGCAAGGAAATTCTCGCCGGCATCGAGCGGTTTCGCACGGCAGAGGTCAAACCGCAGTTCTGATCAGGGGCTGGCTTTGAACGCACTGTGTTCGGTCAGCTCATCCATGTAGCCATCCAGCATTTGTCCTTCGCGTTGCAAAAAGCGGTCTACCGCATCCGCGAACATGGGCTCGGCCAGCCAATGCGCCGAGTAAGTCGATACCGGATCGAAACCGCGCGCCATCTTGTGCTCGCCCTGGGCCCCGCCTTCGATAACGGCAATTTTTGCCTCAATTGCGGCTTCGATGGGCTGGTAGTAGCAGGCCTCGAAGTGCAGACAGGGCACGTGCTGCGAAGCACCCCAATAGCGACCGTAGAGGCGATGCGAGTCCCGCATCAAAAGGCTTGCTGCGATCCGCTCGCCCTGTCGCCAGGCCATCACCATCAGCACCGACTCAGGCATGTCAGCGCCCAGGCCTTCGAAAAAGCTGTGATTCAGGTAGGGCGTTGATTGGTGTGCGGCATAGGTGTTCTCGTAAAAGCGGCTAAAAGCGTCCCAATCGGCGGCGGTGATGTCTCGACCTTGCAGCCGGCGCAGTTCTACGCCCGCTTCGCGCACCTTGCGTCGCTCAGCACGAATCTTTTTGCGCTTGGTCTGGTTCAGGGATTGAAGAAACTGTTCAAAGTCAGTCCAATCCTGGTTGCGCCAGTGAAACTGAACGCCGCGGCGTTGCAGGGCCCCCGCCTGAACCAGATGCTGAGCCTCAGACTCACCGGGAAACAGCACATGCAGTGACGAGCAATTCTGCTGCTGCGCCAGGCTGACAAGCGCCCTGGCGAGCAGCCTGCGGTGTGGTTCATCGCAGGCCAGCAGGCGAGCGCCTGGAACCGGTGTAAACGGGACTGCCAACAAAAGCTTGGGGTAATACTGAAGCCCATGACGTCGATAGGCATCCGCCCAGGCCCAGTCAAAAACATATTCGCCATAGGAGTGCGACTTCAGCCAAAGCGGGGCTGCAGCCTTCAACTGCTGACCGCGCCAGATGGCCAGATGCATGGGCTGCCAGCCGGTCTGCGCAGTCGCGCATCCCGTGTGCTCGAGCAACTGCAGGAAGCGATGCCGCACAAACGGCTGATCGCCACCGCAGGTCCGGGCTAGTGCATCCCACTGCGCGGCAGGTAGTTCATCGATGCTGGCATGAACCTGCGTGCGATAATCACCAGCCATTTTGTCGGGGTCGGATTCGTCGCTGCGATAAGCGGTCAACTCCGGCTGAGCACGGGAATCTGTGTCTGAGGATGTCATGAGGATTGCGGCTGCACAGCTGAATCAGGTGGTGGGCGACTTCGCGGGAAACGCGCAACGCATTATTGCGGCGGCCCACGATGCGGCGTCTCGTCAGGTTCGAGTGCTGCTCACCCCCGAGTTGTCGGTGTGCGGCTATCCGCCCGAAGACCTGCTGCTACGACCGGCATTCTACGAAAAGGCTGAGGCAGCGCTATCGCTAATCCTTGCGCAGACCGCTCAGCTTGATCTCCATCTGGTTGTAGGCCTTGCCCTGTTGCGATCGGGTCAACGCTACAACGCGGCGCTGGTACTACACGGTGGTCGCGTGGTGGGCGAGTACCGCAAGACTGAACTGCCCAACTACGACGTTTTCGATGAGCAGCGCTACTTCACGCCCTCTGAGCAGGCCTTGGTGTTCGAGGCAGGTGGTGTTCGCTTTGGCATCGTTATCTGCGAAGACTTCTGGCTTCCAGCGGCACCTGGTCGTGCCCGTGAGGCGGGTGCAGAGATTCTTCTGGTGCTCAATGCTTCGCCTTTTCACATGAACAAGCAGCATCAGCGCCATCAGGTTGCTCGCGCCAACGTCAGCGCGCTGGGCATGCCCATGCTGGCAGCCAATCTGGTGGGCGGGCAGGATGAGCTGGTTTTTGATGGGCTTTCGTTCGCGCTGGATGCCGATGGCAGCCTTCGCGCGCAGGCTGCATTCTGTGAACCTGCGCTGATGGTGCTTGATGTTTCGGGTGGCGAAGGTCAGCCGGTACGACTGAAGCCCGCAGAGATATCGCCTGCGCTATCGCTTGAAGAGCAGGTTTACCGAACGCTGGTTCTCGGTGTGCGTGATTACCTGGGCAAGAACGGATTTCCGTCGGCGGTCCTGGGTTTGTCAGGTGGCATTGATTCGGCGCTTACGTTGGCGATCGCGGTTGATGCGCTGGGTGCCGACCGCGTTCGGGCGGTGATGATGCCGTCGCCCTATACCGCTGAAATATCCTGGCTCGACTCGCGCGATATGGTGGCGCGGCTGGGCGTGCGCTACGATGAGTTCCCGATTGAACGCTGCTTTAATGCATTTCGCGAAACTCTTAAAGATGAGTTTGCGGGGCTTGCTGCAGACACCACCGAGGAAAACCTGCAGGCGCGCATACGGGGCACGCTGCTCATGGCCCTGTCCAACAAGTACGGTTCTATCGTACTGACCACCGGTAATAAGTCCGAGATGGCGGTGGGGTACTGCACGCTGTATGGTGATATGGCCGGAGGCTTTGCAGTCATTAAAGACATTGCCAAAACGCTGGTGTATCGACTGTCCCGTTGGCGTAATCGCGAACACGAAGTCATTCCTGAGCGCATCATCACGCGGGCGCCTTCGGCTGAGTTGCGACCCAACCAGGTTGATCAGGATTCGCTTCCGCCGTATGAGGTCCTCGACGCTATCATGCAGATGTACATGGAAGAAAACCGCTCAAGCGATGAGATCATCGCCGCTGGTTACCCCCGTGAGGCGGTCGACAAAGTCGTGCGGCTGATCCGCATCAGTGAATACAAGCGCCGCCAGGCGCCCGTGGGCATCCGCGTGACGGCGCGAGCCTTCGGTCGTGACTGGCGTATGCCCATCACCTCGCGCTTTCGCGACTGAGCCGGCAAGGCTCAGTGCGTACGCTTAGACACTCAATCTCAATCAGCCCAGCCGGAGATCCAAGGCGATGAAACAGATCAGCGCGGTCATCAAACCCTTCAAGCTCGATGAAGTCCGTGAGGCGCTGGCCGAACTCGGCGTGTCGGGTCTTACGGTCACTGAGGTTAAGGGCTTTGGTCGACAAAAAGGGCATACCGAGCTTTATCGGGGCGCCGAATACGTGGTTGATTTTCTGCCCAAGGTAAAGGTAGAAGTCATTGTCGCGGCCGACATGGTTGAGCGCGCCCTCGATGCCATCGTTCGCGCAGCGCGCACAGGCCGCATTGGTGACGGCAAAATTTTTGTCACTAACGTCGAAGAGGTGGTTCGTATTCGCACGGGTGAGACGGGTGACGCCGCGGTCTGAAAAAGTGCAGTTATTCGCGCGGGGCAACGAGCAGGTAGTCGCGCGGCGTTGAAAACCTGCTTGAATACGTTTGCGTTCAGGCCGACTGGACGGGTAGAGATGCCTTCAACAACACAATCAGCGCGCCGCTGCCGCCATCGTTAGGCCGCGCCTGGCAAAAGGCTAAAACCTCTTCACGCTGCGTCAGCCACTTCAGCACCTTGCCCTTAAGCACGGGTTCGCGCCCAGGCGAGCTGAGCCCCTTGCCATGAATCACGCGAAGGCATCGCCATTCGTTACGTTGCGCCTGCACCAGAAATCCAACCAGGGCTTCGCGGGCTTCTTCGACCCTGAAGCCGTGCAGATCAAGCTGCGCGCGTACCGTCCATTCACCCCGACGCAGACGTCTGACCACGTCTGCACCGATGCCAGGCCTGCGCCATGACAGGGTTTCGTCGGTGTCAAGCAGCCGTTCGATGTCGATCTCGTCCGAGAGTGATTCGGCCAGGGCCGCCTGCTCATCCTGCTCGCGTTGGTGCGGACGTGGTGGCGGGCCTTGGCGAACCGGCTCAATGCGGCCGCGCGACGCGAGCGGTACAGCGTCGGCCACTTCATGCCGAAACAGGGAGGCCTCACGGGCCTGACGGGCCGTATCTTGGGCCTTGCGGCGCTGGGTCTCGCGGGCGAGCCTGGCCTCTTCCTTCAGCGTGGCGACCAGCGGCGCCAGCTGTTCCAGACCAGACAGGGCGGATACTTTGCGAGCCATGTCAGCACCCGCCTGGTCCTCAAGCCTGCGCTTCGAGGTAACGCTGGGCGTCTAGCGCCGCCATACACCCAGTGCCTGCGCTGGTGATGGCCTGACGGTAAACATGATCCTGCACGTCGCCCGCGGCAAACACCCCGGGAATGCTGGTGGCTGTGGCCATGCCCTCGAGACCGCCCCGCGTGCGGATGTACCCGTTGCTCATGTCGAGCTGCCCCTCAAAAAGGCCAGTGTTGGGCGTGTGACCGATGGCGACGAACACACCCTGAAGGGCGACATCACGTGTGTTGCCCGAACGATTATCGAGTAGCCTGACCCCGTTAACCCCGCTGGCATCGCCCAGAACCTCCTGCAGTTCGTGAAACCATAGCGGCTCAATTTTTCCGCTGGCTGCTTTCTCCATCAACTTATCGATCATGATGGGCTCGGCGCGCAGCTTGTCGCGTCGGTGTACCAGGGTGACCTTGCTGGCGATGTTGGAGAGGTAAAGAGCCTCTTCAACCGCAGTATTGCCGCCGCCGATCACGCATACGGGCTGGTTGCGGTAGAAAAACCCGTCGCAGGTTGCGCAGGCCGAGACCCCTTTGCCCATGAAGCTCTGCTCTGACGGAAGTCCCAGGTAGCGCGCCGAGGCTCCGGTGGCGATGATCAGGGCATCACAGGTGTACTCACCCGAGTCGCCGACCAGCCGTAACGGCCGCTCGTGAAGGTGCGCCGTGTGAATGTGGTCGAACACCATTTCGGTACCAAACCGCTCGGCGTGCTTAAGAAAACGCTGCATGAGATCCGGCCCCTGCACGCCATCAGCATCGGCTGGCCAGTTATCGACCTCAGTGGTCGTCATGAGCTGCCCGCCTTGCGCCATGCCGGTGACAAGCACCGGATTGAGATTGGCGCGCGCTGCGTAGACAGCGGCGGTGTAACCCGCTGGGCCTGAACCCAGGATCAGCAAACGGACATGGCGTGGAGAGGGCATGATTTTGACTCTGGCGTAATGAATGGAACCCCCGTAGAATCATCAACTTAGCGGGGAAAGTTCAAGAGTTTTTGCGATACTTGAAGCAACGCGTGCCAAATTATAAGCACGGGGGAGATCTCTCATGGCCACGGTGGATAACAAGCTGTTCTTGCGCAGGGTGCCGCTGTTCTACGGGCTGAATGAGTCTCAGCTTGATCTCCTGTCCACTGGAAGTACTCGTCGCAGTTATGTCAAAGGTAGAACTCTGGTGGCCGAGGGCGAGCCTTCGCAGTCCCTGTTTGTGCTGCTGTCAGGCCGTGCCAAGGTTCAACGGTCTGATTCCGAGGGCAAGGAGGTGATCATCGCCGTCATAGGCCCCGGAGAGTTCATTGGCGAGATGAGCCTGATCGATGATGAGCCCCGCTCGGCCAGCGTGATTACCCTGGAAACCTGCGAGTTTTTGTCGATTCGCAAAGAAAGCTTTCGGCAGATCCTGATGCAAAGCACCGATGTCTGCATGGGAGTCATGAAGGGACTGGTCAAGCGGCTGCGTCTGGCCGATCGCAAGATCGAGACGCTCGCGCTTCTGGACGTCTACGGGCGCGTCGCCCGGGTGCTGCTCGACTCATCTGAGTTGGTTGACGGCGAGCGTGTCGTGCGCAACCGTCTTCCCCGTCAGCAAATCGCCAAGATGATTGGCGCCTCGCGTGAGATGGTGTCAAGGGTCATGAAGGTGCTGGAAACCGAAGGGTTTATTCAGTCCCTGCCGGAGGGGCAATTGCTTCTGCGTGAGAAGTTGGGCGCCTACCTCTGATTGGGCAAAGGTTAAATGGTTATGGCACGTGCTTCCGCAGTGTTAGCAGGCTCGACCGGTCGTCTCGCGGGACGCGCGAGCGGCGGTCGGATGGATTCTGGTTTGCCCGATCGGGCAGTACGACTCATCCAGGAGGCAGGCTGGTTCGCCCTGGGTGGCGTGGGCGTCTACCTTCTGGTGGTGTTAATCACCTATGACCGTCTTGATCCGGGATGGTCACATGCCGCTCCCGACCGAGTGGTGGCCAATGCGGGCGGGCGTTTTGGCGCCTGGCTTTCCGATCTGCTGCTGTACCTATTCGGACTGAGCGCGTGGTTGCTGGTGCCCCTGCTGTTGGTGTCGGTGATTGCGGGTCTTCAGACGGTGCGCCGCACGGCATTGGGCCTTGAGTCGCCTCGCCGATTTGAGTGGGAGCGTTGGCTGGGCTTTTCATGCCTGTTCATCGGTTGCGTGGCCCTTGAGGCCGCGCGTCTTTATAGCCTCAAGGCCAGTTTGCCCATGGGGGCTGGCGGTATCGTTGGACAGGCGGCCGCTCAGCCTCTATTTGAGTTTTTGGGTCCCGTTGGTGCCACGCTGGGGCTGCTGCTGACCATCGCTATGGGTTTCAGCCTGTGGTCAGGTTGGTCCTGGATGAGCATCTTCGAGCACGTGGGAGGCGCGGCTGAGTGGTCAGTGCGATCCCTTATCGACTGGGTCGCTGCCCGGCGTGATCGTCGCATCGGCGAAGTAGCCGCCGAAGAGCGTGATGAACAGGTGCAAAAACTGCACCGAATTATTGACGATGAGGAAGACGAGCCGTTGCGTATCGAGGTTCCCGTCAATCGGATTCAGCGTTCTGAACGGGCCGAGGCCGAGCGTCAGCCGGTATTGTTTGCTGACCTTCCCAAGGATTCGTCGCTGCCGTCCCTATTACTGCTGGATGAACCCGCGCTCGAGCAGGAAACCGTATCCCAGGAGACCCTCGAATACACCTCGCGTCTTATTGAGAAAAAACTGGCAGACTTCAACGTGGCGGCCAACGTGGTGGCCGCCTACCCGGGGCCAGTTATTACCCGCTACGAGATTGAACCTGCTACCGGTGTTAAGGGTAGCCAGGTCGTCAACCTGTCCAAAGATCTGGCGCGCTCTTTGTCGATCACCTCGCTGCGGGTGGTGGAAACCATTCCCGGTAAAAATCTCATGGGCCTTGAGTTGCCCAATGTGCGCCGGCAGTCGGTTCGGCTGTCTGAGATTTTGGGCTCTCAGGTTTAC
>JBDLQY010000210.1:0-3921 GCA_039800325.1 Pseudomonadota bacterium | reverse complement strand
CCGCTGTTTTCCTCTCGAACTAATAATTCAACGATTTCCTGGCAAGCCCGTTCGTAAATAACGTGGTCGTCATCACCGTGAAACCAAACCCAGTCAATATGATTCGGAATCGCATCGACAGCTCTTCTAAAGTTATGGATGATATCTGCGCCGTCAGTGAGGTTGGATACGAAGACATTGCCCGATGATTTAGCTAGTCTATCTATGAACTCATACGTTCCATCGGTCGATGCTGAGTTCGAGATGACGACGTTGACGCTAAACCGATCATCGACAACCTGTCGCTCAATATGCGAGAGAGCTACACGAAGTTTTTCGAGACGATTAAACGTTGGAATCACAAACGCTATATTGATTTTCTTCATCTTTAGCTCTGGCTATTAACGAACACTTTACTAAACAGCTGCTGTTAAATCTAATTCCTTACACGAACCGTACCATAAACGTATTCCCCCTCCACCCATCCATCTGAAATCAGGCACTTCCGGCAAGATCGCATCAGCACAAACTCCCAGCGCACCGGCCAGATGAAGCACGCTGGTATCAACGCTTATGACTCGATCCATGCAAGTAACCAGGGCGGCGGTATCTGCAAAATCGCGCAGATCATCCCCAAAGAAGCGAATGCCCCGCGGCGCGAGACTCTCCGCTGAGTCCTCTGCCCGAAGGCGCTGTTGAAGGCACACGAAGTCGCCCTCTTGCGGCAGGTAACGCATCAACGATTCAAAACTGATGCTTCGCTCAGCATCCCCCTCATAGTCGGCATTGCCGCTCCACACCAGCCCAATACGCTCGCCTTGTCGGGGACCGAGCCGGACAAGCCATTCGCGAATCAGCGACGGTTCGGCATTGAGATAGGACTCGCCGTTTATGTCGCTCACCTTCAGCCTGAGCGCCAGCGGCAGGCTCATGAGCGGGCAATGGTAGTCAAAATCAGGCAGCTCGTCGCCACGGTTGAGCAAGACGTCAACACCCTTGAGGGTTTTTAACAGTCGATTGAGAGCGGGTTGGACCTCCATCACCACGCGTGCACCCCGCGCCTTCAGGCAAGCGGCGAAGCGGCTGAACTGAATGGTATCGCCAAGGCCCTGCTCGGCATGGAGGAGAATCGTCTTGCCTTCGAGAGACTCCTGGCCCTGCCAAAGCGGCTGACTGAACAGACGCCGAGACGATCGGATATGCTCAAGCTGCCAACGCCATTCGTATTCTGCCCAGCCCCGCTCAAAGTCGCCCAGAGTGAGCCAATTAATCGCTCTGTTGTAGTGCGATTCGGCATGTTGGGGACGCAGTTGAATCGACTTGCCGTACGCTTCTGCAGCCTCCGAATAGCGTTTCATGCGACGAAGGAGTACCCCCCGGTTGAAATGCGCGTCCGCATGGTTAGGGTGAAGAGCGATGACCTCTTCGAAGGCGCTCAGTGCGCGCGTCCATTGCCGTTGCTCCTGGTACAACAGACCCAAATTAAACTGTAGCGGGGCTGAATCTGGGTAAAGCTGTAAGGCGTGCAGATACATCCTCTCGGCCTCATCCAACCGGCCCATGCGCTTCAGCGTCACGCCTAGCGACGCCAGCGTCTCAGCCTGTGATGGTGCAAGCATGAGAGCCTGCCGCAGGTGGCTCTCGGCCTCCTCAAGCTTGTCCGTCGCTAGACATACATTGCCCCAGCCGAGCCAATGCGCAGGCTCCTCGGGCCACCGCGATATCAGGCATTCGAAGTGGGGAGCGGCCTCTTCAGCCCTCCCCTCTTCGAGCAGACAATTTGCCAAGCCTAAATACGCCTCAGACGTCGCGTCATCGATGGCAAGAGCATTCGCATAAGCATCGCGGGCAGCATCGAATTGCCGCAGGGACTGCAGCACGTTGCCGCGATTGCAGTGCGCGGCGGCATGACGGGCATCTAGCGCAATAACACGATCGAGCGCGCCGAGCGCCGCATTCAAATCGCCCAGCTCGCGCTCAATCGAAGCCAGGGCGAACCAGGCCTCAAGTCGCTTTGGGTCGAGTTTGAGCGCTCTGTCAAACGTTGCTCGAGCTTCGCCCAGTTTGCCCAGGGCCTTCAAGGCAAGCCCAAGATTGCACGCAATGACGGAATTCGCCGGCTTCAGCCTGGCGGCTCGTACAAGGCAATCCAGCGCTCCAGGGTAATCCGACTGCGCAAGGCTAACCGCACCTTTGAGATTCAATAAGTCTGCACTGTTTGGAAAGCGCTCAAGCAAAGCTTGATAGCGACGTCCCGCTTCGACAAATTCCCCGCGACGATGCATCGCCATCGCCTGGGCGACTTCGTCTTGAGCTGCATTGGAGTTCATGTTGATAGCAACGCTCGCCGCACGTTGGTCAACACCGACTCCCAGTCGCCATGGCTCTGCTGCCGAAATAGTTTGACACTGGCATACCAGGGTGAGTCGTCTCGCTGAATCAGCCAGCGCCAATCCGAGTTGTAAGCGAGCAAAACCCAGGTAGGAATACCGATTGCGCCGCACAGGTGTGCAACGCTGGTATCGACGCTTATAACTAAGTCAACGCAACTGGCCAGTGCTGCCGTATCGGCAAAGCATTGCAGCTGATCGCCCACAAATTGATAGGGTCGCACCCGCTCGCAGGCTCGTTGGTCATCTGCCTTAAGCGTTTGCTGAAGAAGGATGACCTGGTCTTCTTCCGGTATAGCTCTTAGCAAATGATGTAAATCAATCGACCGATGCACGTCATTTACATGCTCGGGGTTACCTCGAGCCACCACGCCTATGCGACGACGCAGCGCTGGTTTCAGAGATCTTTGCCAGTACGACACGCGCTGCGGATCAGCCAACACGTAGGGGGGCTGACGCGCGATGGGCCCTGCGAGGTCCAGTGCGAGTGGCAGGCTCATAAGGGGGCACCAAAACTCCGCTGACGGAAATGTCCTGCCTGTGGCGACGATCTGCACATTGGAAGGAAGATGCGCCCAGTGCAGCGCGCAGAGGGCGGCCGGGAGCGCAAGAAGCACCTGGCCGGCACGGGCAGCCAAATCGGGGACAAAACGCATGAAATGAA
This sequence comes from Pseudomonadota bacterium, assembly GCA_039800325.1. Classification (GTDB taxonomy): domain Bacteria; phylum Pseudomonadota; class Gammaproteobacteria; order Burkholderiales; family Burkholderiaceae_E; genus SYIM01. The sequence continues at coordinate 888 of JBDLQY010000210.1, read as the reverse complement.
TCGTGTCGCCCAAACCCTGCTCGGTCTCTACCAAAATGGTTTTTTCATGGAGAGGTTCTACACCACGCCAGGATTTCAAGTGATCACCCCGCCAGGCTTTTCGGTGCGATGCCAACTGCCAACGCGCCTCGTAGCCCCGCCACCCATCGCTGAAATTACCTTGCGCCAGCTCGAGCAGCGCCTGGTTGTAACGTGCTTCCGCACTAGCGGGTAACCGTTGACGGGCCGTCTGGTAGGCTTCGCAAGCCGCGACCCATAAGTGTTGATCGCGGAGAGCCGCCGGCAGACCGATCAAGGCGACCTCGCACTTCGGATCAAGCTCAAGCGCCTGTTTGAAGGCGGCCTCAGCGGCTTTGAAGGCGCCCATTCCGGCATGCGCCAGCCCCAAGTGAGCCCATCCGTCAGCTCCATCGGGCCGTAATTGCACCGCTCGAGAGTACAGGTCGCGAGCAAGCCCGAAATTTTTTCTCTGTAGATGGCAGTAGGCCAGTAACTCATGCACATCGGCACAACTCGGATTGAAAGCCACAGCCCGCTGATAGGCCTCGATCGCCTCGTCTTGGTTACCTCGGGCTCGCTCGGCGTTACCCAGGTTCAGGTAGCCTGACGAAAGCGCCGGATTAATCGCAATGCAGCGGCTGCTGGCCTGGGCTGCCTCATCGTAACGCTTCATCCTCTGCAGGGCACTTGCCCGATTCAGATGAAACGTGGCGCTTTGCGGCGTCTCTGCACAGGCTTGTTCAAAAAAGGTCAAGGCTGAAGCGGCATCGTCCATTGACAGATGACAACGGCCCAATCCGTCTAGCCCTGCCGCCCGAGCTGAAGCGTATTGAGTTGCGCACTGAAAGGCCGTGAGTGCCTGTCGGGGTTCAGCAAGCTCAAGGAGCA
>JBDLQY010000209.1:0-9213 GCA_039800325.1 Pseudomonadota bacterium | reverse complement strand
AGGCGACGACTTGTATCGCGAAGGGCCAGCACTGACTGTGGAGTACCCGCGAAGCGACGCTGGCGTGTCGTGAGCGTTGTCTGGCCGAAGCCTGAGCGCTGGTAAAGCACGGGCAGCAGCGTAAGACCAATGCCGACGTCGCTGGCGGCTTGAACGAGTGCTTCACACATCGCCGCCGGCTGGGCATAGGGCGTACCGTCAGGCGCGTGATGCAGATAATGAAACTCACAGACCTGGGTATAGCCACCCGCGAGTAATTCAGCATAGAGCTGCGTGGCAATCACCCGAACCTGATCGGGTGTGATGCGCAGGGCGAGCTCGTACATGCGTTCGCGCCAGCTCCAGAAGTCGTCCTGCTGCGCATACCGCTGTTCAGTAAGCCCCGCAAAGCCGCGCTGAAACGCATGGCTGTGCGCATTGACCATGGCCGGAAGCACCGGACCGGCAAGACGGTGTGCGTCCGGCGGGCAGCTTAATCCGTGGCTGATTCGAGCGAAGCGGCCATCAGATCCGACCTCAAGCAGTACGCCCTTCTGCCATGCATGCTCAATCCAGGCGAATGGCGTCCAGAGCCAGCACCTGTTCAAGCGGGTCTCCAGTCGAGCAGGGTATTCACAAGGTTTTGAAGCAGCGGCGTGACGGCTGCAGCCCTGGACTCATGCCATTGATAGGGCGGTGTTTCGAGCATGTAGGCACGCCAGCTCATCTCGAGTTGCACCGCATGCACGTGACCGGCAGGAGCGCCGTAGTGCCGGGTGATGTGTCCGCCTTTGAATCGTCCATCAAGGACGTGGCTGTAGGTTTTCTGTGACTCGAATACAGCGGCCACGGCGGTACGCAGCGAGGGCGCGCAGCTGTGGCCCTCGGCGGTACCGATATTCATATCGGGTAGCTGTCCCTCGAACAGCCACGGCAACTCGCCCTTGATGCTGTGTGCATCAAAGAGCACGGCATGCCCGTGGATTTGGCGAATGCGGTCGAGCTCGGCCGCCAGCGCATCGTGATAGGGCTGCCACCAGCGTGCAACCCGGCTGCGAATCTCGGACTCGTCTGGCGCGCAGCCGTCCCGGTAGAGGGGATCACCCGTGAAAAATCGGGTTGGACACAGTTCGGTGTTGTTGCGGCCCGCGTACATGGGTTTGTTATCGCTGGGCCGGTTGAGATCGATGACATAGCGACTGATGCGGGGTATGAGCAGACTGGCGCCCAGGTCTTTGGCAAAGCCGTAAAGCCGATCAAGAAACCAATCGGTGTCTTCAGTGGCAAGCGCACGCTCGACAAGTCTGGACCGATATTCATCGGGAATATGCGAGCCGACATGCGGCATGCTGATCAAAAGCGGGCGCTCGCCCCGATGCAGGAAGTGATTCATGAGCGTGAGTCTCCAGAAGCCTTGATTGCTGGGTGGCTAGGCTATTTAGGAACGCGCTTGTCCGCCGTGGACACTGCCGGTGCATGGGTTATGGCCAAAGCGGTAAACAATATCGCGCGGATGTTCGGCATCCCAGATCGCCAGATCGGTACGTAGTCCGGGTGCAAGCCTGCCCCGATCGGACAAGCCCAGGGCACGGGCTGCATTGACGGTGATCCCGCGCCAGGCCTGCTCGGGCGTCAGACGAAACAGCGTGCAGGCCATGTTAAGCATCAGAATCAGCGACATGGATGGCGAGGTGCCTGGGTTGTGATCGCTGGCAATGGCAATCGGGACGCCGGCCTCAATCAAGGCCTTGATGGGTGGCAGCCGTGTTTCGCGAATGAAGTAAAACGCACCCGGCAGCAAGACAGCGACAGTACCGGCCTGCTTCATGGCAGCGATACCTTCGTCACTGAGGTATTCGAGGTGGTCGCAGCTGAGTGCGCCGAATTCTGCTGCGAGCTGGGCTCCGCCCTGGTCGCTGAGCTGCTCGGCGTGTAATTTGACTGGCAGACCCAAGGTGCGCGCCGCTTCAAAAACGCGGCGAACCTGTGCCGGCGTGAATGCGATGTTCTCGCAGAAGGCATCGACCGCGTCTACCAGCCCGGCAGTCTGCTGCGCGTGCAGCCACTGGCAGACGGCCTCAATGTATTCGTCGGCACGCCCGGAGTATTCATCGGGCAGCGCGTGGGCGCCCAGCGAGGTGGTTTTGACATCGAGCGCCAGCGACCGACCCAGGCGACGAGCGACAGCGAGGCAACGTGCCTCATGTTCCTGGCTGAGACCATAGCCCGACTTGATTTCCAGGGTGGTCACGCCCTCGGCCATGAATACACGCGCGCGCTGAAGCGTCTGCTCGTAGAGGGAGCGTTCATCGGCCTGGCGGGTTGCCCGCACGGTCGAGCGTATACCCCCGCCAGCCCGCGAGATCGCCTCATAGCTCATGCCCTCAAGGCGCGCCTCGAACTCGGCTGCGCGATCACCGGCGTAGACCAGATGGGTATGTGCATCAATGAGGCCCGGTGTGAGTAATGCGCCGCGCAGCGTGACCTCGCGCCCAGGCGACAGACCCGCGGGCAGCGCGCGGTCTGGACCAACCCAATCGATGATGCCGCTGCGGCTAACCAGGGCGCCGTCTTCGATGATGTCCCAGCCCTGATCACCGGCGAAGGTAGCAATACGTGCGTGACGCCAGACGGCAATGTCAGTTTTACTCATTGGGGAATTGACTCAAACAGGCTTCAGGGAAAGCCAGTATGCCGCATGACCCGCCAGGAGTCGCCAGGGCCTTGAGGGGTTCGCCTGCCACAGAAGGGTCTGGGGTTCGAGAGACCATGTTTGCCCGTCGATAGTCAGGCTTGCGGCCGATGCGGTGAAGAGCCCTCGCCAGGCATGCGGACCGTCCAGCGGCGCACCGGGCCGGGCGCGACCGATACCGAGCTGACCCTGCGAGCGCTGCACCATCAGATTGAGATCCTGGGTTGCATCGGCGAGCAGGCTGCAGTGCGGTGCGGATTCCCCGGGGAAGCAGATCGGCTCATCGTCAGGCGTCAGGATGCGTGAGCTGCCATCGAGCTCAAGTCGCACGCCGGTGCCGCTGAGTACCGCAAATCCCCGGTCGATTCCAGGGTAAGCCGAGAAGGGACCGTCGCGGCCGATGTCGGCCACACTGACGCGAAGCACCCAATCGGCCCCAGAACGCTGCGCGCTCGGGTCGCGCGGAGGCCAGACCAGCAGCTCTCGGGTTTGCCCGCCGCCGTTCTTCCAGGCCTGAGTAGGTACATCCGCCAGGCGAACGATGTTCAGCTGCTGCCGGGCTGTCATAGCGCGAACTCACCATTGAGTTGATAACGCGTGCCGGGGTGCACCAGACGAGCGAGCGTGATGACTGCATCGCGGCTGAAGGTACGGCGTGTGACGATCAGACACGGAGCCTGGGGGCTGATATTGAGCAAGGCCGCTTCGCGGGCTACTGGCGTGGCAGCCTCTATGCTGTAGTGCGCGCCTGACAGGCGGGTATGCTGAAACAGATAGTGGGTGGGCGTGATCTGTGTGAAGTCGGCCTCCAGGTAACCGGGTGCGCAGGCCGGATTTACGTAACGGTCTTCACATTGCAGCGCCAGCCCGTCGGCATGGTGCACGATGATGGTTCTAAACACGGTGCTGCCGGCTGTGACGCCAAGCTGCGCGGCCAGCGCAGCGCTTGCACGTTCGCGGCGCTTGACGTGAACAACGGCCTTGTGGCGTCTTCCGCCCGACTCGATCTCCTCATGGAGGTCGCGGATGGTCAGCGTACTTGAGACCCGATTGAGTGCGGCCGCGAAAGTGCCCACGCCCTGCACGCGCTGCACCAGCCCCTCGGCCTGCAGCTCGCGCAGCGCACGGTTGACCGTCATACGGCTGACGCCGAAGCGTGCAACCAGTTCGGCCTCGGACGGCATGCGCGAACCCTCGGGCCAGACACCCTCAGCCAAGCCGGTTTTCAGATGGCGCTTGACGCGCTCAAAGGGCGCACTGGCGGATACGTCGGGCTTTTCGGTTGGATCAGTCATGGATGAACTGTACTTGCTGATACTTGTCTAGACAAGTAGAGTTCCGGTTTACGGACCGAACGTTTGTCTCATTCGCGGAGGTGCCCCTATGACCGATATGTCAGCTGTTTCGCTCGCTGCCGCCAGCCAGCCCAAATCCAGTGCCGCCAACACCTCAGCGGGTCCGCGTCCTGTGCGCGCCCCTCGCGGTACCGAGCTTCATTGCGCGAACTGGCTGATTGAGGCCGCGTATCGCATGATTCAAAACAATCTCGATCCCGAGGTGGCTGAGAATCCTGATGCTCTGGTGGTTTACGGGGGTATCGGCAAGGCCGCTCGCAATTGGGAGGCCTTTGAAGCCATTCTGGCCACGCTGCGTCGGCTGAAAGAAGACGAATCCCTGCTCGTGCAAAGCGGCAAGCCAGTGGGTGTTTTTCGCACGCATCCCGATGCGCCGCGGGTGCTCATCGCCAATTCCAATCTGGTCCCGCGCTGGTCCAGCTGGGAGCACTTCGATGAGCTCGACCGCAAGGGCCTCATGATGTACGGGCAAATGACAGCGGGTTCGTGGATTTATATCGGCAGCCAGGGCATTGTGCAGGGTACCTATGAAACCTTTGCCGAGGCGGCGAGGCAGCACTATGGTGGTGATCTGCGCGGGCGCTGGATATTGACTGCGGGTCTGGGTGGCATGGGTGGAGCCCAGCCGCTTGCGGCAAGCTTCGCGGGCGCATCCTCACTGACGATTGAGTGTCAGCAGAGCCGTATTGATTTCCGTCTGAAGACCCGGTATGTCGACGAGCAGGCTCGCGACATCGATGACGCGCTCGACCGTATGGCTCGGTATTGTGCCCAGGGGCGTGCGGTATCGGTCGCATTGCAGGGTAATGCGGCTGAGCTTCTGCCCGAACTCGCACGCCGGGCGCGTGCCGGTGGCGTGCGTCCTGATCTGGTCACCGATCAAACCTCCGCGCATGATCTGGTCAATGGCTATCTACCAGCCGCATGGTCGGTTGAGCGTTGGCGCGCCGTCCAGGCTGACCCAGGCCAGCATGCCAGCCTGCGTGCCGCAGCGGCTCAAAGCTGCGCCGTGCATGTACGTGCGCTGCTTGACTTCAAAGCCATGGGCATCCCAACCGTGGACTATGGCAACAATATCCGGCAGGTTGCGCTCGATGCCGGCGTTACCAATGCTTTCGACTACCCGGGTTTCGTGCCCGCCTACATTCGACCGCTTTTCTGTCGTGGCAAGGGCCCCTTCCGCTGGGTTGCGCTGTCTGGAGATCCGGAAGACATCCGCAAGACCGACGCGCGCATGAAGGAGCTCTTCCCTGAAGATCGTCACCTGCATCGATGGCTCGATATGGCCGGAGAGCGCATTGCTTTCCAGGGGCTGCCGGCGCGCATCTGCTGGATCGGACTTGGCGAGCGGCAGCGGGCGGGTCTGGCCTTTAATGAAATGGTGCGGTCGGGCGAGCTCAAGGCCCCCATTGTCATCGGACGCGACCACCTCGACAGCGGTTCGGTGGCCAGCCCCAATCGCGAGACCGAGGCTATGCGAGATGGCTCAGATGCGGTATCCGACTGGCCCCTGCTGAACGCTTTGCTGAATACTGCGGGTGGTGCCACCTGGGTCAGCCTGCATCACGGCGGTGGAGTGGGCATGGGCTACTCGCAGCATGCTGGTGTTGTGATCGTCTGTGATGGCACCGACTCCGCCGCACGCCGCATTGAGCGCGTGCTCTGGAACGATCCGGGCACGGGCGTCATGCGCCATGCGGATGCGGGTTACCCAGAGGCCATCGAGTGTGCTCGCCAGCAGAGACTTGATCTGCCCAGCGTGACCCATTCATGAACGCCTGCCACCGCAGCCTCTGCCTTCGTTGTGTCTCATCATGAGTGCTGAAGCCTTGCTGGAGCCTGGCCGTCTGTCGCTGGCGCTGTTAAGAAGCGTGCATCGTCAGGCCTCAGTCCTGGCGCTTCCGGCGGTCGATTTGCAGCGAATCGATGAGTGCGCGCGTGCGGTGGCGCAGGCTGCCGCCGGCGAGGTGGCGATTTACGGCGTCAACACAGGGTTTGGCCGCCTGGCCAGCACCCGTATAGATGCATCTCGTCTGCGCGAGCTGCAGCGCAACCTCATTCGTTCGCATAGCGTCGGCGTGGGGCAAGCGCTGGCCGATCCGGTTGTACGTCTGGTGTTGCTACTGAAGGCGGCGGGGCTTGCGCGAGCGTATTCGGGTGTGCGTCCGCTTGTGGTGCAGATGCTGCTTAAGTGTCTGGCGCTCAATCTTCTTCCGCGTATTCCCCAGCAGGGATCGGTTGGCGCGTCCGGTGATCTTGCCCCGCTCGCGCACCTTACGCTCGCGCTTTGCGGCGAGGGTGAGTTTATGGTCGACGGCAAGCCGCAGCCTGCGTCCGAGGTGCTTGCCCAGAATGGCATGACACCACTTGAGCTGCAGGCCAAGGAGGGATTGGCGCTTATTAACGGCACTCAGGTGTCCACCGCACTGGCGCTGCATGCGCTGTTTCGAATTGAGCCGGTTTTTGAGGCTTCGCTGGTCAGCGCAGCACTGTGTCTGGATGCGGCGCGAGGCAGCGATGGCCCATTCGATGAACGTATCCACACCCTGCGTGGCCAGCCTGGTCAGATCGATGTTGCCGCAGCCTGTCGGGCACTGACCGAGGGCAGCGAGATCCGCGCATCGCATCTTGAGGGCGATGATCGCGTCCAAGATCCTTACTGTCTGCGCTGTCAGCCGCAAGTCGCTGGTGCATGCCTTGATCAATTACGGCATGCGGCGCAGGTGTTGCTGACAGAGGCCAATGCAGTCACTGATAACCCTCTGGTGTTTGTACGAGACGGGCAGGCCGAGTTTGTGTCGGGCGGTAATTTTCACGCAGAGCCCGTGGCCCTCGCGGCTGACAGCATGGCCGTGGCCGTCGCTGAACTGGGGGCGATCGCTGAGCGGCGCATCGCCATGCTGATTGACACCACGGTCTCTCGTCTGCCGCCATTCCTGTGTGCAGAGCCCGGCCTGAACAGTGGCTTCATGATTGCGCACGTGACCGCTGCAGCACTGGCCAGCGAGAACAAGTCGTTGGCTCATCCGGCCAGCGTTGACTCGCTGCCCACCAGCGCCAACCAGGAAGACCATGTCAGCATGGCCACGTTTGCTGCGCGCCGCCTGGGGGCCATGATAGACAACGTCGCCGCCATCGTGGGTATTGAGTTTCTGGCTGCGGCGCAGGGTATTGAGTTTCTTCGGCCGCTGCGCAGCTCAGCGGTACTTGAACGCGCGCATGCCTTACTGCGAAGCCACTGTGCGGCGATGCCGGTTGATCGTCTTCTTGCGCCCGACATCGAGCGGGCCCGACAGCTTGTGGCCGGCGGCGAACTGGCCAGCATCCTGAGAACGCTTCCGCAGCCGCAGATGCTTCGGGTTTTCTGAGCACAATCGATTGCGGTGAGCACGACGTCGGGCGTGAGCCCAGCGGCCGCGATGGCGGCAGCGCCGGAGTGTGGGTGGTCGCAATCATCAGACTGCCGCTGTTATGAGCGGCAAAATTTTCATTGGTGCGCCGCATATTCTCAAGCTCTCTGATCTGCTTGGACACACTGGGCTGGGAGGTATGCAGAGCCCATGAGGCTTCAGTCAGATTGAGCGCGAGCCGCTACAGCGCGAGACGGTTAAGGCCGTCAAGGGCTGCGGTTTTGTAGCACTCAGCCAGAGTGGGAAAGTTGAAAACTGCATCAGCCAGATAATCAATGGTTCCATTATGTGCCATCAGTGTCTGGCCGATATGAATCAGCTCGCTTGCGCCTTCGCCCATGATATGCACACCCAAGAGCTCTTTGGTCTCGGGGCTGAAGATGATCTTCAGCATGCCGGTACGATCACCGATGATCTGTCCGCGCGAAATTTCCCGGTAGTTGGCTTTACCGATTTCGTAGGGGATACCCGCCGCCGTCAGTTCGTCTTCGTTCTTTCCGATCGTTGAGATTTCAGGAACGGTATAGATGCCGTAGGGAAAAAGTCCGATGCCGCCTTCATGGTCAGCGCGCAGTCCGAAGGCATGGCGCGCCGCGGCGCGACCCTGCTCATACGACGTTGAGGCCAGAGAGGGAAAACCGATGACATCGCCAACCGCGTAAATATGGTCTACGTTACTCTGAAAGTGCTCGTTGACGGGAATGCGATCGCGCTCGTCGCAGGTGACCCCCGCCTTATCCAGGCCTAGCCGTCGCGTGGCTCCCGATCGACCGATTGAGTAAAGCGCAGCCTCAGCGTGCAGCAGCTTACCGCTTTTAAGGCGGACCTCGACGGGCTTGCTGACTCCGCTGAGCAGATGAATCTCGGCCACCTCTTCGCCCAGGCGCATGGTGACGTTGCTTTGCTGTGTCACATACGTCAATGCAGCGGAAATTTCATGGTCAAGAAAGGGCAGCAGTACCGGACGTTTATCGACGATTGTGACGCGAACACCCAGCGCCGCGAACATGGTCGCGTACTCAACGCCGATGACCCCAGCGCCCACCACAATGACCGAACGGGGCAGGAACTCAAGCCCCAGCACATCATCGCTGGTGAAGACGCGTTGACCGTCGAAAGGGATATGCGGGTCGCGCGCGGCTTCAGTGCCACACGCAATGACGATCCGTGATGCGGTAATCTGCCGACGGCCGTGACCGCTGGCTGATGAAAGCTCAAGGGTGTGACCGTCAATGAAGCTTGCGGTCGACTCGATGAGTTCGACTCGATTACGGGTCATCTGATTACGAATGACATCGATTTCTGAGCGAACAACCTGCTGCACGCGGTAAAGAAGATCGTCGATGGTGATGTCCTGCTTCACGCGGTAGGACGAGCCGTAAATACCGCGCTCGCGAAACCCCGACAGATGCAGCACGGCTTCCCGGAAGGTTTTCGAGGGGATGGTCCCCGTGTTGACACAAACACCACCGACCGCACGCGAGCGCTCAATGACTGCTACGCGCTTACCCAGCTTGGCACCCTGAATAGCAGCCCTCTGCCCTGACGGCCCTGAGCCGATGACAATCAGGTCGTAATCGTATTGTGTCTGCTGCGCGTCGGAGTGTGCCGCCATGCTTGTCTTCCCGGGGTTATTAAATTTTAAGGCGTAGTTGTTCAAGACCCTGATCGGTCCAGTGCAGGACGGTGCCTTCATCGACTCCGTACCAGTGATCAGAGCTTGAGTCGAGCGGTTCCGAGGCAAAGGTGTTAACGGGATTGATACTCTGCTCGGTGG
>JBDLQY010000208.1:0-5099 GCA_039800325.1 Pseudomonadota bacterium | reverse complement strand
TCGGTCAGCGTAATCGGTCATCTCGACCAGGGCGAGCGCTGCATGAACCTTCTGACGGATGACATCTGCGGGAGCTCTTCGAACGCGCAGAGGGTAGGCCACGTTGTCAAAGACGGTCATGTGTGGCCAGATGGCATACGACTGAAAAACCATGCCAAGCTGGCGCTTCTCGGGTGCTACATAGGTACCCGACAAGGGATCGCTGACGACTCGATCGCCGATACTGATGACGCCAGAATCGTTTTGTTCAAGGCCCGCCACCATCCGCAGGGTTGTGGTCTTGCCACATCCTGACGGACCCAGCAGGGTGACGAATTCACCCGGCGCCACCGACAGACTGACTGAGTCAACCGCAGTCGCGTTACCGAATCGCTTGCCGACAGCTTTTAGCGTCACGCCTTGCATAGCGATTCCTCGGACATGACGTACAAGATTCGCGGTTTACGGGCTGAGCGACCCTGTTTCATCGATAGATCCGCTTCGCAAGATCGAGCATTGCATTCTGACGCTCGGCAACGGTTGTTCCCATGACTTGGGTTGCCAGCAGAGAACGTATCTCGGGACTGGCGCGGTCAATGACGCCCTGCATGGTCGGATCGAAACCGGCGTTGGCATAGACCAGCTGCGATTCGACATCGAGGAAATGATTGATGAACAGGCGCGCCGCGTTTGGATGCGGCGCATTCTTGAGGACCGCGAGATCAAATTGAACGTAGGGTCTGCCCTCTTGCGGCACGATAAAGTCAACAGGAAGTCCCTTCAGCTGCGTGAAATATGGAAGAAGCTGCGGGATATAGATTGGAAACTCACCCCGTGCAACACGGCGTTCATCGTTGCGCAGGTCGCGTGAGAAAACCAGATTCTGCGCGGCAAGTTTTTCATGGAAATCGACACCGAAGGCATCGTGCGTGACAAAGAAGAACACGCTGCCACCGCCAAGAGCTCTTAAGTCATCCGACAGAATTTTGCCTTTCCAGCGGGGGTCAAGAAGATCTTTCCAACTTTTGGGTGCCTCGGAAGGTTTCACGAGATTCCGATTGATGAGGATGCCGTAGCTTTGAACATTTGAAGGAACTCTAATCTCATCCGCCGCAAATCCAGGCTGCAGGCGACTGGCATTCGGTATTCCGCCGTGCGGCTGAAAGTTTCCGTCAGCCCTCATCAGGAAGGTGGTGGTTGCCCCATTGTGATGCACATCACCTAGAAAGCGCCCTGCGGTCTGCTCGCTGCGAATACGCTCGCGCAGTTCGCTTGCGCGAGCCTCCAGGACCTCAAAGCGGATGCCGTACTTCTGCTCAAAAAGCCGGCCAACTTCCTTATGAAAGGTCGAGCCGACACCCGATGTGTACAGCGTCATCCGTCCTTCTTTTTTGGCGGCCGTGATCACTTTTGCCCATTCGGGGTTGGTCTGGGCGAAGGTCGTTGACATGGGTGCAATCGATGCCGCCGCGATGGCGCGGAGCGCATTGCGGCGAGACGGCGAGGAACTGCGACGGAACATCTGGCATCTCCTTTTGAGCCAAGGACTGGGAGCCTAGAGCGTACTGATTCGGCGACGGATAAGTACCGTTTGAAGCCAACGGAAAACAAGGACCAAGACCATCATGAACAGACCGATGACGCTGACCTCTTCGGGTTTTCCGCCCGACCACATTTTCAGCATCACGACACTCAGCACCTCGGTACCTGCCGAATACAGGAGAATGGATGCGCTCAGCTCGCGCATGATTCCGAAGAAGGCCAGTACCCAGCCAACCGCGAATGCTGGCCAGGCGAGTGCCACCAGGATTCGCCACAAGGTTTGCCACCATGAGGCACCATGCACGCGAGAGCACTCTTCCAGGTCGAAAGAAAGCTGGGCATAGGCACTGGTCATCACCCGTACCGCTACCGGCGTTGCCAAGGCGATATATGCCAGAAGCAGCGCCCAGAGTGTGCCGTAGATGGGCATCCATCCCGGTAAGAGCGCAAAGCCCCATAAGAAACCGATTCCCAGGACAATGCCCGGCATCAGCCAAGGCAGCCAGGCCAGCGCGTCGATCAGTCGGCGACCCCGCCAGCGCGTTCGCGCAGCCACATACGCGACGATGCCACCCAGTACCATGGTTGCGGTGGCGCCGACCAGACCGAGCAACATGGTGTTACCCAGGGCCCGCCAGACTTCTCGGCTGGCCCAGACGTTGCGATAGTGGTCCAGGGTGAGCATGTCCAGCTGGTAAAACCCGAAAAACTGGAAGAACGACGACAGCAGCAACTGACCGATGGGCAACGCGACCGTGACGATAAAGAAGAGAACGCAAAGGGCGAAGGTGACCCAGCGCAGTTTCCCCAGCCGAATGACGTTAGGCGAGTAGCCCTTTCCCGTCACGGTGCTGAAGCTTCTGCCGCCGAGAACACGCCACTGCCAGGCAACCAGGACGAACATAAGCGCCATCGCGACAAAGGCGAGCGCGGTCGCGGATTGATATTGGGGTTGAGACTGGTGATGAATCAGGTGGTAGATCTTGGTTGTCATTACCTCGATCTTGGCTGGCGTACCGAAAAAAACCGGCGACTCAAAGGATTCGATGCCACGGATAAAACTGAGAATAAAAGCGCTGGTGGTGACCGGCAACATCAGGACCAGGGTGATTTTAAAAAATGTTCGTGTACGCGAGGCCCCTGACATGCGGCTCGATTCCTCAAGTGCGGGATCCATGGCGCGAAACGCATCAACGATAAATAGAAAGAGAAACGGCGTGGAGTACTGCATCATGTGCCAGACGACGCCACCCCATGAAAAGACGTTCACCAGGGGTTCTGACGCGCCTGTGAGCCACTTCCATGCGAGATTGATCGAACCGACCTGGGGGTTACCCAGCATGCCCCAGGCTGATGCAGTGAGAATCGGTGGAATAAAAAATGGCAGCGTAATCAGTACCTCAAGCGTTTGCCGCCCCGGTGTGTCGGTACGGGCTACGATCCAGGCGAGCAAGATAGCCAGAGCCATGGACAAAACCGTCTTGACCAGCGAGATACCGACGGTATTCCACATCACTGCCAGATTGTCGGGCGTCAGAAGCGAACGGTAACCGTCGAGGTTGAAATGACCTGCGGTCCCGGGCGGGGTCGAGTGCAGGCTGCCATACAGCAGCATGGCCATCGGATAAAGAGATAGGAAGCCAAGGACGAGACCCAGGGCCACCAGGGCCAGCGTACTTCTGGCCATCACTGACGCTCAGGCGCGCATCGCGGCGACGACCTCAGGCTCGAGGTCGAATGGTACCGATCTCGGCAGCACCGCCTGATGGGCGCGCACCCGGTATAAAGCACCATCGACCGTACCCGAGGGAGCCTCGCTTTGATCGCGTAAAGCACGGGCCTCAGCCAGTAGTCGTTTACGCATGGTGATGATTGCAATATCGCTTGTGCCCAGGTGCTCTCGGGTCCGATCAACAATGGGTCCCGCGCTTTCGGTCGCCATTGCGTCCTGCGCACGAATCCCGTGTATGCCGGTGAACGAATGCGTTTTCTGCAGGGCGCGGTCAATCAGGTATTCGTTGGCAGCGGTTTCAACAGGCTGTGTTGTGCCTGGGACCACACGCCTATGGGTATTTTCGCCGTTCTTCCACGCCGCTAATTCACCTGCGTGCAGCGCTGAATCAGGGCGAAAATTCACCGCGATGACCCAGCAGTGGGTATCGTCCTTTGGGATCCAAATCCGTGTCATTCGGGCGTTGTCCGCAAGGGAGGTGATCATGGTGTAAAACGGCATGAGAAACTGATTCAGACGCCAATAGCTTCGGTCTTGATCAACCGAGCGCTCCGATGCAGCAATAAAGCCATAGGCCGTGTCACGGACATGCCAGCGCGGTGCCGTGTCTTCGCGGAAATATGAGCCGGTCAGGGCCTGCTTGTTATCCGCGACCTCGTCGACCAGACGATGTAAAAAACTTACGTGCGCTGCGTCGAGCTCGCCTTCCATGGCCTGGATTGAATTGCACTCCTGCTCCCAGCGAGACGCATACCGGTTTTCATCGGGCAGATCTAGCCATTCAAATTCAGGAAAGGCGGGCTGGTGATCAACGGGCCCCATGTAAACCCAAAGCAGGCCGCCCCTTTCTCGCGTGGGGTAGGCGACTGCGCGGATTTTGTTGCGAAAGTTGCTGCTTGCAGGCTCGGTGGGTAGATCAACGCATTGTCCGCTGACGTCGAACTTCCAGCCGTGGTACACGCAGCGCAGGCCAGACTCTTCATTACGGCCGAAGTAGAGACTGGTGAGCCGGTGCGGGCATGCCTCATCCAGCACGCCGATACGTCCTTGGGTATCTCGGAAAACAACGAGACTCTCACCAAGAAGACGTAACCGGACGGGAGGCTCGTCAGCGGCCGGGAGTTCGCGGGCGACCATGCAGGGAATCCAGTAGCGTCGCAGCAGTTCGCCCATCGCCGTTCCGGCGTCGGTGCGCGTGAGAAGCTCGTTGTCAGCGCGAGTAAGCATGGTTAGTGGCCTTTTGCTACCGGTAAATGTCCTGGGCCGCCTTGAGCATGTCGTTTTGGCGCTCGGCGTCGGTAGTGCCCAGTAGCTTGACCTCAATGAGTTCTCGAATATCGGGCGGCGCAGTAAGCGCGACGCCCTGCCTGACCGGCACGTACCCGCCCAGTGCGTAGATGGCCTGAGCCTCCTGCTCGATAAAGTAGTTCATCAGCAGGCGCGCGGCATTTGGGTGCGGAGCGTTTTTCAACATGGCGACCTCGTACATGATGTAGGTCGCACCCTCGGATGGCACGATGGGCTTTACAGGAAGAGCCCGGATCTGAGGGTAATTAGAAAAGGTAAAAGGAATCCAGATCGCTGCTTCGCCCCGTGCGACCCGTCGCTCGGCATCTCGGATATCGCGCGTGAAGATGAGGTTCTGCTGGGAAAGTTTTTCGTGGAAGCCGCGACCAAACGCGTCGTGCGTTACGAAAAACAATACCGAGCCACCTCCCAAGGCGCGCAGATCGTCCGAGATGATGCGACCCTTCCACTTGGGGTCGAGCAGGTCATTCCAACTGCGCGGCTCGCTTCCCGCCGGAACGAGACGCGTATTGACCAGCATGCCATAGACGATGGCGAA
>JBDLQY010000207.1:0-28177 GCA_039800325.1 Pseudomonadota bacterium | reverse complement strand
CTGGGTGTCCGATATGTTCTCTGCACTGAACCCCTCAGAACGTCAGCGTCTGCATGAGCTCTTGGGAAAGCTCAAGCAGGGTCTCTCGGACAGCTTGTCTGATCGTGGCTGAAATTGCTTTAGGCCTAAAGTAAACTCAGGGAATCGGCCTGGGCAAGGCCAAGAACCGCTTCAGGAGAGCCCCTTGAGTACTGTTCTCAACCGTGAAGTCCGCCGTCAGTTCGCCCGCTATGAGGCGAGGCATTTCAGCTGGTCGTGTAACGACCGGGTCGCCACCATCACGCTGAATCGGCCTGACCGCAAAAACCCCCTCACCTTCGAGTCCTACGCTGAGCTGCGTGATCTGTTCCGCGCGCTGACCTATGCCCAGGACGTTCGGGCCCTCGTGGTCACTGGTGCAGGCGGTAATTTCTGCTCTGGCGGAGACGTACACGAAATCATCGGCCCGCTGGTGGGTATGGCTATGCCTGACTTGCTTGAATTCACGCGTATGACAGGCGACCTGGTGTTGGCCATGCGCCGCTGTCCGCAGCCGGTCATCGCAGCCATAGACGGCGTTTGTGCAGGCGCCGGCGCCATCATCGCCATGGCGAGCGACTTCCGCTACGCAACGGCCAAGACCAAGACGGCTTTTTTGTTTACGCGGGTGGGACTGGCTGGCTGCGATATGGGGGCCTGCTCAATACTGCCGCGCATCATCGGACAGGGCCGAGCGGCCGAACTGCTCTACACCGGACGCGTGATGACGGCCGACGAGGGGCTGGCCTGGGGCTTTCACAATCGGCTGTGTCAGCCCGAGTCGCTTGTGACTGATGCGCAGGCGCTGGCCCGCAGTCTTGCCGACGGCCCCAGCTTTGCCCACGGCATCACCAAGACCATGCTGCACCAAGAGTGGGCCATGAGCGTCGAGCAGGCCATAGAGGCCGAGGCACAGGCACAGGCTATCTGCATGCAGACCCAGGACTTTGAGCGGGCCTATAAAGCCTTCGTAGCCAAGCAGACGCCCGTGTTTCAAGGCGACTAACCTCTAAGTGATTGGACGAGAGCGCCATGAAGGACCGCAGCGACAAATCGACAGACCTCAGTTCATCGAGGCCCACAGGTGCAGGGTCAGGGCAGGCGGGCACAGCGTCGGGGCAGGCGAGTACAGCGTCGGGGCAGGCAGTCTCAATGTCAAGACAGAAGCCACGCCCCAGTTGGCCCGACACAGCATTGCCATTTTTTGAGCCAGCGCACGCGCAGCTGATCGATGCTCTGGATACGTGGGCTGGTGAGACGCTCGGGCACGTCGATCATGCCGACACTGACAATGCCTGCCGCGCCCTGGTACGGGCGCTCGGCGATGCGGGTTGGCTACGTTACTGCGTGCCAGCCGCCTGGGGGGGTGCCTTTGCAGCGCTCGACTCAAGGGCGCTCTGCCTGATTCGCGATACGCTGGCCTTTCATGACGGGCTGGCCGACTTCGCCTTCGCCATGCAAGGTCTGGGCAGCGGCCCTATCACGCTGGGCGGTAATGCGGCTCTGCGCGCCGCTTACCTGCCACGGGTCATGCGGGGCGAAGCCATTGCCGCATTCGCCCTATCCGAACCACAGGCGGGCTCTGATGTTGCCGCCATGACCACCCGTGCGACGCGCACCGCCAAAGGCGATTGGGTGCTGGAAGGCACCAAGACCTGGATCTCGAATGGCGGCATTGCCGACTTTTACTGCGTGTTTGCGCGTACCAGTGATGAACCTGGCGCACGCGGCATTTCAGCCTTTGTCGTCGATGCCGACACGCCAGGACTTGCCATCACCGAACGCATCGACGTCATCGCGCCCCACCCGCTGGCCACCCTGCAGTTCAATCAGTGCCACATTCCGGCAGACCACCTGCTGGGCGCCGAAGGCCAGGGCTTCAAGTTAGCCATGGCCACACTGGATATTTTTCGTGCATCGGTTGCCGGCGCCGCGCTAGGCTTCGCACGCCGCGCTTTGCACGAGGCCCATCACCGAGCGCAAGAGCGTCAAATGTTTGGGAAGACGCTGGCTGATTTTCAACTGACACAGGCAGCACTGGCCGACATGGCGACCGATATCGATAGCGCCGCCCTGCTGACCTGGCGAGCGGCCTGGATACGCGATGTGCGCGGCGCGCGCACTACGCGCGAGGCGGCAATGGCCAAGATGAGCGCAACCGAAAATGCGCAACGCGTCATAGACCGCGCTGTGCAGGTATTTGGGGGCCTAGGCGTGACGCGCGGTCAGATCGTCGAGAGCCTTTATCGCGAGATTCGTGCGCTTCGAATTTACGAGGGCGCGACCGAAGTACAGAAATTAATCATCGCACGCGACTTGATGAGCACCGCACAAAAGCATTGAGCACCAGGCCTTCAGAGCCTGTACCCCAAGGAGACCAGCCATGTTCAGATCGGCGCATGTAGACACCTTCACCCGGGATAATCTGCCCGCCACGAAGCAGTGGCCAAGCTTTCTGGACTGCCCGGATACCCGCTACCCCGCGCGCCTCAATGCCGCGGTCGAGTTGCTTGATCGTATGATTAAGCGAGGCTTTGGCGAATCGATTGCACTGCGCAATGACGACGCCACATGCACCTGGAACCAGTTGCGCGCCCGTGTGGATCAGATTGCTCATGTACTCAGCACACACCTGAACCTGAAGCCCGGCGAACGGGTGCTGCTAAGAGGTGGTAACAACCCGGGCATGGCTGCATGCTGGCTGGCAACCATTAAAGCTGGCCTGGTGGCCGTGGCGACCATGCCACTGCTGCGCGCGACCGAGCTTAAGCAAGTCGCTGACAAAGCGAAGATTTCGGCGGTGCTGTGTGACATCAAACTGCGCGCCGAGATTGACCTGGGCAAGGCGAGCTGCCCGGCGTTGGGGCGCGCGTTGTTCTTCAACGATGGCAGCGGCGCAGTCGACGCTCTCGAGACGCATCTGTCAAAGTACGACAAGCCTTTTGTAGCCTGCGATACCGCGCAGGATGATGTCGCCATGATTGCCTTCACCTCGGGCACTACGGGCCAGCCCAAAGGTACGCTGCATTTTCACCGAGACGTGATCGCCATGTGCGATTTGTTTCCGCGTCATGTGCTCAAACCACAGGCCTCCGATGTTTTTTGCGGCACCCCGCCTCTGGCCTTCACTTTCGGCCTGGGCGGCATGCTTGCTTTCCCCATGCGCGTAGGCGCGTCCACGCTGCTGCTCGAGGGGCTGACACCTGAGAAGCTTCTATCAGCCATTGAACGTCATCGCGCCACGGTGTGCTTTACCGCACCCACGTTTTATAGGCAGATGGCACCCCTCGCGCAAAAATATGATCTGTCCTCGCTCAAAAAATGCGTGTCCGCCGGCGAGGCTCTGCCCGATGCCACACGGCAACTCTGGAAAAAGGCCACTGGCATCGAGATGATTGATGGCATTGGTTCCACTGAGATGATTCACATCTTCATTGCATCGGCAGGCATCGAGGTCAAGCGCGGCACCATTGGAAAAGTGGTGCCGGGCTACGAAGCACGTATCGTCGATGAGCACATGAATACTCTGCCCCCCAACACGGTGGGAAAGCTGGCTGTGCGAGGGCCCACGGGATGTCGCTACCTGGCCGACGAGCGCCAGACTCAGTACGTGCGTGATGGCTGGAATCTGCCAGGCGATACTTTCATGGTCGACGAAGACGGCTATTTCCACTATCAGGCCCGCTCTGACGACATGATCATTTCAGCCGGCTACAACATTGCCGGACCTGAGGTCGAGGCGGTGCTGCTTAACCATGAGGCGGTGGCTGAATGTGGTGTGGTGGGCGCACCCGATGCCGAACGCGGTCAGATCGTGCGTGCTTATGTGGTGCTACGCGCAGGCATGCTCGAGCGCTTTGGGGGCGAGGCTGCTTTGACCAAGCTTCTGCAAGAGCACGTTAAGAACACCATCGCACCGTATAAATATCCGCGCTCTATTATTTTTCGCGACAGCCTGCCCCGCACTGAAACCGGCAAGCTGCAGCGATTTCGTCTGCGTCAGGAAGCCGCGGCTGGCTGAGACCCGCACCGGTGAATTCGACCGACACCACGGGTGGCTGGCGGTGGCATCTGCGGGCACTGCTCGCAAAGCGTCGCTGGCAACCAACCTGCGCTGCCCTCGCGCAATGGCTGGAGGAACAACCCCAAGCGGGCGATACGCTCGTGCTGATCGGCCCCAGCGCGGGCTGGATGATGCAAACGCCCTGGTTATCGCGATACCGATACATTGAAGCCTTCGATCTCGACCCCAACGCCGAGGGTCTATTCAGGCTGCGGCATGGTCGGCTACTGAAGCGCGGCGGAGTAAACCTGCGCTTTCACCGCACAGACGCTTTCGACGATCTTGACCGCATTCTGACTGAGTACCCGAAGGCAACGCTATTCTTTGACAACGTACTGGGGCAGCAGATTTATCGCTTTCGCGATGACTTGCCGGCGCTTGAGCGAAGGCTCAACACTCTATCGCGACAACTCGCGGGACGTCATTGGGGCAGTATTCACGACTGGATGTCGGGCCCGGCACGCGCCAACCAAGCGCCGGATATCGTCGCCCAACATGTGTTGGACCTTACGGTTACGCCGTCAGGATACCGGCTGGGCGATCGAACACTATCGCCTGAGCGCTGCGCCCAAGAGCTGATGGCACCGCTGGCAGCACACGGTGTATGGCAGGACCACCTCAGTTCGGGGATTTTTCCCCCAGGCATATCGATACGCCTGATTCCGTGGGCGTTTCTGCCGGGTCACTGGCACTGGCTGCAGGCCGGGTGGGTCCGCGGCTCCGGAGACTGATCGATCATGCAATCAAGCTCTTCAAGCACCGTAAAGCGCATACCCGCTACCTACATGCGTGGCGGCACCAGCAAGGGTGTGTTTTTTCTGGATACCGATCTGCCACAACACCCTGTGCTTCGCGACCGTCTGCTACTGCGCGTCCTGGGAAGCCCCGACCCCTACGGCAAACAGATCGATGGCATGGGGGCCGCCACCTCATCCACCAGTAAGGTGGTCATTCTGTCGCGTACGACCCGATCGGACAGCGATATCGACTATCGCTTTGGCCAGGTGGCCATCGACAGACCCCACATTGACTGGAGCGGCAATTGCGGCAATCTCACCACCGCTGTGGCGCCCCTAGCGATCAGCTTGGGTCTGGTTCAAGCACCCGCTGAGGGCATTGCCACCGTCAGGTTATGGCAGGCCAATCTCGGTAAACGTATTCTTGCGCACGTACCCATGCGTGCTGGCGAAGTACTTGAAGACGGTGACTTCGAACTGGACGGGGTCACATTTCCGGCAGCCGAGATCCGCCTTGAATTTCTTGAGCCGGGCGGAGGCGGCGAGGGCGACCAGGCCGACGTGGCCATGCTGCCAACCGGACACACGACCGACCGACTGCAGATACCTGCGATAGGCCCCGTTGAACTGACGCTTTTGAATGCGGGCAACCCGACGATCTTCGTCAATGCGAACGCGCTGGGTCTCACCGGCACAGAGCTGCAAAGCGACATCAACAACCGGCCTGACCTACTTGCTCGGCTGGAAGTGGTTCGCGCCCACGGTGCTGTAGCCATGGGCATTGCAGCCTCAGCCGAAGAGGCCAGCCGCAATCATCGCGTGGTGCCACGCCTGTGCTTTGTCGCACCGGCGCAGGATTACCGCGCATCCGATGGCCGGCTGGTCAGCGCTTCGTCTATTGCATTCAATGCACGCATTGTTTCGGTCGGCCAGTTGCATCACGCCATGACCGGCACTGGCGCCATTGCCTTGTCAGTCGCGGCGGCTTTACCCACAAGCGTGGTGAATCAAGTGCTGAAACCGGGTACTGACACCGCTCGTCTGGCTTTCGGGCATCCCTCAGGCACGCTGGCCGTTGGCGCAGAGCTTAGCGAGCGCGACGGACAGTGGACGGTTGAGCGCTCGGTCATGAGCCGCAGCGCGCGCCGTCTGATGCAGGGCTGGGTGTTTGCCCCTGTCTAAGCGCGACGCCCCAGCAAGCTTCAGCTCTCTGCCGGCTCGCGAAGCGCTCTGCGCAAAATCTTGCCCACATTGGTCTTGGGTAATTCACTACGAAATTCAATGTGGCGCGGCCGTTTATAGCCGGTGAGCTCGGTGGCACAGAAAGCAGTCAGATCAGACTCGGTCAGCGTCGGATCTTTCTTCACCACAAATAGCTTGACCGCTTCTCCGGAATGTTTGTCCGGCACGCCGATGGCGGCCACTTCAAGCACCCCCGGATGCATGGATACAACCTGCTCAATCTCGTTGGGATAGACATTGAATCCTGACACCAGAATCATGTCTTTTTTGCGGTCAACGATTCGCACGTAACCGCGTTCATCCATCACCCCCACATCGCCGCTCTTGAAAAACCCATCAGGGGTCATCACGCACGCCGTTTCGTCGGGCCGCTGCCAATAGCCACTCATAACCTGAGGACCACGAATGGCGATTTCGCCACGCTGACCAACAGCCACAGGGTGTCCATCATCATCAAGAATGGCGATCTCAGTCGACGGTAGCGGCAAACCAATGGTGCCGGAGAACTCCGCCGTGTTGGTGGGATTACAGGTCGCCGAGGGTGAGGTCTCAGAAAGCCCGTAGCCCTCGCAGATGGCACAGCCGGTCAGGTCCAGCCACTTACGGGCAGTAGCCTCTTGAACAGCCATGCCACCGCCATTACTGACCACCAGCCGCGAGAAGTCGAGCTGGCGAAAGCCCTCGTGGTGCACCAGCGCGTTATAGAGCGTGTTGACGGCTGGAAAGATGTGAATACGCCAGGGCTTAATCTCTTTGATCAGAGCCGGCAGGTCGCGCGGATTAGGAATGAGAACATTCATCGCGCCCGTGCGCATGCCCAGAAGACAACACACGGTCAGGGCGAAGATGTGATAAAGCGGCAGGGCGCACACGACCTGCAATTGCTCATCAGCCGAGACGGGACGATTGGGATTACTCAAGCCGGGTTGCATCCAGGCCTCAGACTGCAACAAATTGGACAATACGTTGCGATGCGATAGCGCTGCACCTTTTGATATGCCCGTCGTACCACCGGTGTACTGAAGAAAGGCCAGGTCGTCGTGACTAAGATCCGACGCACGAAACTGAAGCGGGGCGCCTTCGGATAACACCTGACCAAAGCGCACCGTCTGAGCGATATTCCAGGGTGGCACCATTTTCTTGACATGCCGTACAACGGTATTAACCAGGGTTCCCTTAACAGCGCCCAAAAGGTCGCCCATGGCGGCGACAACTACCGTCTGCAAATCGGTCCGAGCGATGACCTTCTCAAGGGTGGCAGCGAAATTTTCGAGAATGACGATGGCCTTGGCACCCGAGTCACGAAGTTGATGCTCGAGCTCGCGCGGGGTGTAAAGCGGATTGACGTTCACCACCACAAGCCCCGCTCTGAGAACACCCGCAATGGCCACTGGGTATTGCAGAACATTGGGCATCATGAGGGCAACGCGATCACCCTTTCGCAATCCACGCGCCTGCAACCAGGCCGCAAAAGCCCGCGAACGCTCATCGAGCTGAGCGAAAGACATCTGAACGCCAAAACCAACGTAGGCGGCGCGGCTGGCGTACTTTCGAAAGGCTTCGTCCAGCAGGGCGACTAGCGATGAGTACTGCCGCCAATCAATTTCGTGCGGGACGCCTGCGGGATAGTGATCGAGCCAGATGCGTTGCATGATTCCTCCGGTGGATCAATCGTTTGCCTGCGGCTTTGCTACTGACCTACCGCTGTCAGCTGGGGCGCTCTGCGGGCGCCGTTGAGCAGATTATGGCTGCAAACTCAGTCGCTGTGCGAGTGCGCGCTCGCGCTCGAGCGGGGCGAGCGCTGCCAGCTCGCGCACGGCCTGATAAAAGCGTGCAAAGTCTTGCCCCTGATCGTCGAACAATGCTCTGAACGCTGGCACCCAGTCGTTGTAAAGCGATACCGACAGCAGGTGCGCGTTGCCCAGAGGCTGCGCGAAGAAACCATCATAGCCAGCATGGCCTTGCCATTGCGCGCGTAACTCAGCATAGCGTTCACGCAGTTGCGCGAAAGCCGCCTGCTTGGCGGCACGGCGAACCTCAATGGGTTCATCAAGCGCATAGACACGAGCCAGTTCCTCACGCGTGCGGCCCAATAAGGCCAGTACCTGCTCGCGTCGGGCACGGCTCGCCCGCCAGGCATCAAGCTGCCGCTGCTCAAATCCCGTGGCGGCAGAGCCTGCGGCCTCAAGGGACTGTACCCAGCGTTCGAGCCCCAGCTCTTCAACCGCCGTGGCAAAAGACTCGTTAAACCGGGTGTCGCCGGCCACGTAAACCACCTGGTGCGCCAGCTCATGAAATATGAGGCGGGCCAGCTCAAGCGCGGAACCGCCCACAAAGGTATTGAGGAGGGGGTCGTCGAACCAGCCCAGGGTGGAATAAGCCTGAACGCCCCCCAGACTGACGTCCAGTCCCTGCTCACGCAGGCTTTGCGCAAAGGCCTTTGCCTCGCCTTCGTCGTAATAGCCACGATAGGCTACGCAGCCCGCCACGGGAAAGCACCACTGCAAAGGCTGCAGCGAAAACTCGGGCGTTGCTTTCACATTCCACACCACCTGTGAGCGGCCCAGATCGGCATACCGCGTGAAGCTACCGTTGTCGGGCAAGGCCAGAGCCCGCGAAGCAAACTGGCGAATCTCGCGCGCCAGCAGCAGGCGCTGGCGCAGCTGGGGTTCAACGCCTGGATCGGCCAACCATTCATCAATCGGCCGGCTGGCCATCATCAGCGATAAATGCCCACGAACGGACTGCCAGTAATACGCGGGCGACAGCACCCAGCTGGTCGATGAGGCCAGGGTCTCAGACGACAGCGCAAGCTGTATCAGCGCCAGGCCTAAGGCCAGGCCTGTCTTACGCAGGCTCAATCTCAACCAGACAGTCATAAAACGTCGGACCACGTCCCATATCGGTCAGCGCCTGCCCAGTCACCGCATTGACGTTACGTGCGCCGTCGGTCAGCTTATGCCACCACAGTCCCCATGCAACCGTGACCCCCGGGCGGGCGCGATCGCTGACAGACGCCTGCGCGGTGAAGCTGCCACGATCATTGAACACGCGCACGCGCATGCCATCGCAAATACCTCGCGTCTGGGCATCAAGCGGGTGAATCTCACAGCGCTGCGCCCCCTCCATCGCCCGCAGGCTGGCCACGTTGGCAAAACTGCTGTTAAGAAAATTACGTGCAGGCGGGGAGATGATGGCCAGCGGAAAGCGGGCTGCCAGGGCCGGGTTTGAGGCCACCGACTCATAGGGCGGAATGAAGTCAGGGACCGGGTCAAGCCCTTGCCGGGCCAGCCGCTCGCTGTAAAACTCAACCTTGCCGGACGGAGTCGGAAATCCGCCTTGGGCGAAGGGTGCCTCGGCATGCGCCATACGCACCCAGCCGTGTTCAAGAAGCGCCTTGAGGCCACCAGCCGGAACCAGACTGCTTTGCCAGTTCATGGCGTCCTGCGCGATGAGTTCATCGCTGGCCCGCAGAGCTTCATCGGTGTAACCCATGTGTTGGGCCAGCGCCCGAAAAATATCACTGTTCGAACGAGCTTCGCCCAGCGGTGCGATGGCGGGATTGTTCGCCAGCACATACCAGTGCCCGTAGGCTTTGTGAACATCGAAGTGCTCGAGCTGCGTGGTGGCCGGCAAAACATAGTCTGCGTAGTCGGCCGTATCGGTCTGGAAGTGTTCAAGCACAACCGTGAAAAGATCTTCCCGCGAAAACCCGCGTAGGACTTTTTCGGTCTCGGGCGCAACAGCCACCGGATTACTGTTGTAGACCACCAGTGCCTCAATAGGCGGATCAGCTGACAGCAAAGCGTCACCAATCGTTGACATATTGATGGTGCGCGGAAGTCTGGATGGCCAACCAGGCAGCAGATCAGGGCGCGTGTGCTGCGCAGGCGTCGCCGGCACCATGCCGCTGGACGACAGCAGCAGCCCCCCGGCCGGGTGCCGCCAAGCCCCTACCAGTGCGGGCAGGCAGGCAATGGCACGCACCGCATTGCCGCCACCGCGAACGCGCTGCATGCCGTAGTTGAGGCGGATGGCCGATGGCTTTGTGCGGCCGTAATCGCGGGCCAGCTCGATAATCTGCTCGGCCTCGAGACCGCACACCTGCGCCGCACGCTGGGGCGTCCATTGCGCTGCCCGCTCGGCGAGCGCCTCGTATCCCACGGTATGACGCGCCACATAGTCGTGATCGATGAGGTCTTCAGCAATCAGCACCTGCGTCATGGCCAGTGCAAGCGCCGCATCGGTGCCCGGCAGAATGGCCAGATGACGATGGCACTTCATGGCTGTGTCGCTGCGGAAGGGATCAATCGCCACCAGGATGGCGCCGCGACGCTTGGCTTCCTGGGCAAAGCTCCAGAAGTGGACACTAGAGGTGATGGGGTTAGAACCCCAGATCAGAATAAGCTTGGAATCAACAAACCGCTCAACATCCATGCCAACGGAGCCACCCAGGGTGTACTGCAGCGCGGTGGTTCCAGGCGAGGCGCAGATGGTTCGGTCAAGCAGCGACGCACCCATGCGGTGAAAAAGACGCGAACCCATACCTTCACCCTGCACCCAGCCCATGGTGCCGGCATAGCTGTAGGGAAGAATGCGTTGTGGGTCTCGCTGTGCGATAGCCGAGAGGCGCCCGCCGATATCTGACAAGGCCTCGTCCCATGACACCCGCTGAAAACGCCCCTCGCCCTTGGCTCCGATACGCTTGAGCGGATACAGCAGCCGGTCAGGCGCGTAGGTTCGTTCTGGGTAGCGAGACACCTTGGCACACAGCCTGCCATGGGTGGGAGGGTGCTCAGGATCGCCAGCCACCTTGATGGCGCGGCCATCGCGAACGGTAATCTGCAACGCACAGGTATCTGGACAATCATGGGGACAGGCGCCCCGTACGATTCGATCGCCCGTCGCTCGATCTTGCTGCACTGCACCCATGGATAACCCTCCCGCGGCCCTGCCCGCCCCTGCAGACCAGGACACAAGTGCTAATCTACCGCGCTTTGCAAAAACGAGACACGGTACGCCGAGACACCATGAAGCTGATCGAAGACATCGCCGGCTTTCAGTCGGAAATACAGGTCCTGCGCCGTGACATCCACGCGCACCCAGAGCTGTGCTTTGAAGAGGTCCGTACCGGTGACCTGGTGGCGGCCAAGCTCACGGAGTGGGGAATACCGGTTCATCGAGGCCTGGGCAAAACAGGCGTTATCGGCATCGTGAAGGCTGGCAGTTCGGACCGCGCCATTGGCCTGCGCGCCGACATGGATGCTCTGCCCATGACCGAATTCAATCGGTTTCCGCACGCCTCGCGCAACCCTGGCCGAATGCATGCCTGCGGCCATGATGGTCACACAGCCATGTTGTTGGCCGCAGCGCGTCACCTGGCCCGCCATCGCAATTTCGATGGCACCGTCTATCTGATTTTTCAGCCCGCCGAAGAAGGTGGCGGTGGCGCCCGCGAGATGCTTAAAGACGGCATGCTCGACCTGTTTCCGATGCAGGCGGTGTTCGGAATGCACAACTGGCCGGGCCTGAAGGCCGGCCACTTCGCAGTATGTGCCGGCCCCATGATGGGTTCGTCCAATGAATTCCGCATTGAGCTGCGTGGCAAGGGCGCGCATGCCGCGATGCCGCACAACGGTGTTGATCCCGTGCCGGTCGCCTGCCAACTGGTTCAGGCTTTCCAGACGATCATCACGCGCAACAAGCGCCCGGTTGAGTCGGCGGTCATTTCAGTGACCATGATTCATGCCGGTGAGGCCACCAACGTCATTCCCGAGAAGGCTGAAATTTGCGGTAGCGTGCGCACCTTCACCGAAGCCACGCTGGACCTGATTGAAACGCGGATGCGCGACCTGGCCAACCATACGGCGGCGGCCTTTGGGGTCGAGTGCGAATTCACCTTCAGCCGCAAATACCCACCTACCGTCAATCACGAGCGGGAAACCGCTTTCTGCCGCGAGGTCATGGCCGAGATCGCCGGACCCGAGGGCGTACAGGTGTTTGAGCCCACCATGGGCGCAGAAGATTTCGCATTTTTTCTGCAGAAGATTCCAGGCTGCTACGTCGCCATTGGCAATGGGGACGGCGGTCACCGCGAGCACGGACACGGCATGGGGCCGTGCATGCTGCACAACCCTAACTACGACTTCAACGACGAGCTTATTCCCATCGGTGCCGCTTACTGGGTTCGGCTGGCCGAGCGCTGGCTGGCACCCGTTCATGGGCAGCGCTAAGCCCGGCACCGTCAACGACAACGCTCATGCTTGCTTTCATCATCAGACGCTTGCTTCAGGCCGTACTCGTGATGGGCGTGGTGGCCCTGATCGCGTTTTCTTTGTTTCGCTTTGTTGGCGACCCTGTGCTCACCATGCTCGGGCAGGACGCGACGCCCGAGCAGCGCGTTGAACTCACCCGCTCGCTGGGCCTCGACCAACCTTTTCCGGTGCAGTTCGCCAAGTTTCTGGGTAACGCGGTACAGGGTGAATTTGGCGTTTCATATCGGCAGGGTCGCAAAGTCTCAACCCTGATCGTTGACCGACTGCCAGCCACCCTCGAACTATCAATAGCGGCCGCCTTCATCGCACTGGCGGTGGGCGTTCCCATGGGGGTTTACACCGCTTTGCGACGACGGGGCTTTCTGTCGAATGCGTTGCTGGCCATTTCGCTGCTGGGCGTTTCCTTACCAACTTTCCTGATTGGTATTTTGTTCATTCTGTTCTTTGCGGTTTTGTTGGGTTGGTTACCGTCCTATGGCCGCGGTGACGTCGTCGCATTGGGCTGGTGGACCACCGGGTTGCTCACCGCTGATGGCTGGAAGCATCTTGTATTGCCGGCGTTCACCCTGGCACTGTTTCAAATGACACTGGTGATGCGTCTGGTGCGATCTGAAATGCTCGAGGTTCTACGCACTGATTACATCAAGTTCGCCCGTGCCAGGGGTCTGACTGATCGCGCTGTCCACTTCGGTCACGCACTGAAGAACACGCTGGTACCCGTCATCACCATTGCGGGTCTGCAACTGGGCGGAATCATTGCCTTCGCCATCGTCACCGAAACCGTTTTTCAGTGGCCTGGCATGGGACTGCTTTTTATTCAGTCCGTACAGTTCGCTGACATTCCGGTCATGGCAGCCTATTTGTGCCTGATCGCGCTGATTTTTGTCGTCATCAATCTGGCGGTCGATTTGCTGTATTTCGCCGTCGATCCACGCCTGCGCATTGATCGCGCCGGTGGTCACTGATTGCATCGCATATCACGCCATGAACGTAAACGACTCTGGCACTTACCTCGCAGCCTCAAGTGCCTTCCAGGCGCTTAGAAGCTGGCATGGCGAGCTCACCCGAATTCGTCGTCAGCTGCATGCCCATCCTGAACTGGGCTTTGAGGAACACGTGACGGCTGCGCTGGTCGCCTCTGAACTCGAACGTTACGGCGTCGACGAGATCCATCGGGGTATTGGCAAGACCGGGATCGTTGGCGTTATTCGCGGGGCTGGCTCCTCGACCGCCAGCATTGGACTACGCGCCGATATGGACGCTTTGCCCATGCGCGAAGAAGGCGATGTCGAGTGGCGGTCGTGTCAGCCCGGACGTATGCATGCGTGTGGCCATGACGGACATACAGCCATGCTGCTGGGCGCTGCCCGATATCTGGCCAGAACCCGACAGTTTGACGGCACAGTCAACCTGATCTTCCAGCCGGGCGAAGAGGGCTACGCCGGCGCTCGAGCCATGATTCAAGACGGTTTATTTGAGCGTTTCCCCTGTGATGGCGTTTATGCCATGCACAACTGGCCGGCGCTTCCGCCCGGAACCATCGCCGTGAGGCCGGGTCCCATCATGGCAGCGTCCGACAAGATCACCATCCGCATTCACGGCGTGGGCGGTCACGGTGCGCATCCGTATCAGACCGTAGACCCGGTTCTGGTGGCGGGTCATATCATCACGGCTGCGCAGTCCATCGTCTCGCGCAACGTCAGTCCGATTGATTCGGCGGTGATCAGCCTATGCGCTATGCAGGCTGGCAATCTGGCTGCCATGAGTGTCATTCCGCACGAGGCCACCCTGGTGGGCACCGTGCGAACCTTCCGCGCGAAAACCCAGGATATGGTCGAGAGCCGGCTGCGTAGTCTGATTGAATCGGTCGCCCAGGCCTTTGGCGCGAAGGCAGAGCTGACTTACGAACGCAGCTACCCGGCCACCATTAATACCCATGATGAATCCTTGTTCGGTCAAGCTGTCGCTCGCGAACTGGTAGGCGACGGTTCGGTAGTGACCGATCTCGAGCCGAGCATGGGGGCGGAAGATTTTTCGTTCATGCTCCAGGTGCGTCCGGGCGCTTATTTTCGGCTGGGTCAGGGCGGAGCTGAAGCTGGACGCTTTCTGCACAACGCTCGCTACGACTTCAACGACGCGGTGCTACCGCTGGGTGCGGCGCTTTTTGTGCGCCTGGCCGAGCGGGCACTGCCACAATCATCTCCCGGAGCTTCCTGATGGCTGCATCCAGCACCGGCGCGCTTAGCCGTTTTCTAGACAGCGATCTGTGGTGGAGTTTTCGACGCTCGCCAGTTGCCGTGGGCGCCACGGTCGTAGCGCTGATTATGATCATCGGCTCTTTTGGCGCGCCCATTCTCGCGCCGCACCAGCCCTTTGATCTGGCCACGATCTCGCTCAACGATGCGCTGCTGCCCCCAGCGTGGGATGAGACGGGTCAGGTCAAGTACCTGTTGGGCACCGATGACCAGGGACGCGATGTGCTGTCGACCATTCTCTATGGCTCGCGTGTATCGCTGCTGGTGGGTATTGCATCCGTGATCTTTGCCATGGTGTTGGGCGTAGCACTCGGACTTATCTCAGGCTATATGGGCGGCCGGCTTGACGCTTTCATCATGCGCGTGGCTGACGTTCAGTTGTCGTTTCCGGCCATCCTGATCGCACTGCTGATTGACGGCGTCGCACGCGCTGTGCTTCCGCAGGACAACCATAACAACTGGATGGCCATCGCCGTGCTGATCGGCTCTATCGGGCTGGCCAACTGGGTGCAGTATGCACGCACCGTCCGAGGCTCAACCCTGATCGAAAAAAACAAAGAGTATGTTCAGGCTGCACGGGTGATCGGCGTGCGACCAGGCCGCATCATGCTGCGTCATGTGTTGCCCAACTCATTGGGCCCGGTGCTGGTGATTGCCACCATCAACATTGCCCAGGCGATCATTACCGAGGCTACGCTGTCGTTTCTGGGCGTGGGTGTTCCGCCCACCTCACCGTCGCTGGGCACCATGATCAATAACGGCAATAACTTCCTTTATTCCGGCGAGTGGTGGCTGGTTATTTTTCCCGGCGCGGCGCTGGTGCTGCTGTGCATGTCGGTCAATCTTCTGGGCGACTGGCTGCGTGACGCCCTAAACCCCAAGCTGCAATGAACGCCAAGCCTCTTCTTGAAGTCAAACACCTGCGGGTCGAGTTTCCATCGCGCCGCGGCACACTGGTCGCCATCGATGACGTCAGCATGAGCATCGCCCCAGGCGAGGTTCTTGGCGTCGTGGGTGAATCGGGCGCGGGCAAATCAGTGACCGGCGCGGCCATCATCGGTCTGATCGAACCACCCGGACGCATTGCGAGCGGCGAAATTCTGCTGAACGGTCGTCGCATCGACAACCTCCCGGCCGATGCCATGCGCAAGGTACGCGGCCGCGAAATTGGTGCCGTCTTTCAGGATCCACTCACTTCACTGAACCCGCTCTACACCGTGGGTCGGCAAATCACTGAAACGATTCAAACCCATCTGGGTGTTGACGAAAGGGCGGCTCGCGCGCGCGCCATCGAGTTACTGGAGGCCACCGGCATTCCGGCAGCCGCACAACGTATTGACCATTATCCGCACCAGTTCTCCGGTGGCATGCGCCAGCGGGTCGTCATCGCATTGGCCCTGGCCGCTGAGCCCAAGCTGATCGTGGCCGATGAGCCCACCACTGCTCTCGATGTCTCCATTCAGGCGCAGATCATCACGCTGCTCAAGCGCTTGTGTCGAGAGAAGGGTACAGCGGTCATGCTGGTCACGCACGACATGGGCGTCATTGCCGAGACCGCTGACCGGGTTGCGGTCATGTACGCGGGACGCATCGTGGAAATTGGTCCAGTCGGCGATGTGATTCATCGCCCCAGACACCCCTACACCGTGGGGCTTATGGGCTCTATCCCATCCATAGGCGCCGATCGTGAACGCCTTGCGCAGATAGACGGTGCAATGCCCAGACTGAATGCCATTCCAAAGGGCTGCGCCTTCAATCCACGATGCACTAAAGCCATTGCAAAATGCCGTGAGCTCAGACCCGAACTCGTGCCGGTGGCACGGTCCATGGCCGCCTGCTGGCTGCATGATTCGAGCGAATCGGCAGCACACACTGTCAACGAAGCGGGGGCTCTATGAGCGAAGCTGAGCTGAGACCCAGTCGGTACGGCCAGCCAACAGGTGCGCAGGCCGACAGCCCTGAGGCCGCAGGGGGGCGTCCGCTGGTCAGCGTGAATTCGCTTTCCAAGGTATTCGATGTCTCACCGCCCTGGCTTAATCGTGTACTCGAGGGCAAGCCCCGGTTGCTCCTGCGCGCGGTCGACGATGTCAACTTTGAGATTCAACGGGGCGAAACCCTGGCCCTGGTCGGCGAGTCGGGCTGCGGCAAATCGACTGTGGCGCGCCTTTTGGTCGGGCTTTATCGGCCCTCGCAGGGCAGCGTACGTTTCGATGGCCATGACCTTGCCGAACTCAACGGTCCGCAAGGCATGGTGCTGCGACGCCGTATGCAGATGATTTTTCAAGATCCGTACGCCAGCCTGAATCCGCGCTGGCGGGTGTCCGACATCATTGCCGAACCCATCCGGGTGCACGGTCTGATCGACGATCCGGCGGCGATAAGCGCCCGCGTCGAAGCGTTGCTGGGCCACGTCGGACTGGCGGGCGCCGATGCCGAGAAGTTTCCGCATCAGTTCTCCGGGGGGCAGCGGCAGCGTATTTCGATCGCCCGAGCCCTGGCTTCCGAGCCGCAATTCCTCGTTTGCGATGAGCCCACCTCAGCACTGGACGTTTCAGTCCAGGCGCAGGTGCTTAACCTCATGCGTGAGTTGCAGCGCGAACGTGGACTGACCTATCTCTTCATCTCGCACAATCTGGCGGTGGTGCATCACGTGAGTGACCGCGTCGGCGTCATGTACCTGGGCCGCATCGTTGAGATCGCACCCAAGGCTCGTCTCTTCGCAAACCCGCAGCACCCCTACACACGCATGCTGCTCGATGCCATTCCCGACATCACCATGAGCGGCCGTCCCCGAACGCCGGTAGGCGGCGAGGTGCCCAATCCTCTGAATCCGCCCAGCGGCTGCGCTTTTAATCCGCGTTGCCCACTGGCTAACGATCGCTGTCGCCGTGAACGCCCCGTTTTGTCAGCCACTATCGGCGGCGGCATGGTTGCCTGTCACGCGGCTGAAGAAGGCCGAATCGAAAGCTTCAGCTCGTTGGCCAAGCCGGCCTGAGGGGGTCTAACTGGGCCACACCGCCACTCGTGCGCAGGCGGTACTCCAGGCCCAGCCCCAGCACGGCTCGGGCCGGTACATGTCCGAAGGGCAGGCCCTCAACAATGGGGACCGAAAGCCGTCCTCGCCAGTAATCGAACACTGCCGCAAGATCATAGCCACGATCTTGCGGGGACGGTTTCCAGTTTGAGAACTCGCCCATGATGATGACTTTTTGCGCCTGCAGCACGCCTGCAAAGTAAAGCTGGTGCAGCATGCGCTCAATGCGATAGGGATGCTCAGACACATCCTCCAGGTAGAGCAGTCCCTGGCTGATGGAGGGCAGATAAGGGGTACCTACCAGCGAAGTCAGCATCGCCAGATTGCCACCCCATAGCGTTCCCTCAAGACTTAGTCTCTGATCCGTCAAAGCGACCGGGCAGGACCAACTGACTGAAGGTATGCGCCCCGACAGCAGGCTTTCAAACTGAGCAAGTGTCAGGGGATGGGGCTTACCCTCACCAAAATCAGCGCTAATGGTTGGCCCCGTAAAACTGGGCTGCCCCGTCTGAGCCATCAGGCCCAACTGCAAGGCCGTGAAATCACTGTAGCCCACCCACCGACATCCCCGCTGCACTGACTGCGCGACAAGCCCCCAGTCAATGCGGTCGAGCAGTCGCGACAGCCCATAGCCGCCGCGAGTGATCATCACGGCATCGAGGTCGGTGCGTGAGGCGGCTTCGTGGATGCCAGCCAGACGAACCTCGTCGGTCGCCGAAAACCGCTGATAGGACTCTGAAGGTACCGATGTGCTC
Organism: Pseudomonadota bacterium; assembly: GCA_039800325.1. Taxonomy (GTDB): domain Bacteria; phylum Pseudomonadota; class Gammaproteobacteria; order Burkholderiales; family Burkholderiaceae_E; genus SYIM01. Next base: position 9,798 of record JBDLQY010000207.1, on the reverse strand, counting down.
AGAATTGCGCCCTGAGCGCGCAGCCAAACCATGGCGCGCTCGAACTCCTGCACATCGAGATGCGCGCCAGAGGGCGCGATCACGCCGATGCGTGCGCCCTTCAGCGCGCTGATGTGTGGCATCGGCCTAAAGCCCCAGTTTTTGGGCCAACCCGATACGCTGAAGCTTGCCGGTGGCACCCTTGGGGATTTCATCGAGAAACAGCACTTTTCTCGGCACCTTGAAGTCAGCCAGGCGCTTACTGGCAAAGTCGCGCAACTCGCGCTCGGTGAGGCTGGCCCCCTCGCGCAGAACCACCGCAGCCCCCACCTCTTCACCCAGTTTGTCGTGTGCGATGGCAAACGTGACCACCTGCGCAACCGCTGGATGGTCCATGAGCACCTCATCGACCTCTCGGGGCGATACCTTTTCGCCGCCGCGATTGATGATCTCCTTCAGGCGGCCGGTAATGGTGAGATAGCCATCGGTATCCATCACACCCTGATCACCCGTGCGAAACCAGCCATGGGTGAAGGCTTCAGCATTCGCCTTGGGATTGTTTTCATAGCCAGGCGTCACGTTGTCACCGCGAATCACCACCTCGCCGGTTTCGCCGGGCGCAAGCAGTCGTCCGGCTTCATCCATGATGGCGACCTCGGGTCCGGCAGCTATCCCTACCGAGCCGGGCTTGCGCTGTCGTGGCGGTAGCGGATTAGCCGCCATCTGATGCGCTGCCTCGGTCATACCGTAGGACTCAACCAGCGGCGCGCTGAAGACGGCCTCAATCTCGCGGATAACCTGAGTGGGCATCGCCGATGAAGATGAGCGTATGAAACGCAAGGGATGGGCGGCTATCACCGCTTTATTGTTGGACGCACGCGCCAGAATGGTCTGATGCATGGTGGGTACAGCCGTGTACCAGCTGGGCTTTGAGTCTTCCATCCAGCTGAAAAATTTCAGCGCATTAAAACCCGGTGTGCAGTACACCGACCCGCCGGCAGATAGGGGCGCAGTAACACCGGCAATCAGCCCGTGAATATGGAAGAGCGGCATGATGTTAAGACCGCGATCAGACGCATCCAGCGACAGAAACGTGCGGATGTTTCGAGCCGAGGCGCACACGTTAGCCTGGGTCAGCGGCACGATCTTGGGACGCGACGTAGTACCCGAGGTGTGCAGCACCAGGGCAACATCCTGAGCGCGCGCCAATCCGGGCTGCGCTGCAGCTACGCCCTGCGGCGACTCGCTGCTCAGCACGAAGCTGCCTGCGCGGTGGCTGCCATCACTTCGCAGTTCGATGATGCGAACACCCAGCGCACGTGCGACCGACACGGCGGGCGAATCGCTGCCCGCATCGACGATCAACCCTTTGGCGCCCAGATCTTTGAGATAGAACTCAAACTCATCAGCGCGGTAAGCGGGATTGAGCGGAGCTGATGCCGCACCCGCGGCTACGGCCAGAAATGCGCTCGCCATAAAGGGGCCGTTAGGTAAGACGATGGCGACCCGATCACCCCGCCCGATGCCCATGGCGTTGAGCGATGCCACCGTTCGGTCGACCAGCGCACGCAGCTCAGCATGGGTAAGCGGCGAGGCATCCGGTGCTGCCAGCGCGGTGGCCTGGTCGGCACCGGCTGCCAATAAGTCTCTGAGGGTGACTGCTGAACTCATATCTGTAGTCTCAACTGATGGAAAGCCGAGCCTGCCGGGTCGAAAGCGTATCGGCCAGCAGCGCACAGCAGGCATAAATGGCATCGCAGGCGGGGGTTGGTGTCTGCGTGAGGCGGGCCAGTTCAATCACCGAGCCCAGCAGGGCATCGAGCTCGAGGCGACGTCCCTGCTCGACATCTTGAAGCATCGAGGTTTTGTGCTCACCAACGGCCTCAGCACCAGCGATGCGCCGGTCAATCGAAATACGAAAGCGAACGCCCAGTTTTTCAGCGACGGTCTGGGCTTCTGTCATCATTTGCCGCGCCAGTTCGCGCGTGGCCGAGAAGCGACAGATCTGCGCCAGCGTGGCGTGGGTGAGCGCACTGACTGGGTTAAAGGTGAGATTGCCCCACAACTTCAGCCAGATTTCGCTGCGAATGTCCGTCGATACCGGAGCCTTGAAGCCTGCCTGGGTGAGCATCTCGGCAACGCGCAAGATCCGATCTGACTTACTGTTGTCGGGCTCGCCCAGCGAGAATCGGTTGCCCTCGATAACCTTGACCACACCTGGCGCAATCAGCTCAGACGCGGGATAGACCACGGCACCGATCACGCGCGCCGCGTCGACACCTGCAGCAATCGATCCGTCTGGGTCAACAGACCGTACAGCAAGCCCCTCATAGGGGCCGGCAAGCCGATGAAAGTACCACCAGGGTATGCCATTTTGCAGCGTGACGATGGGCGTGTGATCGGCCAGTAAAACCCGCAGATCAGGCACGACAGCGGCAACCTGATGCGCCTTGAGTGCCAGCAGAACCAGGTCATGAGGCCCGGCGTCAGCCGCTGAAGCGACGGCTCTAACCGTATCGGCATGGCGCTCAGTACCGTCTTCCTCAATGAGCCTGAGTCCACCCGCGCGGATGGCCTCCAGATTAGGGCCGCGGGCAATACAGGTGACCGACGCGCCGGCGAGCGCGAGCCGCGCAGCCAGATAGCCGCCAATACCGCCTGCGCCGATTACCGCGATTTTCATGGTCCGGATGGTAGCATCGCGCCCTCTTGGCCCGTCCGTTATCCCGAGCAAGCAGTTTCGATCGCGTACACCTTAAATGGGGGCATTAGCTTGGACATCCTCGACATTGGCTGGCTGCTGGTTCTGGGTGCCGCCGTCGGTCTATTGGCAGGTCTGCTGGGCATAGGCGGGGGCATGATCATGGTGCCCTTCATGGCCATACTGCTTGAACGGCTGGGCTTTCCGCCCGACACGGTCATCAAAGTAGCCATTGCCACCTCACTGGCCACGATTGTGTTCACCTCGGCCTCGAGCGTGCGCGCACAGCACACCAAGGGTGCTGTGCGCTGGGATCTGGTGCGTGCACTGGCCCCGGGCATTATGGTGGGTTCCCTCATTGGCGCGCAGTTTGCGGCCTGGCTTCGAAGCGGACTTCTTACACTGATCTTCGGACTGTTCATCGCCATGATGGCGACGCAGATGCTGCGCCAGAAGAAGCCCAGCCCCGATCGCACGCTTCCCGGACCCGCAGGTCTGTTTGGTGCGGGCGGACTCATCGGCTCAGCCTCAGCCGTACTGGGCGCTGGCGGCGGCTTTCTCACGGTGCCGTTTCTGGTCAAACGCAACGTGAAGATTCACAACGCTACCGGCACCAGCGCGGCTTGCGGTTTTCCGATTGCACTGGCTGGCACCGCCGGATACATCATTGCCGGCTGGAATGTCGACATGCCCGACTGGACCGCGGGGTACCTCTTTCTGCCCGCCCTAGCGGCCATCTCATTTGCCAGCGTGCTCACTGCCCCCCTGGGCGTGAAGCTGGCGCATCGCATGTCCGTGCAGCGTCTGAAGCGATTTTTTGCATTCATGCTGTACTGCCTGGCCGCTTACATGCTGTGGCGGGCCTGGCGATTCGGACTTTGACCCCAAACTCAGGCAAAGCGCTCGCGGAGCAGGTTCTTCTGCACTTTGCCCATCTGGTTGCGCGGCAGTTCGTCGACCAGGTGGATGCGCTTGGGTACTTTAAAACCCGCGATTTTTGCCTTCAGCGCCGCAATCAATGACGCTTCACTGAGCTTGGCGCCAGGCTTGGCCACCACGACCGCCGTGACCGCTTCGCCAAAGTCGCGATGCGGCACGCCAATGACGGCTGATTCAAACACACCATCAAGCTCGTCGAGATATGACTCGATCTCTTTGGGATAAACGTTGTAGCCGCCCGTGATGATGAGGTCTTTGCTGCGTCCGACAATGGACACATACCCGTTGGCATCGATCTTGCCCATATCGCCCGTTCGAAAGAAGCCATCCGCCGTGAACTCTTCGCGGGTTTTTTCAGGCATTCGCCAGTAGGCACTGAAGACGTTGGGGCCCCGAACCTGGATGCCACCAATCTCGTCACAGGCACACGGCTTACCCTTAGCGTCGACCACCCTTACCTCAACGCCCGGCAACGGAAGCCCGACGGTTCCGGCCATGCGATTGCCATCGTAGGCATTGGAGGTAAGCATGACGGTTTCGCTCATGCCATAGCGCTCAAGAATGCGCTGACCGGTGCGCGCCTCAAATTGCCGGAACGTATCGGGCAGCAACGGCGCTGAACCCGAGATAAACAGGCGCATATTGCGCACCGCTGCGCGGTCAAAGCACGGCTCATCGAGCAGCCGCACATACATGGTGGGCACACCCATAAACACCGTCGCCTCAGGAAGGCGAGACGCCACCGCAGACGCATCGAAGCGGGCCATCCAGATCATCCGGGCGCCAGCCAGCAGGGCGCCATGGCTGGCCACGAACAGGCCGTGCACATGAAAGATGGGTAGCGCGTGCAGCAGCACGTCGGTGGGCCGCCAGCGCCAGTAGTGGTGCAACGTCAGCGCATTGGAGGACAGGTTGCCATGACTGAGCATGGCGCCCTTACTGCGCCCGGTAGTGCCTGAGGTGTAAAGAATGGCGGCCAGATCACCTGCTTTGCGCTGCACGGTGCGAAAACGATCAGACTGCACGGCCGCAGCCGCCAGCAAACTGCCCGTTCGGTCATCGCCCAGCGTATACAGGTGCTTGACCTTATGAGCGCGGGTTATGGGCGCGGTCCAGTCCAGGTTGCGCGGGCTGCACACTACAACGGCGGGCTCGGCATTGCCGATGAAGTAATCGATTTCAGCCGACTGGTAGGCCGTGTTGAGCGGCAAAAAGGCGTGCCCTGCGCGCAGGGTTGCCAGATACAGCAGCAGCGCCTCGGGAGACTTTTCGACCTGTACGGCGATACGCGAGCCTGCCGGCAGCTTCAGCGAGGCCAGTAAATTGGCGATTCGAGCAGTGGCGCGGTCGATATCGTCCCAGCTGTAATAAAGCCCCTCGCCGGCATCAATACAGCAGCGGCTGCGGTCGGCCGGCATGCGTTGCTCGATCAGCGCATAAAGATTGGCATTCATTCCTGATTTCCCTTTAGACGGTCGGGCGCGCCCGGCGCATCAACCACAGACCCGCCGCGAGCATGGGCACACTTAAAATCTGCCCCATGGTGATGCCTGGCAGCGGAAACCCTAGAAACGCGTCGGGCTGTCGGGCAAACTCAGCCAGAAAGCGCAAGACCGCGTAGCCCGCGAGAAATGCCCCCGACACAGCACCCACTGCCCGGGGTTTCGACGAGTAAAGCCACAACACGACAAACAGCAGCACACCCTCGCCGGCAAACTGATAGAGCTGGGAAGGATGCCGCGCGATGGAGTCGCCTGCCTGAGGAAACACCATGGCCCAGGGCAGCTCGCTGGACCGTCCCCAGAGCTCGCCATTGATGAAGTTGCCCATTCGGCCAGCCGCCAGGCCTAAGGGCACCAGCGGGGCGATCAGGTCCATCACCCTTAAAAAAACCAGCTGCCGGCGGCGGCAGAACAGCGCGATGGCCAGCAGCACGCCGATGAGACCGCCATGAAAGGACATTCCGCCTTCCCAGATTGCCAGCGCCTGCAGGGGATGCGCGAGGTAGTCGCCCGGCTTGTAAAACAGCACATAACCCAGCCGGCCGCCCAGGATGACGCCCAACACCCCCCAGAACAAAAGGTCTTCGAGCTCTCGTGCGCTTAGACCGCTGGCCTGCGAAAACGCGGGTTTGGACAGCCGCCATCGCCCCAGCAGGAAAAAGCTGGCGAAGGCCAGCAGGTACATCAGACCGTACCATCGCACGGCCAGCGGGCCCAGAGAAAAGGCGATCGGATCGAACTGCGGGTGCACCAGCATGAAAGTCGGAACCGAATAAGCTCGAGGCCGAAATATACTTCAGCTCTCAACCTATGCCCGGGGCTTGCAGCAAGCTCCGGTTCTGCCCTGACCAGCCGGAGACATTCATGTCCGAAAAACGCCGCTCATCCAACATCACTGAAGGCGTCGCACGCGCGCCCAACCGCTCGATGTATTACGCCATGGGCTATGTGAAGAGCGATTTCGACAAGCCCATGATCGGCATCGCCAACGGGCACTCCACCATCACTCCGTGCAACTCTGGTCTGCAGCCCCTGGCCGACGCTGCAGTCGATGCGGTTAAGGCAGCGGGCGGCAACGCCCAGATGTTCGGCACGCCCACCATCTCGGACGGCATGTCCATGGGCACTGAGGGCATGAAGTACTCGCTGATTTCTCGCGAGGTGATCTGCGACTGTATCGAAACCGCCGTGCAGGGTCAGTGGATGGACGGCGTTCTCGTCATCGGCGGCTGCGACAAGAATATGCCAGGCGGCCTGATGGGTATTCTGCGCTGTAATGTGCCGGCTGTTTACGTCTACGGCGGTACCATCAAACCGGGCAACTGGAAGGGCAAAGACCTCAATATCGTCTCGGTCTTCGAGGCCGTGGGCGAGTACTCAGCCGGTCGCCTCGCCAAGGAAGACTTCGAAGGTATCGAGCAGAACGCCATCCCCGGCACGGGCTCATGTGGCGGTATGTACACCGCCAACACCATGTCCTCATCATTCGAAGCGCTGGGCATGAGTCTTTTGGGCTCATCAACCATGGCCAACCCCGATTCCGAGAAGCGCGATTCGGCCGCTGAGTCTGCACGTGTGCTGCTCGAGGCCGTCAAAAAAGGCATCAAGCCGCGTGATGTGGTGACCCGTAAGTCGATCGAAAACGCGGTCACGCTGATCATGGCCACGGGCGGCTCAACCAACGCAGTTCTGCACTACCTGGCCATCGCGCATTCGGGTGGTATCGAATGGGACATCGATGATTTCGAGCGCATCCGCCGTCGCGTACCCATCATCTGCGACCTGAAGCCCTCCGGCAAATACCTGGCCACCGACCTGCACCGCGCGGGCGGCATCCCGCAGGTTCTGAAGATTCTTCTCAATGCCGGCCTGCTGCATGGTGATTGCATGACGGTCACCGGCCGCACCCTGGCTGAAGAACTGCGCGACATCCCCGACCAACCGCGTGCAGATCAGGACGTCATATTCCCCATCGACAAAGCCCTCTACAAGCAGGGCCATCTCGCCATCCTGAAAGGCAATCTGTCGCCCGAAGGCTGTGTTGCGAAAATCACAGGTCTGAAGAACCCTGTTATCACGGGTCCCGCCCGCGTGTTTGACGACGAGCAGTCCGCACTGGCGGCCATCCTTGAGGGCAAAATCAAAGCAGGCGATGTCATGGTGTTGCGCTACCTCGGCCCCAAGGGTGCACCAGGTATGCCTGAAATGCTGGCTCCCACCTCTGCGCTGATCGGCGCCGGTTTGGGTGAGTCGGTCGGTCTGATCACCGACGGACGCTTCTCGGGCGGCACCTGGGGCATGGTGGTTGGTCACGTCGCCCCTGAAGCGGCAGCGGGTGGTCCCATCGCCCTGATCCGCGAAGGTGATCGCATCACCATCGATGCCCACCGACTTCTTTTGCAACTGGAAAATGTCAGTGACGCCGAGATCGCGCAGCGCCGCGCGCAGTGGCAGGAGCCCGCCCCGCGCTATACCCGCGGCGTTCTCGCCAAGTTTCACCGCCTGACCAGTTCGGCCAGCCGCGGCGCTGTGCTGGATGATTTCTGATCTAAGCGCCTAGGGCTTTCCCGGTCCGCTCAGGGGTCTTGAGCGGACAAGCCCTACGCGCTCTGGCACTCTCTCTCGGTTTGCAACTCAAAGTGTTGTGGTGGAGTGCCGATGTTTGTGGTGATCAGGTGCATGCTGGGCCTCACGGCGCTGCCGCTGCTTGCGGCAGCGAGTGCCGTCTACGCGGATGCCAACCTTGCCCGAGCCAAGAGCTGTATGTCGTGTCACGCGATGGAACGAAAGCTGGTGGGCCCGTCTTACAAGGCCATCGCAGCCAAATACGCGAACGATGCGTCGGCCAAAGACAAGCTTTCGGTCAAAGTACGCCAGGGCGGCGTGGGTGTCTGGGGTCAGGTGCCCATGCCTGCCAATCCGCAGCTAACCGTCGCCGAAGCCAGCACATTGGTCAACTGGATTCTCGAACAGAAATAAGCCGTACACACCTGCCCCGGTAGGTCTGAGGCGCTCTCGGAGACTCAGCTTGTTCGATTTTTCGATTCTGCTGCAGCAGATTTTAAACGGCCTGGTTCTGGGTAGCGTCTATGCTTTGGTGGCGCTGGGCTACACCATGGTGTACGGCATTCTGCAGCTCATTAACTTCGCTCATGGCGATGTCCTGATGATAGGCGCCATGGTGGCGGTTTGGCTGGTGCCCATGCTGCTTCAGGCGGGCGTTCCGGGGCCTGTGGTGCTGATCATCGTGACGCTTCTGGCGATTCCAGTCTGTGTGGGTCTGTCCATAGGCATTGAGCGCGTCGCCTACCGACCGCTTCGTAATGCGCCACGACTGGCTCCGCTCATCACCGCCATTGGCATCTCTATCCTTCTGCAGACCATGGCCATGATCGTCTGGAAACCCAATCCTCGCGTATTTCCTGATTTGTTGCCCACTACGCCGATACATGTATTCGGGGCGATACTCGCGCCCAAGCAATTACTGATTCTGGTGGTGGCTGCACTGATGATGGGTGGCCTGATGCTGCTGGTGAATAAAACCCGTTTGGGACGAGCTATGCGAGCGACGGCTGAGAACCCTCGTATTGCAGGTCTTATGGGCGTTAATGCCAATCAGGTTATCGCGGCCACTTTTGCCATCGGTGCAGCGCTCGCAGCGGTGGCAGGCGTGCTGGTTGCCATGAATTACAACATTGCGCAGTTCTCCATGGGCTTTATCCCAGGACTCAAGGCCTTTACGGCTGCTGTTCTTGGGGGTATCGGAAATATTCCGGGCGCCATGATCGGCGGGCTGCTTCTGGGCATCATCGAAAGCCTGGGTGCTGGTTACATCGGCGACCTTACGGGCGGCTTTCTGGGTAGCCACTACCAGGATATTTTCGCCTTTGCCGTACTCATTCTTGTGCTGTTGTTTCGCCCCTCCGGCATCATGGGCGAGCGGGTAGCTGATCGTGCCTGAATGCGTTTGACCCCATCATGAAAAGCTTCTTCCCTTCGCTGCAGAATCGTCCGCAGGCCGCCCTGGCCGCCACTATTATCATCGCCGTCGTGCTGGCGGTATTGCCTTTCGTGCTGGGCATGGGTGGAAACCGCTGGGTTCGCATCGTCGACATGGCGCTGCTGTACGTCATGCTGGCCCTGGGCCTGAACATCGTGGTTGGCTACGCGGGTTTGCTCGACCTGGGTTACGTCGCCTTCTACGCGGTCGGTGCATACATGTACGCACTGCTGGCCTCGCCTCACCTCATTGAGCAGTTCGAATGGTTACGGCAGATGTTTCCCCAGGGTCTGCACAGCTCGATCTGGATGGTCGTGCCACTCGGGGCTGCATTAGCAGCGCTCTTTGGCATTCTGCTGGGCGCCCCCGTCCTGCGACTACGCGGCGACTATCTCGCCATTGTCACGCTGGGCTTTGGCGAAATCATTCGTATCTTCTTGGTCAATCTCAATGCACCGCTCAACATCACGAATGGACCGCAAGGCATCAGCAACATAGATCCCGTGTTTATTGGACCGGTCAACCTGGGCAAGAGTCTGCAGGTCGCCGGCTTCACCATACCGTCCGTCACTTTGTACTACTACCTGTTTCTGGTGCTCACCATCGCGGTCATCATCATCTCAATCCGCCTGCAGGACTCCCGTATTGGTCGCGCCTGGATGGCCATCCGCGAAGAC
>JBDLQY010000206.1:0-9915 GCA_039800325.1 Pseudomonadota bacterium | reverse complement strand
TCAGCGGTTGTCCAGCCGGTGGCGAGTAGCTCAGCTGTGTCGATGCGGCCTAGCCCTGCCGTGCTGCCTAAGCCATCCGCATCGGCCAAGGTCAATGTGATCGAACTGCTGCTGGTACCCGACGCGCCGTTGGCAATACCACCCGCCTCAACCAGCGTTGCACCGGCGGCTGCAGCCGTCAATACCGTGTCGTCGTTAGCACCGCGGATGGTGAAGCTTACGGTGACCGAGCCGGTTGCGGTTCCATCGGTGACACCCACAACAAATGATTCAGTGACACTCGAACCGGCGAGCAGTGCCTGTGTATCGGCATCGGTGTCATCGAGTGCGTAATCAATGACCCGGGTGGCGGTGGTCAGTGTGGCACTGCCGTAGGTTCCGGACTTGGTGTAGGTGAACCCACTGTCGCTGGTGGTCCAGCCGGCATTGGTGAGCTGCGTTGCATCAAGGCTGGCCGTGCCGTCGCGATCGACGAGGGTCAGCGTGACAGAACTGCTGGCAACTCCTGGGACGCCATTGGCAATGCCTCCCTTTTCCTCGAGTACCGTCGCAGCACCCGCCGTCACACTCGGCACATCATTCGCCGCCACAATCTGAACCGTGAGCGTTTGCGCAGAGGTGGCGGCCGAAGCATCGGTTAGGGTCAGTGCGAAGCTATCGCTGTCATTGGTCGTTCGCGCGTTAATGGCGCTTGAATTCGGCACGTAGGTCCAGGCCCCGCTGGCCGAGTTGATGTACAGCGTTCCGTAGTTACCTGTCTTATAAAGGTCATAACCCGTGGGGCCCGTGGTGTTGGCCGAGCTGCTGCCCAGGCTGAAGGTAAGCACTTCATTGTTGTCACGATCGGTTGGCGCCAGCGATCCACTGGCCGGTGTGAAACTGTCGTCGGCTGTCGTGTCGGTAAAGCTCACCGTGGAAAGGGTGAAGCCGGGCAGATCATTAGCGGCCGTGATGCTGACCGTGAGCATTCGCGACGCACTGGCTGTGCCGTCGCTGACGCTTAGGCTAAAGCCTTCGCTGATGGCGGCCTTCAAGCCTTCAACGGCGTTGTCATCAGGCACGAACTCATAGGCGCCTGAAGCACTGGCCAGGTACAGCGTGCCGTAATCGCCGATGACACGCCGGTTGTAGGTATTTGAACCAACGGTATAACTACCGGAGGTCTCGCCCGCGATTGAGTAGGTCAGCGTGGCGTTGGAATCAGCATCGCTACCGGACAGGGTGCCCGTGGTGTTGCTGAAACTATTATCGGCGCTGGTATCGGTCAGACTGATGTTGGTGACTGAAGCCAGCGCGGGCGCGTCATCGCTGCCCGCTATGGTTATCACCAGATCTTGGGTGCCGGTATTGGTGGCGCCATCACTCACCCGCAGCGTATAGGTCAGCGTCAGCTGCTGGCTCGCACCCAGAAAATCAAGATCGGCAGCACCGGGGTTATAGCTCCAGCTGATGGTCTTGGCTGTGCCATCGCTGGTGGGCGTGCCCGTCAATGTCAGCGCCCCGGCAGCGGTCAGCGCCGATGCGCCAGCCGGAAGCGTAAAGGCGCTGCCATTACGGGCCACGACGGGCGAACCCACAATGCTGGCGGTGAGTGTGTTGCCAGCATCGCGGTCGGTGACGCTGAGGGTACCGCTGATGGCCGCGATATCCTGCGCAGAGGCATCAGTCAGTTCAGTGACTGCGTCGGGTGCGGTAATGGCTGCCAAGACGGGTACGTCATTCGCACCGGTAATTTGTACGCTAAACGTTTTAGTGACGGGGTCAGTGCCGTCGGTCAGCACCACGTCGAAGCTGTCAGAGGCAGCCGCAGTGCGTTTTTCGATAGCCGCTTTGTCCGGCACATAGGCCCATGCGCCGCTGGTTGCGTTGATAAAGAGCGTACCGTAGGTACCTTGCTTGCCGATGTCATAGCCCACCTGGCGGCCATCGGCCGAACCGCCCGTGATCGAGAAGCGAAGCGCTTCGCCCGCATCGCGGTCGCTCGGACCGAGCGAGCCACTGGCCAGGGTAAAGCTGTCATCGGCGGATGTATCGGCGAAGCTAACCGAAGAGCTGGGCAGGCTGAAGTCTGCGAGGTCGTTGGCAGCCGTAATATTGACGGCCAGTGTTCGTGACGTCGTGAGCACACCGTCGCTGACCGTCAAAGTGAATGAATCAGTGGCATTCTCTTTGAGGCCCTCCATGGCGGTGTCGTTGGGTACGTAAACATAGGACCCCGCCGCGGTGGTGGTGCTACTGACCGTAATAGCCGTACTGGCAAGGTACAGGGTTCCGTATTGGCCGATCAGCTCTCGGTCATAGGTTTTCGAGCCCACCGTGTAGCTGCCCGTGCTGGCAGTTGCGGTCGCATGGGTGACCGCATAAGACAGCGTGGTACCCGCATCGTCATCACCGCCCACCAGCGTGCGCTCGGTATTGCTAAACGTGTCGTTAGCGCTGGTGTCGGTGTACGTAATGGCGTTGACTACTGCCAGCGTGGGTGCGTCATCACTGCCCTGGATGCTGAATGACACCGTGACCAGCGCGGTGGCACTTCCGTCCGTCACGCGCACCGCAAAGCTATCGGTGACTGTCGTTCCGGTAACCAACGCCTGGGTGTCGGTGTCGCTGTTGTTCAGGGCATAGCTGAGGACACCGCTTCCCGTGGCAAGCGTTGCCGTGCCATATGTGCCCGTCTTGGTGTAGGTGACGCCGCTGTCGGCGGTGGTCCAGCCGTTTGCGCTCAGGTAGCTGCCATCAAAATTGGCTGTACCGTCCAGATCACCCTTGCTGAGCGTGATCGAGCTTGCGGCAACACCTGCCTGAGCGTTGCCAACCTCGATCAACGTTGCGCTCGGCGCCCCCGCACTCAACGTAGGCGTATCGTTGGTGGCGCTAACGGTGGCCGTCAGCGTGGTGGTGTTGCTGTTGTTCCAGCCGTCATAGGCACTGACCGACAGTACGCGGTTACCGGCCGTGGGCTGGTCAGAGCTATGGTTGTAGTGCAGCGCGTCTAGCAGGGTCTCGGCCTGCGCCAGCGTCAGATTACCCCCGCCCGTCTTGGTAAAGACAATGCGATTGACACCGCCCTGTACCGATGGCGTTGCGGTGTAATCGATGCCACCCAAGGTCACCGTCAGTGCTGTGGTGCTCAGCGAGGTATCCAGCTGCAGGACACCATTGGCCGTGGCACCCTGAACGCGCAACTGCTCGGAGCTGCCGTCTTTGATTTGGGCGGTGAGTACTGAAATCGTAAGGGAGACCAGGCCCTGCCCGGTGTCAAGGTCAGCGATGCTGGTGCCGGCGGTGGTGAAACTTACGGCACCCGTGGCTGTATCGGCACCATCGGTTTCGGTGAAAGTCGCGCTTCGGTTGGCGGCCGGTGGTGATGCCACGGCATCCAGAGCAATCACTGGGGAGCGGTTGCCAGTGATGGTGAGCGAGGTGGCTGCCGTGTTGGGATTATTCGCGTTGTCGGTGACCTGGTTGGCGGCAAAACTCATCACCACATCCACCTGGCCCGACGGCGTGACCAGTACCCGGTAGCGATTGCCCTGTACGGCAGGCGGATTATTGGGGTCGTAATTGCCAGGCTGGTTATCAGGATCGCTGCTGGGATCGGTTGAGACGCGTAATAGCCCTGACAGCGTGGCGTTGCTGACCTGGATATCGTCGAGGGTCAGCCCAGAGACGGCCTCGTTGAAATCGACATAAGCATAAAAGGCGGTGCTGCCATCATGCATGCTGATTGCAGCCGATAGCGTCACCGTTGGCGCTGTGTTCTCAAGCGTGTAGATCTGGTCGTTGACCGTGGGCTGCAGCGAGCTGGTGCTGATGCTGACGGCGTTGTTGGTCGAGCGCGCGATGCTGGGTGATGCGGACAGTTGTAGACCCAGTTCGCCGCTGTTGGTGGCCAGGTTGCCGCCACTGACAGTCAGGTAGTAAACGGACGAATTAAGTGCGGTAATTGCACTGACCGTGCCCGTCAGACCGCCCGAGACCAGACGCAGGTCAAAATCGCTGACATCAACGCCTCGGACCGCCTCGCTGAATTCGACCTTGAAGGTGAGTTCGTCTTCGCCCGTGAGCGCCCCCTGGGGCGCAGACCGCAACACCGACAAGAGCGTGGGACTGGGGGGCTTGGGTTTAACCTGGATGCTGAAGCTGGCGCCGACAATCTCAGCCGCGCCGTCTTCGCCGCCGTCTTTCAGCTTAAAGATAAAGCTGTCATCCGGTGGGTCTGAACCTGCCGCCGTGGTGGTGTCGGTATTTCGGTAGCGAAGCTTCTCGTTGTCGATGTCAGCCTGGGTGAAGGTTGACCCGACCGCAAACAGAGTCTCAGATCCGTTGACGGTGCCGCTTGCATCGCTGTCCAGCCAGAGCTGACCGCGGGCGGGTAGCGTGGTCACCGTGTAGGTGAGTCCCGTGCCATCGTCATCGAGATCGAGCTCACGCAGAAAATCTTTGGTGATCAGACCGTGCTCACCCTGCGCCACGCCGAACAGCTCAAGCTTCTGCGTGCTGTCGGTATTGAGCTGGCCTCGGCCGTCCATCGTGGTGATGCCAGCACTGGTCTGTACGCTGGGCGCTGAGTTGCGGCCTCCCGAATAGGTAATGACGAAGTCATCAAAGCCTTCAGCCCCGTAGATATCGCGGCTGACCAGCCGAACCGTGACCGAGCCCGAGCCCGAGGGCGCCTTGACGATGAAGCTGCCCTTCCCCGCGACTTCATCGAAAACAAAACGAATCCAGCTGGGCAGTGCATCGCCATTGGGCAAGCGGGCCGATAGCGTCATTGCATCGCCGTCGCCATCGGTGAAGGCCGAGCTCAGCGTAACCGGATAGGTGTACTCGTCGGCATTGGCAATCGTACGGTCGGGCTGAGCAGAGGCTACCGTCGGTGCGTCGTTGGCGTTGGCAACATAGAGCTCAAATGTATTGGATGCGCTGCCACCGCTGGCCGTATTGGCCGTGAGCTTGATGGCGTAGGGGCCCGGCTCGAGTGCCACGCCCGGATTACCGCTGAAGGTGCGGGTGGTGCTGTTAAAGCTCAGCCAGCCTGGCAGGGCACCCCCACTTGCGAGAGTGGCGGTGTAGCTGGTAATGGGGTGGCCCGCGCGCGCCGTAAAGGTATTGGCGGCAAAAACATAGCTTTGTGTGCCAGCACCATTAAAAGTGATCTCGCTAACCGGGTTGCTGACAGCAGGCTGCGTGACGGTGGCGTTAAACGTAATGACGAAGGTGTCATCAACAGCAGCATAGCGACCGTCGGTTGCAGAAACCTTAATGTTGAGCGTATCGCCGTTGTTGACACCTGATGGCGTTCCGCTGAAGGTCCAGGTGCTGGCGTTAAAGCTTAGCCAGGAGGGCAGGGGTGAGCCATCTGCCCGAGTGGCCGTGACCGTCAGCACATCCTGGTCGGGGTCAGAGAAGGTAGCCGACGGCAGCACAAAACTTTGCGCGCCCGTGGTGGCCCAGATCTGATCGTCCACCGGGCTGACGACGGGTGGGCTGCTGGCAATGGCCAATAAGCTGCCGCTGACACTCTCGGTACCATCACTCAGCGACAAGGCCAGTCGTGCTGAGGTCTGCGTGGTGTCCTTGGTGAACTTGAGCTTGCCCGCCACCACATCGGCCTGGGTGAAGGTGTCGCGAGCGCTGGGCGAGGCGTCGTTGACCGGGCCGATTTCTTCACCGCTGTCGCGCACGCCATCAAGGTCGACATCCAGCCAGAACACACCACCCTCAACTGCTTCGCTGACGGTGTAGGTGAGTTGCGCGGCAGTCTGCTGGGCATCGCTGGCGCGCAGATTGGTGGTGTGGCTGACCGTGATGGTGCGCTGCGCTTCGGTGCCATCTTTACGAATATAGATGGCCTGGGTGACCAGCGAGGGTGCGGACTCGACGACGTCCGTGAGCGTGACGGTGATGTCCTGGTCGTACGTAAGACCGCCCGAGTCGGTCGCGCGCACCCTCACGGTCTGCATGGGTGAGCGCTCAAAGTCCAGGCGCGCCAGACTCGACACCGTCACCGTACCGTCAGCATCGACATTGAAGCCAGCGTTGGTCACGCGGGAGAAGCGAAGAATGTCCCCTGTGTTGGGGTCGCTTCCAGTGAGCTTGCCGACCACCACGGCGGGTGTGGCTGTTGGGCTGGCATCTTCGGGCACACTGCCGCCACTGGCCCAGCTGATGGCCGTAGGGGCATCATTGGTGTCGGCCAAATTCAGTGTCAGGGTGTTAGCTGAAACCGAGATGTCGACGCCGCTGTTGGCTGTGCCGCCGCTGTCCTGCAGCTTGAAGCTGAAGCTGGCGTAGTTGTTGCCGAAAGCGTCTTGGGCGCCTCTGAACTTGAGATTTCCCAGACTGGCGACCGCAATCGATTGGCCGATGCTGACATTGCTGCCGTTGAAGGTCAGCGCGCCGGCCGCTGGCAGCGATTGGATGATGACGGCCGACAGTGTATGCGCACCGCCATCGGTGGCATCGGCAAAGCCGAAGTCGGTGGCCGTGAAGCTGTAATCGGTGTCTTCGTCAGCGTTAAGCGTCTTATTGTTGCCGGTGGGCGGGTCATTGACCGCCTGAATTGCGATCGACGCGGTATCGCTGACGCTGCTGACGGCGGTGTTGCCACCCAAAGCGCTGGGATTGGTGGTGTCGCCAGCCACACCGCTGCTCTTGTCCCAGGCCCGAAAGGTGATGCTGCTGTTACCGTTGTAATGCGCGTTGGGCACAAAGCGCACGCGGTCGCTGGCGTCCAGCAGGCGCGCGTTGGCCTCGAGATCAACCTCGCGCCCGGTGGTCGCGGTAAAGGCCGTCCAGGCGCCAGCCCCCGCCTTGTACTGCCAGACACCGTTGGTGTTGTTGACGCGCGTGACGGCGATGGCTTCAGGCGCTGTGGCCGGGCTGACAACATCAACATCGGTCATGCTGTTGTTAACGACGATGTCAGATATCAGGGTGCCGGTGTTGGCGGCGTCGCTGACATCTTCGCTAATACCCGTAAGCGCCGGGCTTTGTGCAGCGTCGAGCACGGGCGCGTCATTGACTGCGCTGACAGTGAGCGTGACGGTGGCTGTACGCTTGGTCGTGTCGGTATTGATGCTGCTGGACAGATTGCCGTCGCTGGCGGTGTAACTGAAGGTGGCCGAACCGTTAAAGTTAGCCACTGGCACAAAGACCAGACGATCGAGGTCTCCGGCGTTGAGGGGGGCTCCATTGCTCTGGGTGATGCCGTTCAGCTGCAGTACGCCCTGGCTGGCCGTATTGGGCACGCTGGTAAGCGTTATGGTAGCCAGCGTATCGCCCTCAGGATCGCTAAAGCGGGTGGCGCCCCCGCTGACTGTGAAATCGCTGGCCGTAAAACTCAGGCGTCCGTCTTCGCTGACGGTCGTTGTCCAGTTGGACACGGCTGGCGCCGTATTGCCTACCCGAACCTGCAACTCTCGCGCATCGGTGACGAAAATATCGGGCCGGGCGATGCTGCCCCCGGTGGTCAGCAGGGGGGTCGGGAGGGCCGTGCCGTCTGCGCCGAACTCGACCACAGCCTGGCGCAGGGCGCCGTTCTCGCGGGCGGCTCTGCCCACATGGCTGCCGGCGAAATCGGCAAAGTAAATGTCGCCATTGAGCGGGTCGATCGCCAGGTGCGTGGCGTTGTCGACACTCTGTTGATACAGGTTGGTGCTGCTGCCGTCGAACACCATGCGGCCGGTGCGCAGGTCAAAGACGCGGTAGTCGTCAACGAACTGGGCCTCGTGGCGCGACACATAAAGAAGGGTCCCGTCGGTGGCTGCGCCATGCAGGTCGTTGAGCCAATTCGCGCCGATGTTGAGCGTGTAGTCCTCGCTCCATACCAGCCGGCTGCCGTTGTCGGCCAGGGTGTACAGGCGCACGGTGGCCGCACCGGTGGCGTAGTTGCCACTGAAGATGCCCAGCCGCCCATCGGGCAGGCCCATGATGTTGCCGGTCTGCCAGCCGCGTGTGCCGAGCAGCGGCATGCTGGCGTCCAGCGTGACCTCGAGGGTCGTGCCGTCCTCGGGCGAGATGCGGAAGATCTTGTCATCCGCCGGGTTGGACATCACGCTGGTGTTGGCGTAAACGTCGGCCGCGCCGGGGTTGCGGATGTAGAGCCAGCCCGAACTGTAGGCCATGCCCGTCTGGGTGTTGCCCACCGTCGCGGAACTAACCGTCAGCGTCTTCTCCTGCCGGCCGTCCATGTTGTAGGCGATGATCCGGTTGTCGTTGTAGTAGTGATAGAGCTTGCGACCGTCAGTGGCCAAGCCGTAGATATCGGCCCAGCCGTCGTCGGTGGCGGCGACCCCAGCCAGGTTGGTCAAATGGATCGACGCATACTGGTCCAAGCGCACAAAGTCATCGCGCCGGATCAAGTTGCCGTCCCGGTTCGCGGCGGACAGATCCTGGATGACGCCGTTGCCGTCGAGTTGTGAGCCGCTCCAGAAGCCCAGCAAGTTGGCATCGGCCAGGTCAGCGGCCGACAAGGGGTTGTTCATGCCCGCCTGAATTTCGGCTTCGGTGCGAACATCGTTCCAGATGCGCGCGTTATTGATCTGGCCGCGGAAGAAGTCGTCCACAGCCCAGTTGCTGCGGCCGATGTAGTTGGTGGTACGGTCAACATCGGTGGCACCGATCAGGGTGGTGCCTGACGTGCGCGTGGTGGTTTGCTCCACCCCATTGAAGTAGATCCTGCCGTTGCCGTTGCCCAGGTTCACCGCCGCCAAATGCACCCACTGCCCCAGCGGCAGGAGCGCCGTGGTACTGATGGCGTACTTGGTGCTGCCGTCGTAGACCCCCATCTCGATCTTGCCTTCATTCCCCAGGAAGGTAAGAAAGACGTTGTGGTTCTGCTGCCCGTTGCCAAGGTCAAACACCCGTGCCCAGGTATTGGCTGCCTCGGCAAAAACCCAGGCCTCCAGCGTGAAGTCGCCCGTCAGCCGGCTGGTGCCGCTCAGCGTGCCGATGTCCACATACTCGTTGTCGCCGTTGAGCACGATGTTCTGGCTGGCGACCGTGTTGTCCGTGGGGCTGGGCTGCAGCACGCCGGTGTAGGGGTCGATCCAGCCGGTGTTTTCGCGGCTGTAGACGCGGATGTTGTCGACGGCGGCCGATTCATCCGCGCCGCCGCTGTTCAGGTTGGTGTCGAACTGCAGCGCGAAAGAAGTGCCGAAGTCCTCGGGCAGGTCGATCACCACCCGGAACGATTGATCAGTGTGGCCAGAGCTGGCGTTTCCGGTGGTCGTGCTCCAGTTGCCGTGATCGTTGTTGGGCGTGACCGTGAAGGTGACCGCCTTGCCGTTGACGACGGCTGAGCCGGTGACCACATCGGTGTAGTTGGTTCCCGTGACGCGAACGAAGTCCACCACATCCACGCCGTTGATGCGGGCGTAGAAGCGTTCGCTGTCCCAGCTGTCTAGGGCGTAGAAGTCGAACTCGATGCGGGTGGCTTCGTTGTCGATGGCGTAGATCTTGGTCGGATTCGGGGCGTTGCCGAACCACATGGCCGTGGTGGCACTGTTGCCCGGACGGGTGACGGTAACGTCGTTGCGGTAATTGCCCGTGCTGTTGCCGCCGTTATCCCATCCGGTGGTCACACCGCCCTCAAAGGTCTCCAGCGTGCCGCCCAGGCCCGGGTTGCTGGGCACGTTGCGCTGCCAAAACGACAGGTTGTCGACCTGCCAGGCTTCGTCGGTGTACGCCGAATCCAGGGTCGAGCCGAAATACATGGCCACGCTGTCGGCAAAGTTATCCGGCAGTTCAATCTGGAAGCTGAACGCCTGGTCGAGACCGGCGCCAGCGGTGTAGTTGCCGAAATTACGGTTCGGCGTGATTGTGTACGGCACAGTTGCCGTACGCCCGCCAAAGCTGATGGTTGAGCTTCCCGTGATCACCGAGGTGTAGTTGGTGTCTGCCCTCAGGCCG
>JBDLQY010000205.1:0-13042 GCA_039800325.1 Pseudomonadota bacterium | reverse complement strand
ACCCGTGAGATTGACCGACAGAATTTTGGACCAGTCTTCGACTGAGGTCTGCTCGAGGTCACCGAGGGATAGAACGCCGGCGTTATTGACCAACACATCAAGGCGACCTGCGGTCTGTTCGATATGGCTTACGGCCGCTGACCAGAGGGCAGACTGGGTTACATCAAGATGCAGTGGGGTACATTGAAGAGGGGCTGCGGTGGAAGACCCGCGCTTGGTTTGCATTGCGTTCGCGAGATCACCGCCAAACACCCGAAAACCCTTGTCGGCAAGCGCCCTACAAATTTCCTGTCCGATGCCTCCGGCCGCGCCGCTGACCAGTGCGACACGACGATCAGTCAAGGGTTGTTGGGCGCGGTCAGTGGACGGCATATGACGACTTCAGGGTGCCGGGGGCCATGGGCGTTTTGCGATGCGGTGCGCTGCAATCACACCGTGCGCGAGGGCCGGGCCCAGAGTAATACCGGCAGCCGGATAGGTTCCTCCAAACAGGCTCGCGCGATCGTTTCCGACGGCATACAGTCCATCAAAGGGGGAGTTCTGGTGACTAAGAACCTGCCCGTCTGGTGTTGTTGCCAGACCGCAAAACGTACCAATGTCGCCCAGCCTTGTTTTAACGGCATAGAAGGGCGGGTTCTCGATGGCGGCGACACATGGGTTTGGACGATGCTCAGCGTCGCCGATATAGCGGTCGTACGGGCTCTCGCCCTTATGAAATTGCGGATCGGAGCCCAGTTGAGCGTGGCGGTTGTACTGCTGTAAGCACGCGCTGAGCGTATCGAACTGGACGCCGATCTGGCCGGCTAGTGCTTCGATGGTGTCCGCTTGAATCAGGTAGCCCGACCTTACCCATTTTGACAGCCGAAAAGTACCCGGGGCCACAACGCCCACCCCATAACGGCTCAGGGCTCGATGGTCGAAGATGATGTGGGCAGTCTGAATACCCCGTTGCTTCATCTGCGCGCCGATGTCGTGATAGGACGACGCTTCGTTCACAAAGCGCTGACCGGTTTCGTCGATCATGATGAATCCGGGCTTGCTACGATCAAAAAAATGTGGGAAGAAATTGCCGGAATCTGATACTTCAGAGACTGGCACCCATGCGGCAATGTCATGTTGTCGGGCGTCGATACGAGCACCTATGGCCAGGGCGGCCTCTACGGTTTCGCCCCGTACGCTGTCAGGCGATAAGCTGATGGAACCGCTGGCGGGCGTGGCGCTCTTAGCGCCACGTCTGTGCCGCAAATCATGCGCGCGTCCCAGTCCTCCGCCCGCCAGCACCAGAGCTTCACATTGAATGCGCTGCTGGGGTCCGGATGCAGGCTGCAGCGAACAGGCGGTGATCTTCAGGTCATTTGCCTGAATACCGACCAGTGCTGTCTCCGCCATGAGTTCGCCCCCCAGTTCGAGGTAGCGATAAAGAAGCCGACCGACCAGAGCACTGCCGTTACAGAGTCGAGTGCCACGGCTATAGCTGATGCGGTCGAGCGCATGCCTAGACAGAATTTTGAGGACATGCACTGCGGAGGCAAATGAACGTCGCGCGCGTAGAAGATGGTAGAGATCGTTACCGCTGACCATCATGCCGCCGAATAAAGTCATCGACGCCAAAGGTGGACGCAAACGATTGAAGTAATCGCCTAAGGTACGACCGTCAAATTCGTCGATTCGCATCGATCGACCACCTTCTCGCGCGCCATCGAGAAACGGGTGATAGTCGGGCCAGAATGTGGGGCCGGTGTAGCTAAGACCGCCGTGCCTGGCGAGAAATTGCACCGCATGTCCGGCCGACTGCACAAAAAGACGGGCCGCATCCTCGTCGTAATAATCGCCAGCTTCTGCGCGAATATAGGCGATTGCATCGTCTGGTTGATCAGGCCTTGGGCTTGCGGTGCGATAAGGGTTCGCAGGAATCCAGATAACACCGCCCGACCGCGAGGTCGACCCACCGATGTAGGGCGATGCCTCGATAAGCAAGGTACTCAGGCCGAGGGACCGCGCGCTGACCGCTGCTGATAAGCCAGCAGCGCCTGTTCCGACAACCACGACGTCATAGGAGTCAAGCTGGGCGGCTGAAGACTTGGGCATAGAGCGGTTTCGTGTGTTGCTATGGTTTCAGGGGCCACAGCGCGATCTGCGGAAAAATGATCACCAGTACGATCGCGATGACCTGGAGAACAATAAACGGCGTTACGGATCTAAAGATATCCGGCAACGTGATGTCGGGCGGTGTCACGCTTTTCAAGTAAAAGCAGGCCGGTCCGAACGGTGGGGACAAATAGGACATTTGCATATTCATGCAGAACACCACGCCGAACCAAACGGGGCTCATACCCAGGTCTGTAATGATTGGAACGAAGACAGGCATTGTCAAAAATGCGATGCCGATCCAATCGATAAAGCAGCCCAGTACAAACAAGAACAGCATGATCGCGCTTAGTAGAACCATCGGTGACAAATCAAGCGCCATAAAAAAGCCCTTGATAAAGTCGATGCCGCCCGCTAAGGCGTAAACATTGACCATCGCGTTTGCGCCGAAGAAAATCCAGACCACGGGCCCAAGCGCTCGACCGGTTTGCTGCGTAGCTTCCCAAAGACCGGTTGCCGTCAGTCGTTGGTTAAGGGCTGCCGAAACAATGGCACCCAAGACGCCCATGGATGCGGCTTCAGTCGGGGTCGCTACACCCGCATAGAGAGATCCGAGGACAAGAACAATGATGATGATGGGTGAGAGCAATACCAGCCGCTCATATAGGTTGGACGGCTCTGGGGGGGTCTGTGTTGATTGCGGTGCGGCATCTAGCAGGGCTTGGTCCCCGTAAGACGGTGCCAGCGACGGGTTCAGTGTGCAGCGGACGACAACATAGCTTGCATAGAGTCCGGCGAGCAGTAAAGCGGGAAAGACTGCCGCAAGGAACAAATCAGAGATGGATACATTCGCAATGAGGCCATATATCACCAGCACCAAACTGGGCGGCATCATCGTCCCGAGTGAGCCCCCTGCAACGATGACCCCTAGCGCAATTGATTTATCGTAGCCGCGCTTGAGCATGGCGGGCAGGGCGACCAGACCGAGCATGACCACCTCAGCGCCGACGACTCCGACCATGGCAGCCATCAGCGTTGCGGCCAACACGGTACTCACGGCAAGCCCACCCGGTAGTCGTCGCGTAAGCACATGCATGGCGGAAAAAAGCTTCTCGGCGACGCCGCTACGCTCAAGAATATTTCCCATCATGATAAACATGGGTACAGCCAGTAGCGGATAGTTGTCGCTGATATCGAAAATGCGGCTGGCGATAATGAGCAGGCTTTGCGGGCCGAAATTCAACAGTGCAACTGCAGCGGCCGTTAATCCAGTGGCTACTGCAAATGGAACTCTTGCTAGAAGCTGTACGCCCAGAAGCGCAAGCATCAATACGGTTATCGACTCGATGCTCACGCGTCCGTCCTACAGGTCTTGGGCCGACGCCACAAGGCCAACGATCGACGGACCTCAATCAGGATCCAGAGCACGCCTGCCACGGGAATTAAGATCTTGATGATGGAGGGGGCTGGTGAGTTGAGCACACTACCGGTTCGTTCAAGCCCATCCAACAGGGGGGCCGCAAGCCGCCACCCGGAATAGGTAATGACAACGCCGAAGCTAATCGAGGCGATGACTCCAACCCATTGAAGCACTCGGTGAGCCGAGTCGCTCAGCAAGGAAGAAACAACATCCATACGGATATGGCTGTCTAGAGCTGTTGTCTGCGGTCCGATCAAAATGTAGGCGATACCCGAGATGAGTAGCGCCACCTCAAGCGTCCAGACGGTGGGGCTGTTGAAAAAGACACGGGCTACGATTTCCCAAATTGTCAGTAAGAACGCGAGCGGAAAGGCCAGCACGGCGAGATCGCCTAGCTTGATTGCAAAGCGCTCAATGGTCCCGTGGCGGGAACCATCGGCGCTTGCTGCAGCGTGCTGCTTAGAATCGCTCACTCAAGGGCCCCAAGCCGCTTGAGATAGTTGATATGTGCCTCGATCGCTCGCTTAGCCATCGGAGAGCGCTGTGCCCATTCGTCCCAAGCCTTGCGTGCTGCTGCACGGTACTTGGTGCGTTCTTCATCGGACAGGCTGGTGATCGTGACCCCAGCCTCACGCGCCTTCCGGCTGGTCTCGAGATCGTTCAACAGCAGCGTCCGTGCGTATCGCGAGACATGATTCTGCACCGCGATTTCAAGGGTACGCTTGAGCTCGGGTGTCAGCTTGTTCCAGCGCTCGACGTTAACGGAGATATCACCCATGCTGGTCGAGTGAAAGCCCGGGTAAACCGCAAACCTGGCATCTTTATGTAGACCAACCGTAAAGTTGTAGTGCAGCGCCCCAGCGTCAGCGGCATCGACAACCCCTTTAGACAACGCATCAAAGACCTCAGAGAAGGGCAAGTTGACTGGCGTTGCGCCGAGCTCCTGCAGAATTCTCGCTGAGATTCCAGCCGGTACTCGGATACGCATGCCTTTCAGGTCGTCAATCGTACGAATCGCTTTACGACTGGGCAGGCTCTCTGTGCCACCGGTGTCGATGCCAATCACGTAAATATTGTGCTTGGCGTACATCTCACGCAGCAGCGAGAGGCCAACGTCTTCGTAGTAAAAGCCCAGCGCCGTGGTGGTGTCGAAGTAGGCCCCGCTTAGATCGCCCATGGGCGCAAAACCGGGTTCAAGCCCGGCCCAGTTAAACGCGTAGTTAATGTGGCCATCGATAACGCCCTGCTTCACAGCCTCCAGGGTCTGGGTGGCACCGACAACGGCACCCGCTGGAAGAAGCCTGATCTCGACCTGTCCCGCAGTCATGTCCTTGATGTCTGCCGCTAGCTGTTCGTAGCCCTTAAAGTTAGGCGAACCAGCTGGGACAATGGTTTGAAGGCGCCATTGATGGCGTGCTTGCGCTTCAGCGTTGAAGGACGCGCTGAGGCCGACGACGGCAGCGGCCGTCACCGCGATTGAGCCTAATAATCGCTTGTAATGCATGGTCATGCTGATCTCCGCTGATGACTATTTGAGAATGTTGGTCCAGACGTCGTAATACGCTGGCCGCATAAAGGTTGCGCTGATCGCGCGCGAGGTGAATTTCCATTGGTCGCCGACCCTGGTGTAGCGGTCATCGTAGTAGCCGACGACGTAGGGGCCTTCGAAAGGCATGCGCGTTCGTGGTGTCTCATCATTCGCATCGAAGCGATAAATGGTGACGTATGCGATTCCCTTGGCGGTGTTTTCGTCGATGACGTCGATCAAAAGGTTGCTGCAGACATGTCGGTTGGTTCTAGAGTTGGGCCTGCTGAACATGTAGTCACGGATGGCTGTCTGCCCGTCCAGTAACCAACCGTCCAGGTTCAGCGTCGCGTTTTCGGTGAATAGATCCACCAGTTCGGCGTAGCGTCGGAAATCCAAAAATACCGAGTAGCTGGTTGCGACTTTGGCGCAGTCAGCCTCGATGGCTCTGCGAGTCATGGGATCCACGGCTTTCCTCCTGATGATGGTCAAAGAATATATAATATAGAATCAAGAAAGTCGCGAACTGTCAATAGTCGTATCAAGCTGACAGCTGTGGCAGACTTTTCAAAACCAACAAGGGTTTCAAACCGCGTGGATCTGATGTCAGACTCAATGCCTGTCGCGGCGATGCGACCGACTATCGGCGATGCAGTCTCGTCGGTTGCTGAGGCAATTCGCGACCAGATCCTGTCGGGAATACTGCCGGCCGGCTCTCAGCTGAAACAGAACCGCCTGGCACAGGAGTTTGGCGTCAGTCACATTCCTGTTCGCGAAGCGTTCAAGGTGCTTGAAGCTGAGGGGTTCGTCATATGTCACCCGCGCCGAGGCGCTTTCGTCGCTGATTTAACGATCGACAATGCGGGTGAGATCTGGGAGTTGCGCTCGCAGCTGGAACCGATCGCAGTTCGGCATTCTGTGCCGCGAATCAGCCCTGCGGGTTTAGCGCAAGCGCGTCTACTGATGGTACGTGCTGCCTCGACCGCCCACCATATTGAATGGATGCGTTTGAATTGGGAGTTTCATCGGACGCTTTACGCGGCGGCCGAAAGACCTTTGCTCATCGATATGATCAACTCGCTCTGGCATAACGTTGACCGATATTGTACGGTCCTTGCCCGTGCCAACGATAATCAGCACCTTAGCTGCGATCATGCCAAGCTGCTTGAGGCGTATGAGCATCGTGATGTCAAGGCCGCGGTTGCTACGGTGCTGAGGCACATGGAGCAGGTTGGCGACCGTGTCAATGCTTTGCTGCCCAGACGTCGTTCTGCCGGAAACAGGCCATGACTCAAGACTTAAACAATCCCATGGGCCTTTGCGGATTCGAATTCGTCGAATTCGCTTCACCAACGTCCAATCTGCTTGAGTCCCTCTTTGTGCAGCTGGGCTTCGAGCTGGTTGCTCAGCATCGTTCAAAAGACGTGGTGCTCTTTCGCCAGGGTGATATCAATTTCATCGTCAATCGCGAGCCGCGAAGCCTGGCTGGCTATTTCGCGGCTGAGCACGGCCCAGGGCCCTGTGCCATGGCCTTTCGGGTACGGGACTCGCATGAGGCCTATGCGCGCGCTCTGAGTCTTGGCGCACAACCAGTCGAGGTGCCCACTGGGCCCATGGAGCTTAGGCTGCCGGCCATCAAGGGCATTGGCGGCGCGCCGCTTTACCTCATCGATCGATTTGAGGACGGCCAGAGCATTTACGACATCGACTTCAAGTGGGTATCTTCGCATCGGCATCCGGTTGGCCATGGCTTGCGCGTCATTGATCACCTGACGCATAACGTCTACAAAGGCCGCATGAGCTTCTGGAGTCAGTTCTACGAACGTATTTTTAATTTTCGAGAATTGCGCTATTTCGATATCAAGGGCGAATACACCGGACTGGCCAGTCGCGCCATGACGGCACCCGACGGCTTAATTCGAATCCCGCTCAATGAAGAGTCTGGCCAGAGCGGCGGCCAGATCGAGGAGTATCTGCTGCGTTTTAATGGCGAGGGTATTCAGCACATTGCGCTGCGCTGCGACAACCTGTTGGACGTGGTCGATCGTCTGCAACTGGCTGGTATTCCCCTGATGAGCGCGCCCAATGATGTCTATTACGAAATGTTCGACGAGCGTTTTCCTGGGCACGGGCTATCGGTCGGCGATCTTCGCGCCCGGGGCATTCTCGTGGACGGCAGCACGGCGGGCGGTGTGCCTAAACTCTTACTTCAGATTTTCAGTCAGACCTTGCTTGGGCCGGTCTTTTTTGAGTTCATCGAGCGCCGAGCCGATGAGGGCTTCGGTGAGGGTAACTTCAAGGCGCTGTTTGAGTCGATTGAGCGCGATCAGGTGCGTCGAGGCGTGCTGGGTGGTCAGCGCTGAGTGCTGCGGGCGGACAGTGGAGGCCGGGTGTCAGGCCTAGCCGTGCCAGATCTGAAGCCAGCTATCGGCCCTGAGGCAATCGGCCCTGAGGCTCTTCGGAGTTTATCGGATGACACGCTCGCCCGACGTATTCGGCTGGGCGTGTCTGACGAGCCTGCCCTGGTTCATGAGTACTACCGTCGGTGCATACCAGTTTACGAGTCGATTTTGGGCCTGCATTGGCACACGGGGTGGTATGAGCGAACCGATCGAGCCCCGACACCCCAGGACCAGGAGCGCATGATCGCCATACTTGCAGCATCGGCACAGTTACAGGCGGGTATGCGCGTGCTCGATGTCGGTTGCGGAATCGGTGGTACCGTCGCCTGGCTTGCGCGTCAGGTGCGGGTAGAAGCGGTCGGTATTACACCGGTTCTCGAGCAAAAATGGTTGGCTGATCAGCAACTGGCCCGCCAGGGGGTGGCCGCGACGGCCACCATCGAGCTGGGCCGTGCGGAGGCTCTGGCATTTCCGGACGCAAGCTTCGATGCGGTGCTGTTTCTTGAATCGCCGTGCCACATGAGCGAACGGGGTGCTTTCTTTCGCGAGGCCTTTCGGGTTCTCAAGCCAGGTGGCAGGCTGGTCGGTGAAGACTGGGTGGGCGTCTGCAGCGGCGGCCTTTCTGGCGCATCAGCGACGCTGAGGCAGATTGAGCGTTTGTGGGCCATTCCTGCGCTGGGAACCGCCAGCGAATACGTGCGGCTGATGCAACTGGCCGGATTTGCTGAATGTCAGACATTTGATCTGCGCGACCAGTGCCTTATCGAGCAAGGCTTTGCGGTATCGGCATCAGAGCAAGCCTCGCTGAGGTCGCAGATCGAAGAATGCCGCGAACCCATGCTGAGGCTTACCCTAGAGGGGCTGCTGGCCTTGGGACAGGCCATGGCGGCCGGCGAGTTTACGGTTGCCCGTTTTGTGGCGGTTCGACCGTTGAACTAAGACGGGTCAGGTCTATATCAGCTCCCCCGCTGGGATATCCATGCCGAACAGGGCCCGGCCGTAGACGTCGTACATGCGGTCTGCGTCATAGAAAGAATGACTCGACATGACGCTGACTTCACGATGAAAGCGTTGCAGCGGGGATTGCAGGAAAAAAGCGCTGGTACCTGCCTGATCGATCAGCTCTTGCGTCACGCTGCGGGCGGTCTTCACGACCCAGGTACAGTTGGCCCGGACCGCCGCTCGGTCAGTCATGCTGAAGGCCATGCCCGCCCGGGCGGTATCACCAATGCGGCGCGACTCAGATTCAAGCAGGGCCGCTGCCGCGTTCAGCTGCGTAAAGCCGCGCGCGGTATTGGCGCGCATGTACGAGAGCTCTGAGGCCTGCGCGCCGCCGTAAGCCAGCGTGCGTCCCTTCATACGCTCCAGGACCTGCGCGGCAACGCCCTCAGCGGCCCCCAGCACCATGGCCGACATGTTGGGGTAGTAAAACGACAACATCGGAATGCGCCAGGTAGGACCATGATTCACCTGAAGACCGGGGGCGCTGCCGTCCAGCATGCTGGCGGCCGGCATGCTTCGATGCGCCGGTACAAAAACCTTGTCGAGGAGACAATCCCAGGTGCCGCTGGCTGCAAGTCCGCTGACCTGCCAGTTGTTCTGCGGTGTGGTGTCCGATTTTGGCAGGGCGAAGCGCAGTGGCCGTCCTTTCTTGTCACCCATGAGCTCATGGGCGCTGAGCAAAATCCAGTCGCCCATGGGATAGCCGCTGCCAAAGCGCCAGTGGCCGCTGAGTTCGAAGCCACCATCGACGGGGCGTGCCACACCCCCCGGAATGATGAAGCCTGGGGCAAAGGTGCTGGGCCCATGTGCCCAAAATTCATCTTGCGCGCGCTCTGGAAAAAGCCCCATCTGCATGTTGTGCTGAAGCAGGATGCCCACGGTCCAGGAAGTGGCCAGACAGCCTCGCCCCAGCAGTCGGGAGATGTGCGGAAATACCTCATAGTCGACTTCAACGCCGCCATAGCGTCGGGGCACACCCAGCTTCATGATGCCGGCATCGATGACCTCTCGAATCGTGGCCTCGTCGAGCTGCCCGGCCTGTTCGTTACGCTCGCCGCGCGCGCCCAGGCTCTGGGCGATCGTCTCGGTTGCCTCGATGACCTGTGCGGCAATCCGTGCCGTATGCGATGGACCGGTATCGTTCATGTTGAACCTCAATCTTGTTGGGGTAGGCAATGCTGTTTAAAGACCTTAGTGAAAGCGGATGATGGGCTTGATGGTCTGGCCTGAGCGCGCATCGGCAATGGCTTCGTTGATCTGCTCGAAGTCATAAAAACGAACGAGGCGATCAAATGGAAATTGACCTGCCTGATGCATACGGATCAGGGTCGGGATGAAGACATGTGGCTGCGCGTCGCCTTCGACAATGCCGCGCAGCGTTTTGCCTTTCAGCATGACATCTCTGACATCGACCTCAAGCTGGGTGCCCAGTGGCGCGCCGCCCACAAAGCCGCAGCGCCCGAGTGGTGCCAGCGCATCCAGGGCCTGTCTAAGCACAGCGCTGACGGCCGTGGTGTCCAGCGTGACCTGAACACCCTGCGGAGCGATGGCCTGCAGGGCGGCTAGCGTATCGCTGGTTTTGAGCGTATCGATGGCATGGCTTGCGCCCAGTTCAAGTGCAGTCTGCAGCCGTGTTGCGACACGGTCGATGGCGATAATCGGATGGGCGCCCAGCGCGCGTGCAGCCATGATGGCGGCCATGCCGACGGCGCCGCTGCCGAATACGGCGACTGCCTCACCCATAGACGGTTTTAGTACGTTGACCATGGCGCCTGCGCCGGTGATGAACCCACAGCCGAGCGGGCCCAGCATCTGAAATAGCGGGTCTGGTACATCGCCGGGCACTTTGACCGCGTTGGTTTCGGTACAGAGGCTATGCGTTGCAAAAGAGGACTGGCCGAAGAATCGATGCCGGACAGCTTGGCCCCCCTGGGACAGGGCTGTGCTGCCGTCTGAGCGCTGGCCCAGAAAGTTGCTGCCGAAAAAATAGTGGCAATAACTTGATGCGCGCGACCGGCAGGGCGAGCAGTGACCGCAGGCGTTGTAGCTTAAAACTACCCGATCACCCGGTTGCAGCTGACGTACGGCTGCGCCCACCTGCTCGACCACGCCGGCGCCTTCGTGCCCCAGCACAATCGGCTGGTTGACCGGAAACGGTCGACTCATCATGGCAATATCGGTATGACAGATACCGGTAGCCACCATTCGCACGAGCACCTCGTCGGCGCGCGGCGGCTCCATGTCGAGTGTTTCCAGACTGAGGGGCGACTGCGCTTGATGCAGAACAGCGGCACGGATTTTCATGCGAGCGGACTCCACGGGCTAGGTTCCAGAGGGCGGCGTGCTGAGGTTCAGACGGCGGAAGCGTGTTCCTTCTCGAGCATCCGGTCGATCATGAAGCGAACCCGACCCAGTGCGGCGTCGTTGCGTATGGATTTGAATTTGATCTCGGGCGTTCGGTCAAGCACGGTTTGCTGTGCTTCGATGATCCAGCGGTCTTCAGCGAAGGCGGTTGCGATGCCCTTGCCGACGGCCTCGATGACGGATCGATCACCATGCGGAAACTGGCATGGCTGCAGCCAGAAATAGTGCGTGCTGCGATCCGTCTCAGGTGTCAGCAGCGAGAAATGCCGCAGATGCAGACCGCCCGGGCGTTCGTGGGGTGGTTCGGCACCCCCACAGGCCACTGAACCCGCCCAGTTTTCAAAGACCGAAGGCAACCACCACACCTGACGGTTCCAGAAGTCGACCTTGCCGCTGAAGCGTCCGGCCATGGCATGCAGAGGCGAGGGATTGCAATCGGTAATGACGCGATTCAGTCGAATGCCACGTTCGAAGTTGCTGATTTCGGGATGAGCATTGGGAAAAGCGGCATTGGCCAGCGTCGAGCGGTGCACATATGTGAGATGCGAGAAGTCGAGCAGGTTGTCGGCAATGAGCTGGTAGTGGGCCTGATAATGAATATAGCCGCGCGCCGTTGGCCAGTCGGGGTCGGCGTTCCAGTGTACGTCGACAATATCAGCTGGATCAGCGCGCTGTGGGTCTCCCATCCAGATCCAGAGCAGGCCGTCTCGCTCAATCAGGGGATAACTGCGCACGCACATGCCCGATGGAATTTGTGACTGCCCGGGTATTTCAATGCACTGTCCGCGGGGGCTGAACTTCAGGCCGTGATATCGGCAGCGAATACCGTCTGCCTCGACGTCGCCTACCGACAGGGGCGCCATGCGATGACAGCAGCGATCTTCGAGCGCGACCGCAAGACCTGCGGGTGTACGGAACATCACCACCAGATCATTTAGCAGGGTTCTGGCCAGTGGCTTTTGAGAGCATTCCTCGGCCAGTGCAGCCATGTACCAGGCGTTTCGAACGAACATGCGGGGCTCGCTTTCAAGTGCGCGTGAAAGTTGATCGTAAAGAGCTCTGTGATTGGTATCAAATCTAAAAAAAACCGATATGATCGTAAAAACCGATCACTTAACCGGTTGTTCGCGATGAAACTTCAGACGCTCAGGGCGCTTCTGCAGATCCAGGCATCGGGCAGCGTCCGCAGCGCGGCTCAGGCTCTGCATATTTCGCAGCCGGCGCTATCTCAGGCGATTCAACAACTTGAGCAGGAGCTGGGCGCCAGCCTGCTGACTCGCCATCAGACTGGAGCCGGCTTTACGTCCTACGGTGAGGCCTTATTGAAGCGGGCGCGGCTGATGCTGTCTGAGGCGCAGCGTGCTCGCGACGAGATTGCCCAGATGCGTGGACACTGGGAAGGCTGGGTGCGCCTGGCGGCCTCGCCCGCCATGTCGCTGTCCATCGTGCCGCAGGCGCTGCGCCCTTTCATGAAGCGCTATCCCAAGGTGCGGGTGCACTGCGTCGACGGGGTGGTGCCTATGATCAATCCCGCCCTGCGCACGGGCGAGCTTGACTTTGCGCTGACTCCGATCCGCGAGGCTGATCTTGAAGCTGGGCTCAGCGCTGAGCCCCTGGTCGATCGGGAAGTGGTGGTGGTCGCCCACGCAAGCCATCCCCTGGTGGGGGCGACGCGTCTGGATCAGCTGGTTAAGGCGCGCTGGGTGCACGCAACGCCCAGTCAGGGGCCGGGCGCCATCGTAGAAACCGCCTTTGAGGCGCTTGGTCTGCCCGTACCTGTGCCGGTGATGGTGTGCGAGTCGGTCCTCGCGCTTCCCGATATGCTGGTCGATACGGACCTGATCAGTACGTTGCCGCGGGTCGTTTACGAGCGAGTGCGACGCAGTCACGGACTGAAACGCATCGCATTGAAAGATGCCCTGCCGAGGCTAAGGATCGCCATCGTTCGCAATGAGCAGATACCCCTGACGCCCGCGGTGGAGGCTTTGCTCAGCTGGGTCAGGGCGGCAGCACAGTCAAAGTGATGGGCGCCGTCCTGCGGTGCGATTAGTCGACGAAGAAATTACCCGCTTTGACTTTCACCAGTGCGTGCGCTTCATCCATCGTATGGCCCAGGGGATCGGCGCCGGCTGCTACTGAGCGAATCTGCTGCGTGAGTAGCTTACGCAGCATGATGACACCCTTGTCTGATGTCGTAAGGTGCTCTTCATTGTGGAAGGTAATCGGCCCCTGACCCAGTTG
>JBDLQY010000204.1:0-9456 GCA_039800325.1 Pseudomonadota bacterium | reverse complement strand
CGACACCGGGCTTATGGTGACGACCAGAGTCTGAGTTTCACGTGAGGCACGGATCAGCCCGAGGACGCCATCTGACGGCTTAGTCACATAACCGTCCAACTTAAGTTGCCCGCGTAATGAGCGCTCCGCATCGATCGATCTGAGACAAGAGTGCGCAGTCGTCGTGCTCGTAATTCCGCCACTGATTGCCTGTGTACTGAACTCGTTGATAACCCGAGTACACTCGGGAAGCAGAGAGTTGGCAGTCTTATGAAACATCGGCTGTGATTGAGATAGCTGCCAACGAGTGATGTAACCAAAAGCGCCCTCGACGTCTGCTCTGATGCGAAGCATTTCGATCGCGTGAGGCGTGAGTCGCGTCAGAACCTGCCAGGGCTTGTCGGTTGCGCGGATGACTCGGACATGAGAGTCAAGGCTCCAAGCTTGCTGATAGTCTTCAATGACCCTTGCGGGATCACGCGCATATCGAATAGATCTCACCTGAAACAACCGGCCGTTTAACCACGATTGGGGCATATCGATATCAGCCGATAACGCCAGGGACGGCTCGGCGTGCGCGGGCAGTAGCGACACCATGATTGCGAGCACTGTGGCTGTCAGACTGCACAGCGCTCGGTTTTGAAGGCATTTCATGGGAACACCAGTACATCAGGCGGAAGTACCGCTGCGTCGATCGGCAATCGTTTGAACTGACCGCCAGTCGGTTCAAGACCAAACACCGAAAAAACCTGTAGCAGCGATAACACCGGGGCATACGCAATCGAGAGCAGGCTCTCACGGCCCCGATCGAGCTGACTGCCCGCGCGCACCCGTTCATTAATCGGCTGCAGGTCTGAGCCCTCTGGCAGACCAGTCCAGGAATCGCCCAAATGCGCCGAGCGCGAGTTCATTTCAAAGGGGCTAAGGGCGAATTGACGGCCAGGTTCGGCTGCGGGCAACTGGAAGTGCCCTGCGACTTTGACGTCACCGACACGAAGGCCTTGCGTGGGGTTAAGTCCGAATTGACTTGGACCCGCTTGCTGTAAGGCAAGTCTTGAGACGGGATTCGCTAAGGACGGAAGTAGGCGATTGGATGCCACATTGATTCCGGCATCGAACGAGGCATGACGACTGGTCAGTGCGATCTGGCTTGGATCAGAGATCAGCGCCTGACCGTCAAGTTTGCGCCAGAAGGGACGCGACAGGACACCGTGTTCTTGGGTACGAAGACGATCTAGAGACCGGATCGGCGTGTCAACAGCGCCGAAATAGCGAGATCTGACCTCGTCAGCCAGGTCATCTGACACACCCGATGGTCCGTCGCAGTCCACCGGGCGCGCCGAACACTCAAAAGCCAGGGCTTGACCTGCAAACGTGGTCGCTGCGCGCAGATCGGTCTGGCGTGCCAGCACCATGACCATTATCAAAAGAAGGGACATGATTCCGACACCCAGTAAGGTCTCGAGCATGGCCTGTCCCTGGGGATATTGCCCCCTAGTGGCCAACAGCCCCAATCGACGTTCAACGTGACGCATAGGTCTGCGCAGCCTGCCGCTGCGCCTCGGTGGGTTCAATGAGGCGGGCTTGCCAGTAAGGACTGAACAAACTGGCTTTTTGACTGGAATGCTCAATACTTGGAGGCGCCCGAAAGTAGACCTCGGCCGCCGATAACGACCAAATCTGACTGAGCTTGCGCGGCGAGGGCAGAGCCAGCCGTCCATAGCCCACAGACTCGGTGGTTGAGACATCTGACTTGTCGGTTTCCATTCTGGCGAGGACGGCGAGCATCGATCTGGGAAAAGGCTGTGACTGCACCAAGCTAGGATTGATGTCGCGCACGACGCCTAGACCTGGGTAGGACGCAAATCCAGATCCGTGCTCGGCGTGACTGCGGACCCGGGCCCTGGCAAATGCACCGGGATTGTCGAGAACCCGTCCGGGGTTAGCGATGTCTGATAGAGGTGCGTCGCCAGCGCGAGCCTGCGCGAACCCACCGGCAACCGGTACAGACTCAAGGTCGCGGCACGAGCCAAAGATAAGACGCTTGCGACGCCAGTCATGGATAGAGCCCGTATCAGCGGCAGTCCAATGGGTCAGATCTGCGGAAAGCTCGGTACCACCACGCTTGCGATACCAATGTGTCCAGCGGTCGAGCTGTGTCGACTGCCCCGCGCAGGATGAGGGAAGCGGTAACAGCCGAAGGTCGAGCTCGCGCGATCCTCCTGAAAACCCATCTAGAGACCGTATGACGAGATCGGCAGTACGCTGCATTTGCTCATCGCTACTCTGGACTGTAACGAAGCGAGCGAAAGCACCCTCATCGCCCATGACGAACGCGAAAATTTTGCTGTCGTTAGCGCGCGCGATTTCATTGGCAACCGCACTCAGACCAAAGCTATCGGCTGAGGCAAGCAGCATGGCTTGGCTTTGCTCGAGCATTGCACGATGGCCTGACAGTGCGTCGGCGCGCCATCTGATCTCAGCCTGTGCGCCCTCTGCTGCGAGAGACCTTGCCTGCTCGCTGGCGGCGGACGCTGCCGCCAACACCGAGGCTGCGGGTGGATAGATCGACGCCAGCAGCTGTGCATGGGCTACGAACTCTTCAGCATACCCAGCCCAGGAGGCCAGCGTCACCGCTTGCGCAATTGCAAGGTCTTGGGCCAGGATGGCTCGATTGGCATAGGCAACGGCATTGAGTACCCGCGCCCTCCAGGTGGCCGCGCTAAGGGCTGCAGCATCAGCGGCCTGCCGCACCCGTGCCTTGTTGTCTAAAGCCCGGCTGCCCTGATAAAAGGCAAACAGACTGAGCATCACGACCAGCATCAGCGCCAGGCTCAACCATAAAGCCTGACCCTTCTGACCGGCTAGGCAGCGGCCGCCGCGAATCGTGTGTGGCTTCATGACGAAACGATCAGCGGTTTCCAAGACCGTAGTTCTCGAGACCGCGCCGTTGCGAGGCGCTGTTTTGCGCGTCGTTCGCACTGCTTTGTGCCTTGGAGACTGCAGCGCTCGAGCTCTGACCCGAAACCTCAAGCGCGAGGCCAGCGGTCTGGTTACGCAGCGTTTGCCCTAGAAGGCTGTAAATGCCGATCGCCGCTACCGCAACCAATGCGACGACGATGATGTATTCGGTCATGCCCTGACCGGTCTGACGACGCTTCATCGCTGGCTCCTTGCGCACTTGAGATGCGCACATTGGAGCCCGAGCCTCGGGCCGTCGACAATTCAGGCCGAAGGCCTAGTGCCGTCGGCAAGAGCGGCGAAGCCCGCACTGACGCGGGCTGCGGAGGGGTGTCGGCTAGCGATCTAGGTCAACAGTGAGGCTGTGATGGCACGAGGCCTAGGGCCCTCGCGCAGCGTCTGCCAGCAGGCATCAGACCTAACGACTCCACGTGAGGCCATTACAGCATCTCTTGGGAGCAGGTTTTTTCATATGCCGAAAAAAGATTTTCGAGTGCACAATATGTGGACTCAAAAATGACCTGGATATACGCATGCTCCGAACAATCGCGCCCGACTACGCCGTAGCTGGCCAGCTCCAGCCCGACGACATGCACGAAATCGCCCGTGCCGGATACAAAGCGGTGATCAATAACCGACCCGACGGAGAAGACCCAGCGCAACCCAGCGCGGCGGTGATGGAGGCTGCAGCACGGGCTGCCGGGCTTCAGTACCGCTATATCCCCGTGGGGGCGGCCTATCCGGTCGAAAAGGCTGCTGTGGCGCTGAAGGCCGCACTGGCCGATCTGCCCCGGCCCATCGTGGGCTACTGCCGTTCTGGGGCTAGAAGCACCACGGTCTACCAGCTGGCCAACCACCAGGACTAAGTACGCGGGTTCGGGTAACTCAATTACCCGGGCCGATTGCGCATCCAGTCGGCAGTTCCCTCAAAGGCCTGCATGAGGCGGGCCTGTAACTCCGGGGATAGTCCGCAGTCCATCATGGCCTGACTCATACAGGCCAGCCAGGCATCGCGCTCGCGGATACCGATGGCGTAAGGCAGGTGCCGGGCTCGCAGGCGCGGATGCCCGAAGCGCTCGATGTAGTGATTGGGTCCGCCGGTCCAGCCGCACAGAAACCAGAACAGCTTGTCCCGAGAGCCGTCGAGGTCAGGGGGATGTAAATCTCGTATGCCGGCATAGCGTTCGTCGAGCGCCATCAGATCGTAGAAACGATCAACAAGCGACCGCAAGGCGGGCTCACCACCCATCTGCTCGAAGACCGGCTGATTACTCGAGGGTTCCATAAGAGACCTTCACCAGCTCAGGCGAGTCCACCAGAGACCGGATATCCCTTGACCATCTACGCATGAATCACGCTGCTCGCAAGCTCGCCAGGGGCGGCGACCGTAAGACACCCCGAAGGCTGACCCAACCAGCCGCCAGTGTGAGTGCCCCGCCCAGTAGAGTGCTGAAGACCACCACCGACCACCTAGGCTGGTAATCAAACTGGAAGGCCCAGTGCGCGATGGCCCAGCCCACAGACAAGGCCCCCAGCGCGGCCAGAAATCCTGCCAGAGCGCCTATCAGTGCCAGTTCGATCGCTTGGGCCGTGGCAAGCTGCTGGCGGGATGCTCCCAAGGCTCGCATGAGGCTGGCCTCACGAACCCGCTCATCACGGGACGCAAGCAGAGCGCCAGCCAAGACGACGAGGCCTGCCGCGATCGTCAGCATAAACAGTAATTGAATAGCGCGAACAACCTGCCCCAATAGCGCCTGTACCTGGCGGATGAGGTTGCTGGTGTCAAAAATTGTGAGATTGGGAAACGCTCGAATGAGGGCTTGCTCGGCCGACTCACCCACACGCACCGGCGGCTGATGGTAAGCGGTGATGAACGTCTTAGGATGATGGGCGAGCGCACCCGGCGATAGGATCATGAAGAAATTCACCCGCATGGAGTCCCAGGCCAGCTTTCGAACGCTGGTGATCTTGACGGGTACGATTTCGCCGGCAATATCAAACTCAAGCATGTCACCCAGCTTGAGGTCGAGCGTATTGAGTATGCCCTGCTCCACCGATACCTCAGCTGCCTGGCGATCGAGCCAGCGCCCCGAGACCAAGGTGTTCTGCGCAGGCAACTCGCTGGCGTAGGACAGATTGAACTCACGTTCTATAAGACGCCGCGCGCGGTCACCGTCGACGCCACGTTGCGCAGCATCTTCACCGTTGACCCTGACCAGACGCCCTCGCACCATGGGCTGAATGTCGGCTTCGATTCCCTGCTGACGCAAGGACGCCAGCACCGAGTCGCGCTGGTCGGGCTGAATGTTGATCAGAAAACGGTTAGGGGCATCAGGCGGACTTGCCCTGCGCCATCCCTCGACTAGATCGGTTTGTGTAACCGTCACCAGAAGAAGGGCCATAAGCCCGACAGCCAGAGACGATGTCTGAACAATGGTGAGCGAACTGCGTCGCGACCAGGATGCAAAGGCGACCCGTATAGCAGGTGCTGTCGCGACCAGTCCCGAATGACGCAGCGGTGCCAGCAATCGAACCGTCAGCGCGCTGACCAACACAAACGCCGCACTGCCACCGGCAAAGCCGACAATGGCAATACCCGCCATTCGAGCGTCATCGGCCATCGCAAAAAGCAGCGAGGTAAACGCGGCGATGGCTACCAGGATTGCAGCCCAGCCTGAACCGCTCACCGATCCCAACTCGCGCCGCAGCACTCGGATGGGTGGAACGTTGGACAAACGAAGCAGAGGCCACGCACCAAACCCACCCAACAATACCAGGGCGGCCAGCGCTGCCTGGGCCACTGGACGCCACGAGGGTGCGGGCAAGCTAACATTCACCAGGGGGCCCAATACCATCAACAACAATTGATGAAGCGCAGCGCCCAGCACGATTCCGATCGTACCCGCGATCAAACCAATAAATAAAAGCTCGAGCA
Source organism: Pseudomonadota bacterium (assembly GCA_039800325.1). Taxonomy (GTDB): domain Bacteria; phylum Pseudomonadota; class Gammaproteobacteria; order Burkholderiales; family Burkholderiaceae_E; genus SYIM01. The sequence continues at coordinate 3,581 of JBDLQY010000204.1, read as the reverse complement.
GCAGCAGCCGTAGCAGCCGAGACTGTGACAGTCCCAAAGAGCGCATGACCGCACAGGCATCCAGGTGTCGCTGCGCAAAACGACGAGCGCCGAGCGCAATCGCAACCGCGGCGATAAACGCCGTTAAGAGCGCCACCAACGAAAGAAACTGCTCAGCCCGACGAACGGTCGTTTCAAGCTCGGGGCGACCCGCCTGCAAAGTCTCAATACGCTGCCCACCTGAAAGCCGCTCGCGCGCCCACTGCTCAAAGCGGTCAACCGCAACCTGTTCGCCGGCGACCAGCAGGCGCCAGCTGGCGCGGCTGGCCGGTTGAATCAGGCGGCTGGGTGCCAGGTCTTCCATGGCGATTAATACGCGGGGCGCAAAGTTGGCGAAGTTGGCACCACGGTCAGGCTCAAGCGTGATGATGCGGCTGACCCGCAGATTGAGTTCGCCCACCTGAAGCAATGCGCCAACCGATAGACCCAGCGTCTGTAAGAGCTGATCATCAACCCACACTTCGCCTGAGGCCGGAGCTCGATCGGCAGCGACATCCGCCGCTCCTCGTGCACTTGTCACCCGCAGCGCACCTCGAAGGGGGTAGTTCGGCGTAACCGCTTTTACAGACGCGAGCACGGGATCTGGACCCGCGGACACCATGCTGGGGAAGCTCACAGTGCGCGCGAGTTGCAGGCCGAGCTCCTGGGCTTTGGCCTCAAACGCCGGCTGGCTGCTGCGTGAGTCGGCAACCACCAGGTCTGCACCCATCAGCTGCCGCGCCTGAAGATTCAGGGCGCTGCGCATGCGGTCGGCAACCAGCCCGACGCTGGCCAGCGCAGCCACCGCCACCACCAGCGCCAGGATCATCAAACCTAATTCGCCGGCGCGCCAATCGCGACGGGTGAGTTGCCAGGAGAGCATGAGATCATTCACAGTGTGCAGCTTACCGCGTTCAGTCAAGCCCCGGTCGGCAACCATGCCATCCCTTGAAGTCGGGTATGGCCATCCCCAGCTGAAGTCAATAACTCTGTCCAAGTCGTATTGCCATGCTAGACGCCAATCAGCAAAACTTTGACGAGGTGGTCATTGCCGCCTCCCACCAGCAACCCGTCCTCGTTGATTTCTGGGCGCCATGGTGCGGGCCGTGCCGGGCACTTGGGCCAGTGCTTGAGCGCCTGGAACTCGATATGGCGGGCCAGTTTCGTCTGGTAAAGATCAACTCCGACGAGAGCCCGCAACTTTCGGCTCAGTACCAGGTTCGCAGCATTCCTTTTGTCCTGCTTTTCCGAGATGGCAAACCTGTCGACCGCTTTGTCGGCGCTTTACCTGAGGGACAGATTCGCACCTTTCTCGCCAAGCACCTGCCACGGCCCGGTGATGACCACATCCAGCAGGCTCAGAAGGCCGTAGCTGAACAAAGATTCGACGAAGCGGCACAACACTACAGCACCGCTTTGGCGATCAATCCGGCCCAGGACGAGACGCGAATCGTCTACGTGCGTGTGCTGCTTAAGCTGGGTCGCGCGAAGGAGGCTCAGCTTGCATTCGAACCGCTGAAGGCCAAAGCAGGCACCGATACGGCAACAGCCGCTGTCGCGCAGTTGCTACTGGCAGCACAGGCGGCGAGCGATATCTCGGAAACCGACTGCCGCGCCGTGCTCGAGATCTCACCCGACTCGCTGGACGCCCGTCTGAAGCTTGCCCAGCGTCTGATGCTGAATGAGCAATGGCAGGCAGCGATGGACGAGTGTCTTACGATCATTGGTCGCGACCGCAAATTTGCTGATGACATTCCGCGCAAAACCATGCTTGCGGTGTTTGAACTATGCGGTGACCCGCAGCTGGTGGGCACCTATCGCCGTCGATTAAGTGCCGGACTTTACTGAGTTGATTACATGCAAGACAGAATTCTGATTGATCGCTCTGGTGGGGTTGCACATGTCAGGCTCAACCGGCCCGACAAACTCAATGCACTCGACCCTCTCATGTTTGAGGCGCTGATTGAGACTGGGCTTTCGCTTTCAGCAGACCCCTCTGTTCGAGCGGTCGCGCTGTCAGGCGAAGGAAAAGCGTTTTGCGCAGGCCTGGATATGGGTCGCTTTGAGCAGATCAAGACACACGATGCAGGCGCTCAATCCGTATCGCACGAACTTCGCCTGGGGCCGAGACAGTATGGCCCGGCCAACCAGGCGCAGTATGCGGCGCTGGTGTGGCGCGAACTTCCAGTACCCGTTGTCGCGGCCATCCATGGCGTAGCCTTCGGCGGTGGGTTGCAGGTCGCCCTTGCAGCTGACCTCAGACTGGTGAGCGCGCAGGCACGCCTGTCAGTCATGGAAATCCGGTGGGGTTTGGTGGCGGATATGGGCGGCACGCTTTTGCTGCCAGAGCTTGTACGTGCTGACCTCGCGCGCGACCTGCTTTACACCGGCCGCATTGTCGACGGCCAGGAGGCGGTCAGCCTGGGTCTGGCGACCCGACTGGTGGAAGACCCCGTAGCCGACGCTCTCAGGATGGCGCACGACATCGCTCAGCGCAGTCCTGATGCGATCCGTGCTGCAAAACGCTTGCTGAACGCGCCCGCACAGCGCGCAGCCCTACAGCAGCTACAGGCCGAATCGAACGAGCAAATTACCCTTCTGGGATCGCCGAATCAGCGCGAAGCGGTGATGGCCAACCTTGAGAAGCGCCCGCCCAACTTTTCAGATCCGGGCAGCCGCTAGGATCCTGATGCAACGATCATGCGCGCCGGAACCACAAAAGCGACAGGGCTACAGCCAGCAAAGTCAGTAGCGCCGCCGCACCAGCAAAGAGCGCGCTGACTTCGGTATCGCGTTTTTCGAGCGCAAAGCGCGAGGACAACTTCTGATAGACCGCTCGCAGATCTTCTGCAGTACCCGCATAGAAGTACTCACCTTCGGTGACCCGGGCAACCGCTTTCAGGGCCTCTTCATCAACCCTTACATAAAAGGACCAGCCTTCGAATCCGGGAATCACGCCATTGGGCGTGCCAAACCCGACTGTATAGACACGTACGCCAAGCTCAGCCGCTTTTCGGGCCACTGCCACGGGATCAGGCCCCATGGTTCGACGGCCATCTGACAACAAAACGATCGCCCCACCGGTGTAGGTACCAGGGACCATGGCCGCGGGCGGCGGCTTGGCTGCGGCCGCCTTGCTCTTACTCTCAAGGGGCTGCGCCCCGCTGCGCGACTGCCGGCTGAACTCCTGCCCATAAAGTGCGGCCTCAAGGTCGATGCCCGCGTCGGGCAACAGGGTTGCCAGGGCAAGGAGCAAACCGCTTCCGGTGGCGGTGGCGCGCTGCAGCTGAAAGCGCTCAAGCGCAGCGACCAGCTCATCTTTTTGATCGGTGACAGCCTGCACGACCTGGGCAGAGCCGGCAAAGGTGACAATACCAACCCGTACTCCGTCAGGTAGATCACGGATGAAATCACGGGCTGCCGTCTGAGCCGCGGTGATTCGGTTGGGTTCGACATCATTGGCCAACATGCTTCGGGAGACGTCAATGGCCATGACGATGGTCATGTAGTCCGCGGGCAGTGTGACTCGCGCCGCCGGGCGGGCGAAAGCGATCAGTCCAAGC
>JBDLQY010000203.1:0-13004 GCA_039800325.1 Pseudomonadota bacterium | reverse complement strand
CCGAACCAATAACACGCTCGGCGGGTAGCTGCTGCGCGATGCGACGGCCCGGGTCAATGCTGGTCCACTCACGCGCTGCAAGCTCGGGCGCCAGGCCGTGAAACATCCACCAGGGTACGCCGTTCATGGCCGATAGCACTGCGCCATCAGGCGCCAGCAGGGCCGCCGTCTGGGTGGCCACCGACGCCAGGGCAGGCGCCTTCACGCTCAGCACGACCAGGTCGGCTTTACCCAGCCGACCCGGGTCATCATCCACCTGAATATGACTGACTGAACGACGCTCGCTGCCGTCAGTCTGAGGTTCGATCAAGACCAGCCCGTAACGCCTGACCGCCTGCAGGGTCGCCCCCCGTGCGAGCGCGCACACTTCATAGCCCGCCTGTGCAAGCCGGGCCGCGACAAAGCCCCCCACTGCACCCAATCCAACAATCGCAATACGCATGATCAATCCACTCAAGCGGTTCTTTGAATGATTCAGACGCCCAGCCGCGGCGGTTTGTGTCCGCCCAACGAAAGCGCGATGTTCTTGGTATCCATGTAAAAGTCGAAACTCCAGTCGCCGCCGTCGCGTCCGATGCCGCTGGCCTTCATGCCGCCGAAGGGTGTGGGCAGGTGGCGCACATTCTCGGAATTGACCCAGACCATACCTGCCTCAAGGGCCAGCGCCACGCGATTGGCCCGCTCAGCATCACCCGTCCACAGATAAGCTGCCAAGCCGTACCGAACATCGTTGGCCATAGCAACCGCCTGCGCCTCATCATCGAACGGGATTGCAGTCAGCACCGGACCGAAGATTTCTTCTTGCGCGATACGCATTCGATTGTGGGCGCCGGTGAGTAGCGTTGGGGCCACGAAGTTGCCCGCCGCGGCGTCGGCAACCCCCGGCACCTGCCGGCATCGCTCACCGCCCTGAGCAATCACTGCGCCTTCAGAGCGCGCAATGTCCATGTAGCTGAGCACCTTGTCGAGATGACGCGGATGGATCAGGGGACCGACTTCGGTGGCTGGATCAAGCGGATGACCGACCCGAATGCGAGCAACACGCTCAGCAAGCCGCGTCACGAACTCATCGTGAATGCTGCGCTCAACTAGCAGTCTGCTCGATGAGGTGCAACGCTCGCCATTGAGACTGTAGATCATGAAGACAACGGCATCCAACGCGCGCTCAAGATCCGCATCGGCAAACACCACCACCGGATTCTTGCCACCCAGCTCAAGGTGCACACGCTTTAGCGTAGGCGCACCCTGAGCCATGATGTGCCCGCCGGTACGCGACTCGCCGATGAAAGCGACCGCCCGTATCGCCTCGTGCTCGGTCAACGCTCGCCCAGTGCTCTCGCCAATGCCGTTGACAAGATTTGCCACTCCATGCGGCAGACCCGCCTCATGCATGATCTGCATCAGCAGCCAGGCCGATAAAGGGCTCCACTCAGCGGGCTTATGGACCACCGTGCAGCCGGCCGCAAGCGCCGGCGCAATCTTCCAGGTGGACAGCATGAAGGGGGTGTTCCAGGGCGTGATGATAGCCACCGGACCCAGCGGCTGTCGCACCGTCAGGTTCAGGTGCGCATCGCTGGGCAGGCTCTGGCCATTGGCCGCGGCCGGCGCCCGATCAGCAAAAAACCGAAAGTTCTCGGCGCCTCGCAAAGCCGCCTTACTCATGTAGCGCCAGGCCTGCCCGGTATCCATGCACTCGACCAGGGCGATCTCGTCAGCCCGCGCTTCGATCGCATCAGCGATTCGGTGCAGAATGCGCCGACGTTCTTCGCCACTGACCCCGCGCCATGACTCAAAAGCCCGGCGCCCCGCTTCGCAGGCCTGCGCGACCTCCTGGAGGGTGCCGCTGCAGACCTGGCCTAATTTTTGACCATCGACCGGCGAGTGATTATCAAATCGCTCGCCCGCGCCTGCCACGGGTGCGCCATCAATGAAGTGCCCCAAAGGCGCACCCTTGAAACGATCGAGCGCGATACGCGCTGCGTCGAGCCGCTGCGCAAGACTTTGAACGGCTTTGCCGCCGACCGAGGTCATGGCGATACTCCTGAGCCGCCCGACGCACGTGCTTTGACGTAGTCGTGCAGATTGTTGTGCTTAAAACTGAGCTCGGGATCGATTTCCTGCACTTCCAGAGATAAGCCCAAGGGCGACTGCGCATAGACGATCGCAAGCTGCCCAACCAGTGCATCAAACACCGCCTGGGCAGCTGCACGCTTGACGTCCAGGCTACGACCATGGCCGATACGCAGGCTCACATGAACAAAGGCATTATCGGGTGCCCCATCGGCAATTCGATAGTCATCGCAGCGAATGGCCCGGGTACGCGCCCCCCCCCTTGGAAAGACGCCGGTAGCGATGGCCGTCTCATGCAGGCGCTCGATCAACTGAGGAAGGCTGGTCTTTTGGGCCAGATTGGCAGAATACTCAATAACGATATGCGGCATGCACAGACTCCCACAGACTCCGATAACGCGCCTGGCGAGTATGCCGCAGAATGGGGACGAGAGTCAGCCAAGCAGTCCGCTGAGCGCCGGGCTCCGGCTGCGGTTGCACAGCTGGGGTCCGCCGCGCGGATGGTCGACGTGGACGGTATCAGCCCCGCGGATGATGACGGGCATGCAGCACGCGCAATCGTTCGCGGGCAACATGGGTGTAGATCTGGGTGGTCGAAATATCGGCATGACCCAGCAGCATTTGCACCACGCGAAGATCGGCTCCATGAGATAGCAGATGGGTGGCAAAAGCATGGCGCAGCGTATGCGGTGACAAGGGTTCTCGAATGCCAGCCACGAGGGCGTAACGCTTGATTAGCGTCCAGAACATCTGGCGCGTCATGGGCTGCGCACGCTGCGTTACAAAGAGAGCGTCACTGGCCCGCGCACCCAGCAGCTGAGCCCGACCACCCTGCAGCCAGCGCGTGATCCAGTTGCGAGCCTCTTCGCCCAGTGGCACCAGACGCTCTTTATTGCCTTTGCCAATCACCCGAACGACGCCGTCATTCAAGGCCACTGACAGCACGGATAACTCAATCAGCTCAGACACGCGCAGCCCTGTGGCGTACAGTGTTTCGAGCATGGCCCGGTCGCGCAGGCCCAGCACCGAATCGACGTCCGGGGCCGTCAGCAACGCCTCAATTTGTGTCTCAGACAGACTGCCCGGAAAGCGAGGGGGCTGCCGCGCCGAACGGATGCGGGCACTCGGGTCATCTGTGCGTCTGCGCTCCCGAACCAGCCAACGATAAAACCGCTTAAAGACCGACAGACGCCGGTTGCCACTGCTGGGGCGCGAGCCAGCATGTCGGACCGCGATATAGGCCTGCAGCTGTGCCTCTGAGGCCTCGGCGAGCGGGCCGTGGCCCGCCTCGCGCAACCATTCATCCAAAAGACTCAGATCGCGCCGGTAAGCAGCCAGCGTATTGCGCGAAAGGCCATCTTCAAGCCAGAGGGCTTCGCAGAAACGATCAATCAGTGCTGAACTGTCGGGCTTGATCATGCTGTGGACGATACACTGTCGTTCTTCATGAATGCGATTCTGCTCCTCATCCCCGACCTGGCCATGATTGCCATCGGTGCCCTGCTCTATCGCTTCTGGCACAGCGGCCGCGAGTTTTGGCCCGGCATCGAGCGCCTGACCTACTTCGTGCTGTTCCCCTCGCTGCTGTTCACCACGGTGGCCCGCACCCGGTTCGTCGCGGGCGAGGCCCTGCCAGCCCTCAGTGTCACGCTGGGCGCTATTGCAGTGGGCATCATCCTAGGCTTTGCTGCACGCTGGCTGCTGCGGCCACAGCCCGTTCACTTCGCTTCGGGCGTGCAATGCGCTTTCCGGTTCAACTCGTACGTCATGATCGCACTGTCCCAGCGCATGGCAGGCGACGAGGGGCTGGCACTGGCAGCCGTGATCGTGGGTATGTCCGTTCCCCTGCTGAATATCGCAGCGGTTTACTCCCTGGCCCGTACTGCCGGAGGTAGCCTGTGGCGCGAGCTCGCGCGCAATCCGCTGCTGCTGGCAACCATCGGGGGCATGATCGTCAGTCTTACTCAGATGCCGATCCCAGAACCTATTCTGGCCACCACCGCCCGCCTTGGACAGGCCTCACTCGCGCTGGGCCTGCTGGCGGCAGGCGCTGGTCTGCGCTTCGAGCGGGTGCGTAGCGACCAGGCGCAGGTACGAGCAAGTGCCCAACGCCTCGCGCTCTGGTTTACCAGTGTGAAGCTGGTGGCCATGCCAGCCACAGCGCTGCTACTGGCCCGAGTGTTTAATCTGCCGCCGCTCGCGACGCTGATCGTAGTGATGTACGCCTCGTTGCCGACCGCACCGGCGGCCTACATTTTGGCCAGCCGCATGGGGGGAGACGGCCCGTTTGTAGCCTACCTCATCAGTTTGTCACTGCTGGGTTCGCTGGTGGCGCTTCCGGTGTGGCTTAATTTGGCGGGCGCCTGAGCCAACGCCCACGCCACATGCTCGCGCACCATCGCTGAGGGGTGATCAGCGCGTGCCCTGAGAGCTGCAACCATGAGATCATGATCGACATCCGACTGCGACAGCAGAGCGCGCGTGTGTGCATCGCCCCGACCTGCTAATGGATCCCCGCGCGCTGCTCGCGAATCAGCCGGACCCATCGCCAGAGCAACCCGGCCGGCCAGCGCATTACCCAGGGCCACCGCGATATTGCGCAGCCAGCGCTCATGACCGATGCGTCGTATGGCGGAACCAGCAAAATTTGCCTCGAATTGCTCGGACGTCCAGCCAAACAGCTCGACCAGGCTTGCCGCCTGTAAGCCGTGGCGAACAGCAAAATCTGGCAGCGGCGATGACACGGCAAAACGATTCCATGGACACACCAGCTGACAGTCATCACAGCCATAGATACGGTTACCCATGGCAGGCCGCAGGGGCTCTGGAATGCTGCCCTGCAACTCGATGGTGAGGTACGAGATGCAGCGACGCGCGTCGAGCTGATACGGGCCGATGATGGCTCCGGTTGGGCAGGCATCCATGCAGCGCTCGCAACTGCCGCAGTGATCGGGTTCAGGCTTGCGCTCAGACTCCAGGGGAAGATCGGTATAGAGGGTGCCGATAAAAAAGAAAGAGCCCCGGCCCGGCTCGATCAACAGGGTGTTCTTGCCACGCCAGCCAAGGCCCGCGCGCCGGGCCAGTTCCACTTCCATGACGGGCGCTGAATCGCAAAACACCCGATAACCAAAAGGCCCAAGGGCCTGTTCCATACGCGAGGCCAGCTGCTGCAGGCGCGATCGCACAAGCTTGTGATAGTCGCGTCCCAGCGCATAACGCGATACATAGGCTCGTTCAGGGTTTGTCAGCGTGGCCCATGCAGACATCAGCGCGGAAGGTGGCCGGGTTGTCGTTTCATCAACAGGCAGATAGTCAAGCGTGACCATCAGCGCGCTTAAGGTACCGGGCACCAGCCGCTGCGGCTGTTCGCGAAGATCGGCATGGCGCGCCATGTAATGCATCTCGCCATGAAAGCCCTGGGCAAGCCATTGCCTCAGGCCCTGGCCCGCCTGTTCAAGGTCAAGATCGGCAACGCCTAGCGAGGTAAAGCCCAGTTCGTGCGCCCAGTCGCGTAGCGTGTCAATGGCTGGTAATGCATCCATGCCCTGATTCTAGAGGGCGCACTGGTCACGATCACTACCCCCATGACACACTTCCGGCCATGTCTTCAAACACCGCCCCACGTAAAGGCTCGACTGAATGCAGGCTCGCCTTGCCTCACCTGGAGGCGACAGCCCAGCTCGCCCAAGCGATCGCACTCCGACTGGTGCCTGGCTTTCGACTATACCTATCGGGCAGCCTGGGCTGCGGCAAGACCGCGTTCACCCGGGCCCTGCTGCGAGCGCTGGGCCACAGTGGCCGAGTAAAAAGCCCCAGCTATACCCTGGTAGAACCTTATAATCTGTCGAAGTTTGAGCTCTATCACTTTGATTTTTATAGACTGACAGATGCTGATGCGTGGCGCGATGCGGGCTTTGAAGAAATGCTGGAAGGCAACGCAGTTTCGGTCCTTGAATGGCCCGAGATGGCGGGCGGCCTGCCCACGCCCGATCTGTGGCTGCATCTGGAGTTTGAGGCAGCGGGCAACGCCGCACAGGCCGAGCCAGCGCGCAGTGTTCGGCTTACAGCACACTCTCCGCGGGGTCTGCAATGCCTAGAGTACCTGCGCGACGCCGGCTTCTGCACGGCGCCCTGATAGGCGGTGCTCAACTGGTTCTTGATCTGCCATTTGCACACGCGGCCTCAGTGGTCGCGGTGCGTGTCTGGCCCGCGCGCGATTACACACGGGTCACTGTAGAACTGGATGAACCGCTGCAGGCCACCTACATGACCAGCAGCGACCCGCCACAAGTCACGGTCGATCTTGAAGGTATTGCACTCGACATGCGGCTTCGCGATCTGATCGCCAAGGTCAAACCGGATGACCCCTACATCGCACGCGTCAGCATCAGCCAACCAAGGCCGCGACTGGCGCGCGTGCAGTTTGATCTGCGTACCCAGGTCAATCCGCAATTGTTCACGCTGCCGCCCATTGCTTACTACAAGCACCGCGTCGTGCTCGATCTGTACCCGCGACGTCCGCCAGACCCGCTGCGCGCGCTGCTCGATGAGCGCCTTGCCCGCCCGGCACCCGCGCCTGACCCGCTGGCCAGTCTCATTCGAGAGCGAGACCAGGCGCATGCGCCGCTGGTTAACGCATCCCCCGGCACTGGCGCACCCGCCGCACCTGCGCGCGGGCGTCATCGCGCCATGCCCATCATCATCGCCATCGATCCAGGACACGGGGGCGAAGACCCAGGCGCGATTGGCCGGCTGGGCACTTACGAAAAAGACGTAGTCCTCAAAATCGCCCAGCGTCTGGCTGAACGCATTAATGCTCAACCTGGCATGCGTGCATTTCTGACCCGTGATGGCGACTATTTTGTGCCGCTGGCCATGCGCGTTGAAAAAGCTCGACGAGTTAATGCTGACCTTTTCGTATCGGTCCACGCAGATGCCTTTGTTGAACCCCATGCGCGGGGCGCATCGGTCTATGCGCTATCAGAGCGGGGCGCCAGCAGCTCTGAGGCACGCTGGCTTGCTGACCGAGAAAATGCAGCCGACGGTGTGGGCGGGGTCAATCTTGCTGGGCACAACCGTGAGGTTCGCCGTGTACTAATGGCCTTATCCACCAGTGCTCAGATTCGCGACTCAATGCGTCTGGGCTCAAGCGTTCTGAGGCAGCTGGGTGGTGTCGGCGCGGTGCACAAGCCCAATGTGGAACAGGCTGCTTTCGCGGTACTGAAGTCGCCCGATATTCCGTCCATCCTGGTGGAGACCGCCTTCATCAGCAACCCACAAGAAGAACGGCGCCTAGGAGACCCGCAGTATCAGCAGCAGATCAGCGAGGCGATCTTCAAAGGCGTGCACGATTATCTGGTGAAGCACCCGCCGGCACGCCGCCCCGGTGGCGCGGTTGCCAGCGGTCGCGAAGACGGCACCGGCGCAAACCCGGGCTGAGGTTTGCTAAGCCTTGCGCGCCCGCCGCGCGCGCAGAAAATGGCGCGAGAACTCCCAGACTGCGGGAAGGCCTGGAATGATGATCATCGCCAGCGTCACCCATTCAAAGTTGCGCTTAACCCACTCGGTATTGCCCACCCAGAAGCCCAGACCGGTGAGACTGATGACCCAGAGCAGACCACCCACCACGTTGTAAAGCGTGAAGCGCGAGCGATTCATTAAAGCCACGCCAGCGACGAAGGGCGCAAAGGTACGAATAAAGGGTAGAAAGCGCGCCACGATAATGGTGACCGCGCCATGCCGCTCATAAAACGCATGGGTACGATCGAAGGCTGCGCGATTAAACCAGCGCGACTGCTCCCATGCGAACACCCGGGGCCCCACGCCGCGACCAATGGTGTAATTGACTGCGTCGCCCAGTACGGCTGCAATGCTCAGTAGCGCCATCAGGAGCGGCAGATTCATACCACCCACCGCAGCAATCGCACCGCACACGAACAGCAGCGAGTCACCGGGCAGAAAGGGCATGACCACAACCCCAGTCTCGATGAAGATAATGGCAAAGAGCAGGGCATAAATCCACGGCCCCCACTGGTCTACCACCGCGGCCAGATGCTTATCCAGATGCAGAAAGATGTCGATGAACTGGCTCAAATCCATGGGCGCGGATGATACACGGGCACCCGCGTGGCGATCCCTATAATGGGCGTGTGAATACCGATAAGCCTTCACCTCGCGCGATTGCGCTATTGCCCGACCGTCTGATCAGCCAAATTGCCGCGGGCGAGGTCGTTGAACGGCCTGCTTCGGTCGTGAAAGAGCTGATCGAAAACGCGATTGATGCCGGCGCCACGCGCATTGAATTGCGCCTGGAAGAAGGCGGCATCCGGCGTATCGCGGTCACTGATGATGGCTGTGGCATCGCGCCAGAACAATTGCCGCTGGCGCTGGCTCGACATGCCACCAGCAAAATCACATCCCTGTCAGATCTTGAGCGGGTCGGCACCCTGGGGTTCCGCGGCGAGGCGCTGGCCTCGATCGCATCCGTGGCGCAGGTGCGTATCACCAGCCGCCAGGCCAATGCCCAATCAGCCACCCTCATTGATTCGGACACGCTCGAGCAAAGCCCTGCGGCCGGTGCGCCAGGTACCCGCGTCGAAGTGCTCGAGCTGTACTCGCAGACGCCCGCTCGGCGCAAATTTCTCAAGACCGCCGCGACAGAGGCGGCTCATTGCCTGGATAGCCTTCGACGTATCGCATTGGCTCACCCAGGTATCTCGTTTACCGCGCTGCTGGACAGTCGCAAGGTGCTCGACTATCCGGCTAAAGACTGGGTGGCACGCGCACTGGATGGACTGGGCGATGATTATCTGCAGGCCCATCGTCTGGTGCAGGCGCAGGCGGGTGATCTCACCCTAACGGGCGTGCTGGGCCTGCCCACTATTAATCGCCCTCGGCCCGACCGGCAGTTTCTGTACGTCAACGGACGCTTTGTGCGCGACCGGCTCCTCGCGTTTGCCCTCAAGCAGGCGCATGCTGATTTTCTGCACGGCGATCGACATCCGGCCTACGCGCTGTTTCTCACCATCGACCCCACTCTGGTCGATGTCAACGTACACCCGGCCAAGACTGAGGTCCGCTTTCGCGACGCGCAGGGCGTACGTTCCTTTGTTTTTCATGCCTCGCAGCAGGCGCTGCGCGGCGACGGCGCGGGCGGAAGCGCGGCTGCGGCGGCGGGCGGTCTGCTGGTGGGACTGGACCGTGCGAGCCTGTCGACCCTTGCAGCCAACACCTCCAGTCCACTCGGCGCGGCCCCCCTCGGCGAAACGCGAGTCGGCGAGACGCCGTTTAGCAAAACATGGGGTACAGGATTGCGGGCAGCCGAGCCCTCTAACGGGTTGCGGGCCTCAGCTGGCATGCCCTGGCGCTCAACAGACCGGGGCAGCGGCGATCTCAACCGGACACTGGCATTTCTGGCACCCGAGTCGGCCCCCTCGGAGGCGCCGTCAAGCCCCTTGGCCACCGCGCCAGTCGTTTCAGCGGCCCTGCCAAATCCCGTCGACAGCGCGCCAAGCCTTTCATCGCTCACGCCGCCCACCACAGCTCGTTTTTCGGACGCTGTGGCCGGCTCCGGACAGCCCTCTGATCTGCCGCCGCTGGGCTTTGCCATCGCTCAGCTGCATGGCATTTATATTCTCGCGCAGAATGCCCTCGGCCTGGTGGTCGTTGATATGCACGCCGCGCACGAGCGCATCCTGTATGAGCGACTCAAAGCAGGCATGGCGGCCCGTGCACCGGCCACTCAGCCGCTGCTCATACCGGCCACTTTTCGTGCCGAGCCCCTGGAAGTTCGGGTGGTTGAAGACGAACAGGATGCACTAACCGCCATAGGGCTTGAGCTCTCGGTTCTGTCACCCACTGGGCTTGCGGTCCGCGCGGTACCGGCCGCACTGGCTCGTGGCGATGTGGTGGCCTTGGCCCGTACCGTAATTGGCGAGCTTCTTGAGCACGGCGCAAGCGGTGCCTTGGGTGAGCGCCAGGATGCGCTGCTGGCCGGTATGGCCTGCCACGGCGCTGTACGTGCCAATCGAAGACTGAATCTCGACGAGATGAACGCGCTGCTGCGCGACATGGAGCGCACGCCCGGCGCTGACCAATGTAACCACGGTAGACCCACCTGGGTACAGATGCCGCTGACTGAGTTTGATCGCTGGTTCATGAGGGGGCGCTGATGAGCACGCCCCCCGTGGCAACCAGCCTGGTGGTGATGCTGGTCACCGGTCTGCTGGGCATGCAGCCTCTGTCCACTGACCTTTACCTGGGCTCCCTGCCCAATATGGCGGATGACTTTGAGGTCGGGGCTGCCGCAGTGCAGCTCACACTATCGGTTTTCATCGGCGGATTCGCCCTGGCACAGCTGCTTGCCGGCCCTCTGTCCGATCGCTTTGGGCGTCGACCGATCGCACTCGCAGGCTGCGCGGTGTACCTGCTGGCCTGCATAGCCTCTGCCGTCGCGCCGTCGCTGCAGGCACTCATCCTGGCACGACTGCTTCAATCGCTGGGCGCGTGCGCGGCGGTCATCTGCGCCCGTGCTCTGGTTCGCGATCTGTATGCGCCAGCAGAGGGCGCTCGAGTCATGTCGCGGGCGCTGGGTTGGATGACTGCAGTGCCGCTGCTGGGTCCCATCGCCGGCAGTTGGCTGCAATATGCGTTTGGCTGGCGCGCCAACTTTGTATTGATGGCCCTCGCAGGCGCGCTGATGCTGTGGTTTTGCTGGCGACACATGCCTGAAACCAACGCTTACCTGAATCCGCGCGCCACCAGTCTGTCGGGGCTTGCGCAAACCTATTGGCGCATTGCGCGTAGCGCTGATTTTCGTGCCTACACCCTGATTGCGGCAGGCGCTTACTGCGCCCTGTTCACCTTTCTTGCCGGCTCATCGTTTGTCGCAGTGCGCGTACTGGGCCTTCCAGCGCAACACTTTGGTCTGCTCTTCGGCTCAGTCACCTCCGGATTCCTGGCGGGCACGCTCGTTACCCGTCGCATTCTGCCCAGACTGGGCATCAACGGCACGATTCGCGCGGGCGGCCTGGTGACGGCCAGTGCTGGCTGTGCTTTGGCGCTGCTTGAACTGGCTGGTCTCATCAACGTTTACCTGCTTGCCCTGCCCATGTTTTTCGTGTTTTTTGCGCATGGCCTGCTGCAGCCCACCAGCCAGATGGGCGCTATGGGCCCATTCCCGCGTGAGGCGGGGGCCGCTTCTGCGCTGACCGGATGCTGCATGAGCCTGGGTGCCGTTGGCACGGGACTCTGGGTGGGCGCCAGCTATGACGGCACCATGCGGCCCCTGGCGTTTACGGTTGCAGGATTTACCTGCCTGACCGCGCTGTTCGCATTTGGTCTGCTCAAGCGGCAGGCAAGCCCACAGCACTGATCATGAGCACCCCAGTGAGCGCACTCTGCCTGCTGGGGCCCACAGCCAGCGGAAAGAGCGCAGCGGCCATGATCCTGGCCGAGCACCTGCCCGTTGAGATTATCAGCGTCGACTCGGCTCAGGTTTACCGGGGTCTGGACATTGGCACGGCCAAGCCCTCAGCAGATGAGCGTCAGCGTGTACCGCATCACCTCATCGATATTCTCGACCCCACACAGGCCTACTCGGCCGCGCGATTCGTTCATGATGCACGAGCACTGATCGAGCAGATACACGCTCGAGGACGTCTGCCCTTGCTGGTCGGCGGCACCATGCTTTACGTGCGAGCCCTGATCGGGGGACTGCATGAGCTGCCTGCGGCCGACGTCCACATTCGCGCCGAGATCGAACACGAGGCAGCCCTGCAGGGCTGGCCTGCCCTGCACGAAAAACTGGCTGCTCTGGACCCCACCACGGCTGCGCGTCTGGCGCCCAACGATGCGCAACGTATTCAGCGCGCGCTTGAGGTGTATAGAACCAGCGGAAAGACGCTCTCAGACTGGCTGGCGCAGACGCCGCCATCGGGTGCAGCGAATCCAGATGAGTTTCCGATCGTGTCACTCGAACCCAGCGACAGATCCTGGCTACATGCCCGCATCGCGCAACGTTTTGAAGGCATGATCGAGCAGGGACTGATTGACGAAGTCAAAGGCCTGCGACAACGCCCTGATCTGCATGCAGAACTACCAGCCCTGCGCTGCGTAGGCTACCGTCAGGTCTGGGCCTGGCTCGACCAGACGGGTCCGCACAGAGTTGCTGAGCTCATCGATACAGGCGTGGCCGCCACACGACAGCTGGCCAAGCGTCAACTGACCTGGCTGCGTGCCATGCAAAGGCACGCAGTCATAGACTGCACCTCCAGCGATACGCTGGCCCGGGTTCTGGCTGCCGTAAAAGCGGTCTGGCAGACCTGAGGCGGCCCAGGCGCCAGTGTATGCTTGCCGCCGCTACGCCACAGTCGACCCGGCGTGCTCATGCCCGATGGAGATGAACAATGCCTGCATCTGAAGCGATAGCACCGCTGACAGCACTGGCCATGGTGGGCCTTGGGCGCATGGGCGCCAACATGAGCCGCAGGCTCGCCCGCGCGGGTTTTTCGGTACACGGCTTTGACCCTGAGGCTGCGTCGCGCGAGGCACTCGTGGGTGAAGCCCGAGTCGTACTTCATGCAAGCCTGCACGCGGCGATTCAGGCATTGCCCTCACCACGGGTGGTGTGGCTGATGGTGCCCGCGGGCGAAGCCACCGACGCCGCCCTGCAGCAGGCACGAGCACTGCTCAATTTCAATGACATCGTGATCGACGGTGGCAATGCCAACTATCTTGACTCACAGGCGCGCGCTCAGGCTATGGGCGACAAGGGTCCGCAGTTTGTCGACTGTGGCGTGTCTGGCGGCGTTCATGGCCTCGCGAATGGCTACTGCCTGATGGTAGGTGGCGAAAAATCGGTCATTGCGCGGTTGAAACCGATTCTTCAGGCGCTGGCCCCGGCCCGTGATCAGGGATGGGTGCATTGCGGCAGC
>JBDLQY010000202.1:0-4776 GCA_039800325.1 Pseudomonadota bacterium | reverse complement strand
CGGCAATCTGAGCGATCGGTGCGAGCACCTGGGTCTTGGCGATCTGCAACTGGACCTGGCTCTCGCTACTGAGTTGCGAGGCATCGATTTCAGCAACCTGTAAGCGAAGCGCTGTATCGGCCGTACCCGTAAATTTGAGCCCACCCGCGCTGAGCCAGGCATCGATCTGATCGGCTGTGCCGCGAACTTTCAGAACCGTCGTGTCACTAGTTTGCGACTGTACGGTCGCACCAAGAGCCGAGGTTCCAGAAAGCACCCCGACCACAACATCGGCGGTGAGCTCCAGAGTGCGATTGCCCGCGTAAACGATACGGTCCGTACCCAGCTTGACCGGGGTGGGCGCACCGCTGACCACCGTAGCGCTTGAAGGTACTAAAACCCGCGGCGCCGCCTGCTGACCAAACGGACCCGAGGGGTCATAGCCCAGTTCAAGACTGAGGGACTGCGAATTGACCTGCCCGAGATCATCTATCAGTGTGATCGAAAGAATCGAGTCTGTAGCGGGTGTACCACCAGCCGCCGGCATACGCAGATACAGACCACTGACCGCCAGGGCCTCTCTCACCAGGGCTGCAGGTCCCTGAAGGTTGAGCGTGGCGGCGGCGTTGGTGCTGGTTGCCGTCAGTCCGCTGATCGACTCAGCAAGCGCCAACGTGCCGGCGCTGAACGGCCCGCCCGACACCGGGGGCTTCACGGTGATTGAAACCTTAGCGTCATGGCTTGCGCCCGACAACCAGCCTGCTGGCAGCTTTAACAGTGAGCCCAGCGTACTGTGCCTCGGCAACACCGAGACCTCGATGCGCTCAGGCACCTTCAACGTACCGGTCAGGTCGCCCGGCTCGCTGGCCTTAACGCGTACCGGCAACGTCTGCACCACGCTGCGGCCCGAGGCGTCCGACAAGGTCAGTTGCAGCCGAGTGTCGGCCGAGACACCTGACGAGCGCGCAATCAGCTTGACAGCGTCTGTCGCAAGGAAGGTGTTGAGATCGCCGGCCGTACCTGTGAGCGAACCAAACCATTTGCTGGCGTCAAGACTGACCGTAACGCCACCACCGTCTGTTCCCAGCGTGAGTTCGCTTGATTCTGTACGCGTCGTGGCGGAAGTACCTGGCCCCATGAGGGCGAGAGATAGTTTGAGAAGACCTGCACCCGAAACCGTCAGATCGATGGGTTCGCCCAGCCCGTCCTGCACTTCGGACTTGAAGTTGAGCGTCTCAATCACCGGCGGTGATGCGAGATCGGATGCCAGCAAAGGAATGAGCGCGCTGCTTGTCGAATTGCCACGGCTGATCGCAACATTCAAAACCCCGCCCGAACCTTCATAGCTGAGCGCACTGGCCGAGCGCAGATAGGCGTTGATCTGGGGAGCCGTCCCGGTAATTGCGATCTGTCCGTTGACGTTACTGATCGCAAGCCCACTGGAGTTGGCCGCCGACAGAGCGCCACGATCAACGCTCAGACGTACCGTGTACGAGTCGTTCGGGTTTTGATAAACAAATGGCTCGAGTGCGGACAGGGGTATGGGGTCCTGAATCTGCCCACCGGGTAAGGTCCAGCGAACTTTGATGAAGTCCTCGCCGGTCGCTTCCTTCAGCAAGGCCTCGAAGTAGTAGGCTTTCCCGGCCTCAAGATGTATCGGCGCTGAACTCTGGGTCGCATTGGACGTATAGGAACTGGAAACACCCTGGAGGTAGGCAATCTCACGCAGTTTGGCAGGCGTGTCATCAGTGCTCAGCCGCAGAGATGAGTGGTCATCCGAAGCCACCGCAAAGACGTAGTCTCCGGTAAGCGGGGCCACGATGTAGCCACTGACCCGTTGCGCGTAGCTGCTGATGCCTTTGTCGGTCGTGGCCAGCGCGCTGACCCACTCGGTAGCGTTGGGCGTCGTGCCCAATTTCGGAAGGACGCCAGAAACCTGGTTACCATCTACAGAGGTCCATCGCTCTACATAGGCGCCGCCGCCCAACACGACCGTATTGAATTGAAGAGAACCACCCTGAACCACATCAGCTACCAGGCTATTCGGCAGCCCCGCGACCAGCGCACTCGCTGTGCCAGGCGTGTTGGCTGAACTGTCCAGCACATCGACCATGTGATCTGCAAGCAGAGTGCTGCCTACACCATCTCCCAGGTAGAGACGGGCACGTACATCCACCGCCGAAGAACCCTTGAGCTGAACCTTGCCACTGGTGGCCAGCCATGAAGACAGCGCACTGGCGGTACCTGTCACCTGAACCTTGACCGCCTCAACGGAAGAGCTATGAGCGACCCAGGTTTTTGACGTCGCATCCCACCGCCGAATGGTGATCGACTCATTACTGCGGTTAAGTACCAGGCGCTCGGTCGCTGTCGAAGCATTGAAGCCAGTCTGCTCCAGTGTCAGCTCAAGCGTGTGACTGCCAGTTGCCCTACTGTCGATTGCCCCTGCAGGGAACTGTAAAGCGGTAGTTATACCTGCCAGCCTGATCTGGGACGGCGCGATCAACGTGGTCGCTGCACTCGCAGCCCCAAGCGTTGAATCAACTCGAATCCCAGGGCTGGCCACGGACTGTACCGGTCCATCATCGACCGATGTCGACACGGTAATACTGAGAGTGGCGTCCGTAGTCCCACTACCGCTGGGCACGGAGGCCAACACCACATTGCCTGAGGACAAAGATCTGGCCAGTGCATCAGAGGCATTGCGTGCAAGCCCGCTCACGGTCAGCGCGACGACAGCCGCCTTTTCATGGCTAGCAACAGTCGCGGAAGGCTTCAGCGTCAGGGTACCCGACCCAACCAAGGTGCCTGCGGTTGCTGATGCGCCTTCGCGAATGGTGACGCTTAAGGTGCCGCCTGCCCCAGCGTAAGCGAGGCCCGTTGACGAGCGCAAGTACTGATTGATGTCAGCGGCCGTGCCTGTGATGTCGACCTGGCCACCCGCCGCCGTAATCGTCAGGCCGGTAGAAGCAGCCGCACTCAGGGAGCCTTGGCTGACGCTAAGGCGAGCCGTATACACAGCCGATGCATTTTGAAAGACGAAAGGCTGAAGTGCTGACTGGGGGATGGGGTCTTGCACCACACCATCAGGTCGA
This sequence comes from Pseudomonadota bacterium, assembly GCA_039800325.1. Taxonomy (GTDB): domain Bacteria; phylum Pseudomonadota; class Gammaproteobacteria; order Burkholderiales; family Burkholderiaceae_E; genus SYIM01. The sequence continues at coordinate 1,702 of JBDLQY010000202.1, read as the reverse complement.
GTCCAGCGCACCTTCACAAAATCAAAGCCGCCACCTTCTTTCAGCAAGGCCTCAAAGTAATACGCCTTACCGGCTTCGAGACGGATATTGCCTGAGGTCTGGCTGCTGTTGGCGCCATAGTTGCTCGACACGCCCGCCAGGTAAGCAATTTCGCGCGCATTGGCCGGGCTGTCGTCCGTACTCAGTCTAAAAGAGGAGTGGTCGTCTGAAATAATGGAGAACACATAGTTGCCCGTGACCGGAGCAATAACGTACCCCCGAATACGCTGCCCGTAATTATCGCCCTTACTTGAGGTATCGATACTAGTGGCCCACTCGCTGACGTCGGGTGGGGTGTTCTGATAGTCATTGCTACCCGTGAGGCTCGCCACGGTCGTGCCCGACAATCCCGTCCAACGCTCAACATTCACCCCGCCGTTCAATACAACGGTGTTGAATCGTAGTGCGCCGCCTTGCAGTGTGTCAGTGACAAGAACACTAGGCATACGCAGCCCGGTCGTGCTGATTGAAGTGCTCGAGTCAACGGGCTTGATCTCGCTCTGCCAACCGGAGGCCGTCAGACCGCCTGAGGTCACCGTGACCGTTACAAAGCTGTCTGTGTTCGCCTTAAACCGCAAGTGGTCTGCAGCAAGATAGTCGTTGATAGCCCGCAGGGTTCCCATCAGAGAAATATTTGTACCAGTACCGGCTGAGGTAATACCAACCGTGGAACCTGCTGCCCACTGAAGCTCGTTATGTTGTCCGCTTATTGCGACCTGTACTGCACGAACTGGGTCATTAAACACAGCTCCGCGGATTGAAAGTCCACTACCCCCCGTAGCACTTGAGTTCAACGACTCGTCGTTTGACGCCCCCATTCCCCAGGCATAGATGCGCAGTTCAGTAGCCTGATCGATCAGTAGACCATCCAGCTCAAAACGCCAGGTTTCGTCCGCGACTGATCGGTCAAGGCGCAGAACCTGTAATTTCTGAAAACCATCCAGGCTGGTCGCGATCGCCGCATAGGACGCACCCGACGTTGAGCTACCCGACTGCCGGGTGCTCAGTGAGACCTCATCCAACCTCAGAACTTTGTTCTGCGACGGCGTGAGCTGAAAGCTCATGAAGGCATCGCGATCAATCACAGCCCCGCTCGTATTCGAGAAGGCTTTCAGCGAGTTCGTGCTGGGCAGCGCCGCTCCGCTTTGCGGAGCACTAGACAGACCAAGGTTCTGCCAGCTTTGCGTAAGGGTTGATGCGGTAAGCCCCGCAGCAACATTGACCGCGTTGAGGGGCTGCAGGGCATCCTGGGCACCCGTCGGGTCGAACTGCGCCAACAAACCCTCAACACCCCCAAGGACCTTGCCCTCATTGGCTGGCCGCTCTAGCTGCAGGTCAACGGCACCCAGCAGTCCTCGCTCGATAGCGACCGATGCGGGCATCAGAGGGGCCGGATGACTCAATAACGATAGAGACCCGGCACTGGTGGCAAAGACCACGTCGAGATTACCGCTTGCCTGGGCGGCTGCAGCCCTGACATCAACGGGTAGGGCAATGGCCTGTCCGTCCACCACATGCACAACACTGGGCGCTGACAGTTCCGGCATCTTGAGACTTGAAGCCGCTGGCTGAAGCTGTACCAGCTCGGTCGTAAATTTAACCGTCCGCCATTTGCCATCCGTCAAAGACCACTTAAGGGTCTTGCTGGCATCCGTGGCAAGCG
>JBDLQY010000201.1:0-4332 GCA_039800325.1 Pseudomonadota bacterium | reverse complement strand
CATCTGGCGAGCAGCATCGGTCTGGGTGACAAACACATTGCGGACCTCAGCCAGGTCTTCAGTCAGCGCCTCAACGTAGAAGACCCGCGAGCCGCCTGCCGACTCGCGGAACTGCCCCGGGCTCACGCGCGCCACGTCTTCGCGCTGCGCGAAGCGCTGCTCATACTCGATGGCCTGCCGAGTCGCCCAGGGCGCCGCCACAAACGACACCAGCGCGATCAGAAGGGCTACCGGCGCCACAAAGCTCAGCACCGGTCCCACCCAATCGAGCAGGCTGCGTCCGCTGGAAAACCAGATGACCATTTCGGAATCACGATAGGAGCGGGTGAGCGCCATAAGCACAGCCACGAACAGCGTCAGTACCAGTAGTACCGATAAGGTGTTGATGGCGCCGAAGGCAATCAGGGGTAAAACGCTGGCCGTGTCCACCCGACCGCTTGCCGCCCGCCCAAGCCAGCGAATAAGCGATGTGGTGAACATGATGGTGAACAGCGTCGCGAACACGACGCCGGCGAGATTAGCGAGATCGCGCAGCAAGGCCCTTCGAAAAAGCATGCAGCGCCCGCCCCTCGCTATAATCGATTGGTTAAGTGGCCAAGGAAATGGCAATGCAATTTAGCACAAAGACCAGCGCCCCCGAGAAGACTAAAACGGGTTGCGCCATCGTTCCCGTGATCCGTGGCGAACTCTGCGGTGATGCCGCCCGAGCCATCGATCGCGCCTGCGGCGGCAAGCTCTCGGCCCTGCTCAAACAGGGTGACCTGGCTGACAAGGCCGGTTCAACACTGCTTACGCACCTTGACGGCGGTATCAGCCGTGTGCTGCTGGTATCTCTGGGCAAATCCGACGATAGCCGAGAGGTCAGCGAAAAGAGCTTCAAAGATGCCGCCAGCGCCACCTGGCGTGCACTGGCCGGCACAGGTGTCGATGAGGCCTGCTCGCTGCTGCATCAGGCCCCGGTCGTTCGCCGCAGCCTAGGCTGGAAACTACGCGCGCTGGTGCTATCGGGCCGCGAAGCCAGCTATCGCTTCGATCAAATGAAAAGCAAGCGCGACGCCTCGCCCCTTCGCCCCCGCCAGGTGCACTTTCTGGTTGATCGCAGTCAGGCGGCCACGGTCAACACCGATGTGGCGCGGGCAGTGGCTCTGGCAAACGGCATGGATCTCGCCAAAACGCTGGGCAACCTACCTGGCAATGTGTGCACGCCCGCCTACCTGGCCGACCAGGCCAAGGCTTTGGCACGTGATCATGGCCTGAAGATTGAAGTGCTCGAGCGCAAGCAGATCGAAGCGCTGCGCATGGGCGCCTTTCTGGCGGTAGCTCAGGGCTCGGCCCTGGCACCGCGCCTGATCGTGCTGCAGTACCAGGGCGCCTCAAGCCGCTCGGCCCCGGTTGCACTGGTTGGTAAGGGCATCACCTTTGACACCGGTGGCATTTCCATCAAGCCGGCCGGCGAGATGGACGAGATGAAATTCGACATGTGTGGCGCGGCCTCGGTGCTGGGCACCCTGCGCGCCGTCGCTGAGATGAAACTCAAGATCAACGTCGTAGGCGTCATTCCCGCCTGTGAAAACATGCCCAGCGGCACCGCCACGCGCCCCGGCGACATCGTCACCACCATGTCGGGTCAGACTGTTGAAATTCTCAACACTGACGCTGAAGGTCGTCTCATTCTGTGCGACGCCCTCACGTATGTAACCCGCTTCAAGCCGCGTACTGTCATCGACATCGCAACCCTCACTGGCGCCTGTGTCATCGCCCTGGGGCATCATCACTCGGGGCTCTTCGCCCGCGAAGACGCGCTGGCGGCCGAATTGGTAGACGCCGGACGCGATAGCGGCGACACGTGCTGGCGCATGCCCCTTGATGAGGAGTACCACGAGCAGCTCAAGTCGCGCTTTGCCGACGTGGCCAATATCGGCGGGCGAGCAGGCGGCTCGGTGACAGCCGCCTGCTTCCTGTCGCGCTTTACCAAAGACTACGACTGGGCTCACCTCGACATCGCGGGTACGGCCTGGAAGTCCGGTGCCAATAAAGGATCCAGCGGACGTCCCGTGCCGCTCCTCACGAGTTTCCTGGTGGCCCGGGCTGAAGGCTGAGTGCGGCCGCCAGCAGCCGTTCAAGCGCCCGGCGTGATGACTCGAGTCGATTTTCATTTCAACGCACCCGACAAGCTGCTTTACGGTTGCCGCCTAGTACGTAAGGCGCACCGAGGCGGCAGCCGGGTGCTTGTATGGTGCGAAGATGGCGTGCGCCTGAAACACTTTGACGAACTGCTCTGGACATTTTCTGATCAGGACTTTATTCCGCATGTAGGCGCGGGAGACCCTCTGGCGGCGGAAACACCCGTGCTGCTTGCAGCTGAGCCTACCGAGTGCGCACACCATGAAATTCTGATTAATCTGGGCGACCAGACTCCGCCCATGTTCAGCCGATTTGACCGCCTGATCGAAGTCGTGGGTAGCGACGACGCCGACCGCGCGCTGGCCCGCCAGCGCTTTCGCTTCTACAAAGATCGCGGCTACCCCATGCATACCCACGAGGTCTCCTCATCATGAGCAACGCCCCCAACCTGGCCGGCGCGAAGGCAGCCGAACAAACCTCTGCGTCGCTCGCCAAAAGCTTCGAACCACACGCAATCGAATCGAGCTGGTACGGTCTGTGGGAGTCCCGCGGCTACTTCGCCCACGCGCAGGGCGACAAAGCGGCGAGCAATCCCTGGAGCCCGCCAGCCGATGGTGCGCCCACCTCTGGCGCCTACTGCATTCAGCTGCCGCCACCCAATGTGACCGGCACGCTGCACATGGGGCACGCCTTTCAGCAAACCCTGATGGATACCCTGATTCGGTATCACCGCATGAAAGGGCTGGACACCAACTGGGTAGTCGGCACCGATCATGCGGGTATCGCCACCCAGGTCGTGGTTGAGCGTCAGCTTCAGAGCGAAGGCAAGACACGCCACGATCTCGGGCGAACCGCGTTTCTCGAACGCGTCTGGCAGTGGAAAAAACAGTCGGGTGCCAACATCACGCGCCAGATGCGCAGACTGGGCGCTTCAGGCAACTGGTCTTACGCGGACACCGAGGGCGAGCAGGCGGGCTACTTCACCATGGATTCATCCATGAGTGCCGCCGTGCTCGAAGTCTTTGTTCAGCTGTATGAGCAGGGCCTCATCTATCGCGGCAAACGACTGGTCAACTGGGACCCGGTGCTGATGACTGCGGTGTCCGACCTGGAGGTCGACAACGAAGAAGAGCAGGGATTCCTCTGGGAAATCCGCTACCCGCTGGCTGATGGCAGCGGGTCGCTCACAGTGGCCACCACGCGGCCGGAAACCATGCTGGGCGATACCGCAGTCGCCGTGCATCCGGAAGACGATCGCTATCGGGCTATGGTCGGCAAGAAGGTCAGGCTACCCTTGAGCGGCCGCGAGATCCCCATCATTGCCGACGACTATGTCGACCCAGCCTTTGGTACCGGCTGCGTCAAAATCACGCCGGCGCACGACTTCAACGACTGGAAAATGGGTGAGCGTCATGGCCTGCCAGCCATCAGTATCCTCACCCTCGACGCCCATATCAACGATCAAGCGCCTGAGGCCTACCGAGGCCTTGAGCGCTACGACGCGCGCAAACGGGTACTGGCCGACCTGAGTGCAGAGGGCCTTCTGGTCTCTGAAAAAAAACACACCCTGATGGTGCCCCGCTCGGCACGCACCCAGGTAGTGGTCGAACCCATGCTGACCGACCAGTGGTTCGTGGCCATGAGCGCGCGCGCGCATCAAAACCAGTTCTACCCTGGCAAATCAATTGCCGATGTATGTCTTGACGTCGTCGCATCGGGCGAAGTCCGATTTTTCCCTGAACACTGGACCAGCACCTACAACCACTGGATGGAAAATATTCAAGACTGGTGCATTTCGCGCCAGCTGTGGTGGGGACATCAGATTCCGGCCTGGTACAAGGCCGACGCGCAGGGCAAGCCCATTCACGATGGCGACGTATTCGTGGCCCGCAATGAGACTGATGCGCTCGCCAAGGCCCGCGCGGCAGGCTATGCCGGCGGCCTGGTACGCGATGAAGACGTGCTCGATACCTGGTTCTCGTCGGCCCTGGTGCCCTTCAGCGCACTGGGCTGGCCGCGACAGTCTATCGACCTTGCGCGCTACCTGCCGTCGTCGGTACTGATCACCGGCTTTGACATCATCTTTTTCTGGGTCGCCCGGATGGTCATGATGACCACCTTCTTTACCGGCAAGGTGCCTTTCCGTCACGTGTACATCAACGCTATCGTGCGCGATGCCGAAGGCCAGAAGATGTCAAAGTCGAAAGG
>JBDLQY010000200.1:0-6911 GCA_039800325.1 Pseudomonadota bacterium | reverse complement strand
TGATCATGGGCGTGATCATGGGCGTGATCTTGGGCGTGATCGTGGGAGTGATCGTGCGAGTGATCGTGCGAGTGATCGTGCGAGTGATCTTGGGCGTGATCGTGCGAGTGATCGTGGGCGTGATCGTGCGAGTGATCGTGCGAGTGATCGTGGGCGTGATCGTGGGCGTGATCGTGGGCGTGATCGTGGGCGTGATCGTGGGCGTGATCGTGGGCGTGATCGTGGGCAGCACGCTCAAGGTCGGCCAGTTCCTGATGAAGAACATCGTCGGCCAGCTTAAGAGATACCTCATCGAGTACGGCCAGCGGACCCACCGGCATGCCCGCCTGCATCGCGGCGTTTTCAATCAGTGCCGCCGGAGCCCCTTCACCGAGAAGAGCCATGCCTTCATTGACAAAGGTGCCGAAGACGCGGCTGGTGTAGAACCCGCGGGAGTCATTGACCACGATGGGCGTCTTGCCAATCGCCTGCACAAAATCGAAGGCCTGGGCCAGAGTCTGTGATGAGGTTTTCTCGCCCTTGATGATTTCGACTAAGTCCATCTTGTCGACCGGTGAGAAAAAATGAAGCCCAATAAATCGCTCGGGCCGCGCACTAGCCCGAGCGAGCCCGCTAATGGGCAATGTCGAGGTGTTAGACGCCATGATGGCCTCGGGCCCCAGTACGGCCTCTGCCTCCTGGGTGACCTGCGCCTTGACGCGACGATCTTCGAAGACCGCCTCGATGACCAGATCGCAGCCCGCCAGATCAGAGGCCTGTGCTGTTGCATGGATTCGACCCAGTACCGCCTGCGCCTCTTCGGCGCTCATGCGCCCCTTCTCGACACGTCCAGCGAGCAGTTTGGCCGAATAAGCCTTGCCGCGCTCGGCTCGATCTAGATCAACATCTTTCAGTACGCAGTTCAGTCCACGATTGGCGCAGGCCCACGCGATCCCGGCACCCATCATGCCGGCGCCCAGAATGCCAATGCGAGTCGGTTTCCAACGCGGAACGCCCTGGGGCCTGCTACCGCCCGCCTTAAGCTCGTTCATCTGAAAGAAGAGAGTGCCAATCATATTCTTGGCAACCTGTCCGACCGCAAGGCGCGCAAGATACCGGGATTCAATTCGCAAAGCAGTATCGAAGTCGACTTGAGCGCCTTCTACCGCAGCCGCGAGAATTGCTTCGGGTGCCGGGTAATTACCACGAGTCTTTTGCTGGATGACCGCAGGCGCAATGGGAAGCACCGAGGCCACGGCGGGGCTGGACGGTGTACCTCCGGGGATGCGCCATTTTGGATCATCCCAAGGTTGATGGGCCTGCGGATGGGTTGCGATCCAGGCCCGGGCCTGCTCGAGCAGACTGTCACGAGAGGGGGCCAGTGCATGAATAAGCCCAAGTTCGAGGGCCTTGCGCGGCGAGTAACGGCGCCCTTCGCTGAGAATGGGCAAGGCTGCCTGAAGTCCCAGCATGCGGACAGTTTTGGTGACCCCGCCAGCGCCTGGAAGCAGGCCCAGACTGACCTCTGGAAAACCGATCTGGATACGAGGGTCATCGACGCAGATTCGATGGTGGCACGACAAGGCAAGCTCAAGGCCGCCGCCCAGCGCCGATCCATTGATCGCTGCCACCACAGGGCACCCGAGCTTTTCAAGATGTCGCATCGAGGCCTTCATGGCTTCGATCTCATTAAAAAAATGACCGGCATCAGATGGTTTGACTGCCGCCAGGGCCTTGAGATCACCGCCCGCAAAGAAGGTGCTTTTTCCCGATGCCAGGATGACGCCCCGCAGCTGATTGCGGCGCGCCTCAAGCTGAGTGACCGCAGCCGCAAAATCCGCCTGAAAGGCGGCATTCATCGTGTTGACGGATTCACCGGGTGTATCGAACAGAACCGTGGTAATGCCATCGGCGTCTTGCGAGAGTTGAATGGTGGACATAGTCGAGACTGACGTTGAAGGCGTTGAACTAAAGGTGATCCCGCCATCATAAACCGCGACTGCATGACTCGCCTCATGCGAAGTGCTGGTTCATGCAGCTGTCAGAGCATCCGGTCTCGCCTGCAGCAGCGTCTCACGTGGTCGAGGCAGGGCCAGGGCAAAGCCCTGGGCATAGGGGATTCCGATCTGCGCGAGTTGCTCGGGTAGACGGTCATCATCAATGCCGCAGGCGACGCAGCGAATGCCCAGCGAGTCCGCCATCCGCCCCAGGGCCTCGAGCAGACGTAACTTGCGTGAATCGGTCATCGCCGACGCGGTGAGATGAGCGCTCAGCTTGACGAAATCGACTGGAAGATCCAGCAAATTAGGCAAGGCCCGCCGAGGGGCGCCATAGTCGTCCAGTGCGATGCGGATGCCCTGTCGCTTGCACTCTTCAACGAAATGCCGCGGTAAACCGCGTCGTGCACTATCGGCAGCGTCACCAATTTCAAAGCAGAGTCGCCGAACCGCGTCTGGGTACTGCTGGCCCAGGTCGCAGACCCGATCCATGAAATGCTGATCGTTTAGAGAAGCCCCGCTCAGATTGATGCTGCAAAAACCGAAGCCTGACAGGTTGCGCAGATGCCTGTCGAGCCAGACGAGCGTCGACTCCAGCATCCAACGATCGAAACGCGCGATGAGGCCGTGACGTCGAGCGATGGGCAGAAACTGATCGGGCAATCGCCGATGACCATCCTGATCGTGCATCCGAAGCAGACACTCGAATCCGATTGGCTCATGACCGCGGTCGAGCGCAACGATGGCCTGCATATCGCAGGATAAATCCTGCTCGAACGGCTGGCCGCGCCAGCGCACCGCCATTGCCATTTCGCGGAAATGCCCTGCCAGTAGATCACGGGTATCCGTCAGGGATACCGAACTATCGACCGGGCCGCGCTTAGCCAGCTGACAGGCTGCATCGGCCGCGGCCAGAGCATCCGCTGGACTAATCTGACGATCCAGTCGAATCACGCCAACGCTGACGCCTACGCTGAACAGATGCCCCTGCCAAGGGTACGGACGTTCTCGTAGCGCATCGCTCAGCCTCTGTACGACTGAAAGAACCCGGGCAGCGTCGCGATCAGTCATTAATAGCGCGAACTCGTCACCACCGATACGAGCTGCGATATCGTCGCTGCGGATGTGATGCCGAATGCGCAACGCGATTTGCCTGAGCAACTGATCGCCAGCGCTGTGCCCGAAAAAATCATTGATTTGCTTGAACTCATCCAGGTCCATGTAAATCAGAAAAATCGATCTCGGATCGGCCTGCGTGATCTTTTCCTGAAGCCGCTGATGAAAACCGCGCTGGTTCAAAAGCCCCGATAGCGCGTCGTGTTCGGCCGCATAACGTAGCCTGCGCTCGACCTGCTTACGCTCGGTGACGTCGTCGATCCAGGCTACGTAGTGTTCGCCCCGCGCGAATAGTCGTATTCGAAGGCAGCGCCGAACCTCGGGTGCCAGATCCATCCACTGCTCACGGTCAACCAGTGCTGTATGGGCATCGGAACTTGACGCGCTTTCGGCGTTGGTACGACGCTCAGACGCTTTCGATTGTCGGTCCGACTGCGCGGAATCGCTGAAGAGCGACGGGTGGTTGATCGTTTCCGAGAGGGCAGCTGGCCAAGTGCCCGCCCCGAATAAATCGTTCCAGTGCTCGCCTCTTAGTACGCTGGGCTCGATGAGGTGTCCGTGTCGATCGAGCACGAGCAAACCAGTGACCAGGGCACTCGTCTGGCTGATTGGCGAAGTCCTCATCGACGAAGATTGCGGGGACGTCGAGGGGCTATGAGACAGACGCGGTCCGCGCAGCCTTGCCCACCATGGCGAGCGCGCCTGGGCATCATGCCCAGGATGCGTGCTGCTGCCGTCTAAAGAAAAGCCTTCGATCGCGTTCATGGTGCAAGCCTAGCCTTGGCCAAGGGCAGCACTTGCGATACACCGACGGGTGGAACGCGCTAAACGGCCAGAGGCCGTCTAGCTTGACGCCTGATTGCTCAGACCCGTTCGATCACGGTTGCGATTCCCATGCCACCGCCTACGCACAGCGTGATGAGGCCGCGCTTGAGTTGTCGCCGCTCAAGCTCGTCAATGAGCGTACCTAATAGCATCGCCCCGGTGGCTCCCAGGGGATGACCCATAGCAATAGCTCCGCCGTTGACATTGACCTTCTCAGCGGGAACACCCATCTCGCGCATAAAGCGCATCACGACAGCGGCAAATGCTTCATTGACCTCAAACAGGTCGATGTCGTCAATGGATAGGCCAGCCTTGGCGAGCGCCTTGCGTGTAGCGGGCATGGGGCCGGTCAGCATGATGGTGGGATCAGTGCCGGTTAGCGCCGTGCTCACGATTCGGGCGCGTGGTTTAAGCCCGAGGGTTCGACCAATGTGTTCGTTGCCGATTAACACCAGAGCAGCACCATCGACGATGCCCGAGGAATTGCCCGCATGGTGAACATGCTCGATACGCTCAACCTGCGGATAGCGGCGCAAGGCAACTGCGTCAAACCCCATTTCGCCGATTTTTTCGAATGAAGGCTTGAGTTGCGACAGTCCCTGTAATGAAGTGTCTGGACGGATGGTTTCGTCTTCCGCCAGGATGGCCAGGCCCAGTTCATCGACGATGGGAACGATCGAGCGCCTGAAGCGTCCCTCACTTCGAGCCTGCGCTGCTTTGTGATGAGAGAGCATGCCGAACTCGTCGACGTCTTCACGGGAGAGTCCGTCAAGCGTGGCGATCAGATCAGCGCCAATGCCCTGGGGTACAAACGCTGTCGAACTGTTGGTTTCGGGGTCCAGGGCCCAGGCGCCGCCGTCGGCACCCATGGGTACACGCGACATCGACTCGACCCCGCCGGCTACCACCAGATCCTCCCATCCCGACCGAACTTTCTGGGCGGCGAGGTTGACCGCTTCAAGTCCTGAGGCGCAGAAGCGATTGATCTGGACCCCCGCTACTTTGATGTCCCAACCGGCGGCAAGGGCAGCCGTTTTGGCAATGACAGCGCCCTGATCGCCTACCGGGGTGACACAGCCGAGCACCACGTCCTCAACCTGTGCGGTGTCTAGATCAAGTCGCTGCTGCATGTCGTGCATGAGCGTGGTGAGCAGGCGCACTGGCTTGACTTCATGCAAGGAACCACTGGATTTTCCGCGACCTCTGGGGGTTCGGGTGGCCTCATAAATGAAGGCTTCTGTCATATAAGACTCCGGCTGCGTCAGGGGATGTTCGAAACGAAGTGCACAAGCTGATATGTTAGTCGAGAAGCATATGACCGTCTTCGGAGACCTACACCATGCTCGAACGAACCCTTTTTAATGCTGATCACCAGACTTTTCGCGATTCCGTCAGACGCTTTCTTGAGCGCGAAGCAGCGCCCCATCACGCCCGCTGGGAAGAGCAGGGCTACGTTGACCGCGATATCTGGCTGAAGGCCGGCGAAAATGGGCTGTTGTGCTCGAGTGTGCCCGCAGCTTACGGAGGTGCTGGGGCCGACAAAATCTATTCAGTCATCGTGATGGAGGAAATCTCCCGTATCAACGTCAGCGGCCTCGGATTTGGGCTCCATTCCGAGATCGTGGCGCCCTACCTGCTGCATTACGGCACCGAAGAACAGAAGCAGCGATTTCTGCCGCGTATGGCGACGGGCGAAATGATTGGTGCGATCGCCATGAGCGAACCTGCCGCCGGATCAGATCTGCAGGGTGTGCGAACCACAGCGGTTCGTCAGGGCGACCACTATGTGCTGAATGGTTCGAAAACCTTTATTACGAACGGTTGGCATGCGGATCTGGTCATTGTCGTAGCCAAGACCGATCCCAGTCAGGGTGCCAAGGGCACGAGCCTATTTCTTATTGAACGGGGAATGTCGGGATTCGAGAAAGGCAAGCGGCTGAAAAAGGTTGGTATGAAGGCTCAGGACACATCCGAGTTGTTTTTCAAGGATGTGAAGGTACCCGTGTCGAACCTGCTGGGTCGCGAGAATGAGGGCTTTATCTACCTTATGCAGGAGTTGCCCTGGGAGCGACTTCAAATAGCGATCGCTGCGATTGAGAATGCTCAAGCAGCTATCGATTGGACGGTCGCCTATGTGAAAGAGCGTAAGGTATTCGGTACCACCGTGGCCAGCTTCCAAAACACCCGATTCAAACTGGCAGAGCTGCAGACCGAAGTACAGATCGGTCGCGTGTTTGTGGATCAGTGTATTGCAGCCATCCTGCAGGGCAAGCTTGATACGACAACCGCTTCCATGGCCAAGTACTGGTGCAGCGATCTGCAGTGCAAGGTGCTGGATGAGTGTGTGCAGCTGCATGGTGGCTACGGTTACATGTGGGAGTATCCGGTCGCGCGCGCCTGGGCAGATGCGCGGGTTCAGCGTATTTATGGTGGTACCAACGAGATCATGAAGGAGCTGATCACGCGCTCCATGGGGCTTTCAGGGCGGTAAGCCTCCGCTCGCTCAATGTTGTGCCTCGGTCTTGGTTCAGGCTGAGTGACGGCGAGCGGTAAGCCACCGCTCGCTCATACGGCTGCGGTCCGGCCTGTGGCCGGACTACCCTGCGCTCGGAGCAGTCCGCCGGAGCGCCCCGAACTCGGCTGCTCACGCAGCCTCAGACATGCGGGGCGCTAAGGAGTATCCGTCGGGCTTGCTCCTCGCTGGGCTTGCCGAAATCGCTCGGGCGGGCTTCCCCCTCGCCGCCACCGGGTCCTCGACCGCAGGTGGCGCATGGACGAGCGCGCGGCGCCTCGCGCTCGCCGCCGCTCAACTTGCAATCGAAGGCAGAGTCTTGACGAGCGAGTGGCGCTGACCGCCCGCTGTTTGATGTTGATGAGGTGTGGCGGCGAGCGGTAAGCCACCGCTCGCTCATACGGCTGCGGTCCGGCCTGTGGCCGGACTACCCTGCGCTCGGAGCAGTCCGCCGGAGCGCCCCGAACTCGGCTGCTCACGCA
>JBDLQY010000199.1:0-4599 GCA_039800325.1 Pseudomonadota bacterium | reverse complement strand
TCGTCGTGAATCGCCAAAAGAGCCAGACCAACGCTTGAGCGCAAAAGCCACCAGGCAACAAACACCGTCGCTGCTGCGACGATGAGACCCAGGTAATAAAAAGTTGAGGCAGCAACTGGACCAAGCTTGGGAATATCAACACCCATCAGGTAGACGCCGGGCCCGCCATCAATCGGCGTGTTGACGATGATAGTCGCGAGCACAAAGGTCGTCGCCAGCGTAATCAGCGCGAATGACTCTCCACGTATGGTCTTCAGGCGAAACACCACCGCGCCCACCGCCAGCGCAAGCAGCGCCGCCAGCACACCAGCCATCAACGCAGACGGAAGAAACGACCAGTTGAGTTTGGTGGCCAGATTGGCCATGGCGTACATGCCAGCCCCGAAAAACGCGCCATGTCCAAATGAAAAGTAGCCCGAATATCCAGACAGAATATTCCAGCTGGTAGCGAGCGTAATCCAGAAAAAGAACAGGTACGCGAGCGATTGAAAATGCACGGGTAGCCCGGCATACGGTGCCACTGCCAATCCCAGCAATACAAGCGCAGCGGTCGCCAGACCCTTGGAGCTAGTCACGGACAGGTCTCAGAATGAGGATGACGATCAGAAGCGTGAAAGCGACCAGGGGTGCCCAGGTCGGTGCAATCAGCGCCATGGTGAGCGCTTCGCTCAGACCGATGACAATGCCGGCGAAGAGCGGCGACCATGCCGAGGCCAGTCGGCCCATCATGACCGCCGCGAAGGCGACACCCACCCAAGAATAAATCTGCGAGGGGGCCAGAGTAAACGTGAGCGCAATGCACACGCCCGCACAGGCGGCCAGCGCGGAACAGACTCCGGCAAGCCGGAGTGACAGCCGTCGCGCATCGATTCCAAAGGCCGTTGCAATCTGCGTATCTTCAGCTGCGGCCCGCATGGCTTTACCCGCATCGGTTCGATTGAGCATCCACCAGACGGCGGCCGCAAGGCTGAACGACAGGACTATGGTGATCAGCTCGGCCTGGTTGAGAACCACCGTTCCCAGGCGAATCTTGTGCTCTTCATAAATCGACGACATTCGCCGAAAGTCTGCACTCCAGATCAGTTGTAGCAGGGCTTCGACGGCCGCAGTGAGTCCAAAGGTGGCCAACAACGAACTGAAGGGCGTAATTGCAAAGCGGGCGGTCAAAGCTTGCAGCCCCATCCCCAGCAGACCGAACGCCGGAACCAGAAACACCAGGGCCAGCAGTGGGTCTATGCCCAAACGCGCACGCAACTCGTACGTGATGTAGGCGGCTAGGAAGGCCCAGGCAAAATGCATCAGGTTGATCACCCGAAGCAGGCCCCATCCCAAACCAAGACCGAGACCAATCAGGCCGTAGAGCGACCCGATGAATAAGCCAGAGGCGAGCGACTGCAGAATGAGCGTGGCGCTGGGCATGCAAGGCCTCCGTTGGCCCCGGTAAAGCCGGGGCCGCCGGAATGTTGTCTACAAGACCGAATTAAGCCTGCAGCTTCACACCAGGCATCGCAAAGTCGGAGGGATGCACAACAACCCATTTGCCGTTTTGAAGCTGCTTGATACGATTGAGGTCGTCGCCATAGTTATTCTGGCCGTCGAAGCGAAGCTTGCCCACAATCGTGTCGAAGCGGTTGGCTTTCAGCCAATCGGCGATCTTGCGATCGTCAAGACTGTTAGACCCCTTGACACCAGCGCCCAGAATTTCCCAACCCGCATAAGCATTCGCCGGTTGCAACTCGAAGTTGGTGTCGGGCAGATTCGCCGCTGCGGCCCGCTCGTTATAAATGCGAATGGCTTCGGCGTACGTCGGGCGGTTTGTAAAGGGTGCGTGCTGCTCAAAAGTGGTGACGCTGAGCGCATTTGCAGCCAGGGGCGACTTGGCAAGAGGCCCTGGGGTGGGGTACAGGTGAAAATGCACTTTGGGTCGGTAATCGATCTTTGCCATGGCCTCAAGCAGTTGAATGCTCTCGGGGCCGATTGAACCGATCCAGACAACATCGGCGTTGGCTTCCTTCAGTCGTGCCGCGATGGGGCCGAATTCCCGGTTGCCGAACTCCCACTCAAGCCATAGCGCTTCGCGCAGGCCGCGCTTCTTGAATACCTCGCGTGCGCCCACTGACAGAAAGACCACGGAGGGAAACTTGCTGGTTACCAGTGCGACCGATTTTGGATCCTGCCCGCCCGCCTTCAGTGCATCCAGCAGTGTGTTAGGAACGGTTTCGCCAGGGTTGAAGCCCATCACATAACCGGGGAAGTGCATGTCATATTTGGCCAACGATGGGATGCCAAACGAGTTGCTTACCAGAACCTTGTTGTTGCGCTGGGCGACACCCATGGCCGACAGCGTGTTCGCCGTGGCGTAGGGGCCCATCAGCAGATCGACCTTGTCGCCGGTAATCAGTTGTTCGTAGAGCGTGCGAGCAAGGTCAGGTTTTGACTGGTCGTCCTTGACGATCCACTCAATCGGTCGCCCCAGCCAGCCCCCGGCCTTGTTTGTGAGTTCAATATAAATTTCGGCGGCAATTTTGTGCATAACCGCAGTTCCGGCCAACGGCCCGGTCAAAGAGAGCGAACTGCCAACACGGATGGGCCTGCTCGGCTGTGCCTGCAGCTTGGCCAGCGGTGAAACCAACAACGCGCTTCCACCGAGCGCTTTCAGGAATGGTCGCTTATTCATGGGGGTCTCCGGTCGATAGATATTGGTATGTGCGCAGCAATCCGCGGGAAGCAGCGTTTGCTCAAGCGTACCGAACAACGATGCGCGGGGATGATAACCCTGAATTGAGGTTGTGGTGGAGTATCCGCTCGGGGGGTCAGTGCTTGAACATCTGACCAAGGATACGTGTGGTGTCCTTCAGCTTGCTAGCTTTGATAAAAGATCCGGCCCACGCGTCGGTGCATAATCTGAGGGGGTCCACCCTTGCCTTGTCCGGAATCCTTCAATCATGAGCCAATCCGCATCCAGCGCCTTTACCGCCTCCGGCTCTAGCCACATGACGCGAGTAGAGGCTGACCGTATCATCGTCCGAGGGCTAGACCTTTGCCGCGACGTGATCGGGCAGCAATCATTCACTGCTTATTTTCTGTTTCTTCTGACCGGGAGCGCCCCCAATGCGAAGCTGGTCAAGGCGGCTGATGCCACCTTGATTGCCATTGCCGAACATGGGCTAGTGCCGTCTGTACAAGCGGCGCGTATGACACTGGCGGCAGCGCCAGACGCCATGCAGGGCGCGGTCGCTGCAGGCCTGGCAGGCTGCGGGCCAGTGATCTTGGGTGCGTCAGAGACAGCCGGGCAGTTATTGATAGCGCTGCTCGCGCAGGCTCGAGAGCAGCAACGCCCCCTGGAGGACCTGGCGCGAGAGGCCTTGCAATCCCTGCGTGCTAACAAACAGGCACTGCCCGGCTTTGGCCACCCAGTTCACAAAAAGGGAGATCCCCGTGCAGATAAGCTTCTCCAACTGGCCGACGCCTGGGAGATTTCGGGTGAGCACGTCGCGGCCCTGAGGGTCTTGGCAGGCCAGGTGCAACCCGTTTATGGGAGACCCTTTCCCATGAATGTGTCGGCGGCAATTCCTGCTGTGTTGCTCGATGCCGGATTTCCTGCGGGCGCTCTTCGCGGAATACCGCTGCTGGCGCGTACGGCCTCGCTGGTAGCCCATCTTCTTGAAGAGCAGAGCCGGCCCATTGGCTTCAAGCTGGCCGCTGCCGCCGAACAGGCCATGCGCTATGACGGCCCGGAACCCCAAGATGTCTGACCCGAGCACGCACACGGCTGCTTTGCTTCAGCCGCTTGAAGTCTTACGGCGCTTTGCACCCCACGACTTTTCAATAGCGGCGTTTTTCCAACGACGCTGTGCCGCCCTGGGCGATGCGCCCATGCTTGAGTATCAAGATCAGGTCATATCCTGGCGCGAATGCGCGCGTCGTATTGACCAAGCCGTTGGATGGTTGAAAACGCGGGGTATCGGCAAGGGCGATCGCATCGGGCTGATGGCTTACAACCACCCGGGCACGGTGGTTCTGATGATCGCCTGTGCGCGTCTGGGCGCGATCATCGTACCCAGTAATCCCGAATTTGAAGTGCGCGATGCACGCTACATCTTTGAGCATGCGGGTATCAGTGGGGTTATCTGTTCGCCAGAGGCGCTGGGCCGGGTACGCGAAGCGACGGCAGCGATTCAGCCCACGCCCTGGGTTCTGATGTACGACGATGCCTCGGGTGAAGCGGCGCCTCTCGCTGTGCAGTGGACGCAGGCGCAGCCTGATACGACGACCTATGACGGTACGGCCGATGACACCACGCTGATTCTGTATACCTCGGGAACAACAGGATTCCCCAAGGGAGTCATGCACAGCCAGCGCAGTTATCTGCTAACGGCTGAGGCGTTTGTGTTGCGCATGTTCCTGCAACCGGGCGAGCGGGTCATGTGTGTGCTTCCGCTGTTCCACATTAATGCGCTCATGTACTCCCTGGGTGGGTCTATCGCCTGCGGGGGCACATTGATTCTTATTCGTAAGTTTTCGGCGTCTAACTTTTGGCGTGATGCGGCGCGCTATCGTGCAACCGAGGTCAATGTGATTATGTCGGCAGCGGCTATT
>JBDLQY010000198.1:0-3092 GCA_039800325.1 Pseudomonadota bacterium | reverse complement strand
AGGTTGCCAAATCCGACCGCCCTGAGCTCACCGCAGCGAAAATCGTGGTTTCGGGTGGTCGCGGCATGGGTTCTGCCGACAACTTCAAAATTCTTGATCCCCTGGCTGACAAGCTGGGTGCTGCACTCGGCGCTTCCCGCGCGGCGGTCGATGCGGGTTACGCGCCCAATGATTGGCAGGTGGGCCAAACCGGCAAAATCGTAGCCCCCCAGCTCTATGTTGCGGTGGGCATTTCTGGTGCTATTCAGCATCTGGCCGGTATGAAGGACAGCAAGGTCATTGTGGCCATCAACAAAGATGAAGAAGCCCCCATCTTCGGGGTGGCTGATTACGGGCTGGTGGCCGACCTGTTTCAGGCTGTGCCCGATATGGTGCAAAAAATATGAGTTACATCGTTCCCCTGAAAGACATGCTCTTCACGCTTGAGCATGTGGCCGGTCTGCCTGCGGTCGCGGCCTTGCCGGGCCTGAATGATGCCGGCATGGACACCGCCCGGGCCGTTCTTGAAGAGTGCGCCCGCTTTAATGAAAGCGTGGTGGCGCCGCTCAATTGGGGGGGCGACCAGCAGCCGGCGCGGTTATCTGATGGCAAGGTCAGCACCAGTCCCGGGTTTGCCGATGCCTTCCAGCAGTACGTGCAGGGCGGTTGGCAGGGACTTCAGCACCCGGTTGAGTTCGGTGGTCAGGGGCTGCCCAAGCTGATTGGTACACCCTGCGTTGAGATGCTGAATGCGGCCAACATGTCATTTGCGCTGTGTCCGCTACTGACCGATGGAGCCATTGAGGCCCTGCTGACCGCGGGTTCGGCAGAGCAGCAGCAGCGTTATATCGCGCCCATGATC
The DNA here is from genome assembly GCA_039800325.1 of Pseudomonadota bacterium. GTDB lineage: Bacteria > Pseudomonadota > Gammaproteobacteria > Burkholderiales > Burkholderiaceae_E > SYIM01. The sequence goes on along the minus strand of JBDLQY010000198.1, from coordinate 2,251 downwards.
GAAGGCCGCTGGACCGGCACCATGAACCTGACCGAACCCCAGGCAGGCTCTGACCTGTCTTTGGTTCGCACACGCGCGGTACCCCAGCCCGACGGCAGTTACCGTATCTTCGGCCAGAAAATCTATATCACCTACGGTGAACACGATATGGCCGAGAACATCGTGCATCTGGTGCTCGCCCGAACGCCTGACGCACCCGAGGGCGTCAAGGGTATCTCGCTTTTTATTGTGCCCAAGTTCCTCGTTAATGCCGACGGGTCGACGGGCCAGCGCAATGATGTGTGGTGCGCATCGATCGAGCACAAGCTGGGTATCAAGGCGAGCCCGACGGCCGTTCTGATCTACGGCGACGACAAAGGCGAAGTCGGCGCGGGCGCCATCGGCTACCGAATTGGCGAACTCAATCGTGGCCTCGAATACATGTTCGTCATGATGAATGCGGCTCGTTATGCGGTGGGCATGCAGGGTGTGGCCATCGCGGATCGCGCTTATCAGAAGGCGGTCAGTTACGCGCGTGAGCGCGTTCAGAGCCGTGATGTTACGGGCTCCAGCGGGCCGGTGTCCATCATTCGGCATCCCGACGTGCGCCGTATGCTCATGACTATGCGGGCGCTCACCGAAGCTGCTCGCGCTCTGGCTTATGTGGGCGCTGCTGCCCATGATGCCGGTGTGCATGCGCCTGATGAAACCACGCGCCGCCAGAACATGGCGGTCTACGAATACCTGGTTCCCATCGTCAAGGGCTGGTCAACCGAGATGTCCCTGGAGGTCACCTCGTTGGGTGTTCAGGTACACGGCGGCATGGGCTTTATTGAAGAAACTGGCGCGGCACAGTACTACCGCGATGCCCGTATTCTCACTATCTATGAGGGCACGACGGCCATTCAGGCGAATGATCTCGTGGGTCGTAAGACCGCTCGCGATGGCGGTGCGGTTGCGCGCGGCCTTATTGAGGCCATGCGCGTCACTGAGCGAGAGCTTGAGGGGCGCGATGGTGATCTTGGGGCCATCCGTAATGCATTGGCGGCTGCCAGCCACGATTTTGAGGCGGTGGTGGGCTTCATCTGTAATGCGTTCAAAGCGGATACCCGGGCCGTTTTCGCGGGTTCGGTGCCTTATCTGAAAATGGCTGGCATCGTTCTGTCGGGTTGGCAACTCGCGCGCGCCGCACAGGCGGCCGAAGGGCTGCTGGCAGCCGGTGGCGGTGACACCGCATTTCTTAAGGCAAAGCTCGGCACGGCCCGCTTCTTCGCAGACCATGTGCTGACCCAGTCGGGTGGCTTGCGCATCGCCATCACGGAAGGTGCTGCGGGTGTACTCGCGCTGGACGACGCGCAGTTCTAGAGGCAGATCAGTCCGGGAGACCGCGCGGTTTTTGATTCGCGCGGGGTTCCAGGGGCTGCTTGGTTTGTGAGTTCGCGCGGTGCCAGGGGCTGGGGGGTATCAGACCCGGTTCAGTGGTTTTCGGGCTCGATCTGAAGCGCCACAATCATGCGTGAAACCATGTTGTAGGCTGCAATGGTGGTGACCAGCTCAAACAGCTCTCGGTCACCCAGGCGATCACGCAAGCGCTTCATCAGCGCATCATCAGCACTGACATCGCGCGTGAGGGATACAGTCAGTCGAATGGCATCCAGCGTCAGCGGGTCGAACAAAGTGGCATCTTCACCAGCGTACTCTGGGTTGCGTAGAGCCTGAACCTGTTCCTTGGTGCCGCCTGCCGCGATGAGCTCAGGCGCATGGTGTACGAACTCATATTCGGCACCATTCAGAACAGCCACCACGCACATGGCCACTTCGCGCAAAAAAGGCGATAGTTGTAATTCGCGGCGCACTGCGCCCAGCAGATGATTCCAGCCCGCTGCCACGGGCGGACTGTAGAGCAGCAGGCGGTCGAGGTTGATGAGCTCGCCACCGCGTCGCTTGCGGATCGCGGCGACCAGGTCAGCCGGTTCGGCGGTATCAGTCGGCAGGTATGGGATGCGAGGCATACCGCGAGCCGCTCAGGCGGGAAGTGCCCAGGTCATGCGCATGGAGTCGCGCTGACCGAATCGCGCATACCAGTCGGCTACCTTGGGCGCGCGGTTACGCCAGTTACGGTCAGCAAATCGAAGGTCTAAATACCAGAGCGTGCAGCCCACAGCGATCGTGCCGATGTGCACACCGCTGTCGAGTACAGCCGGATTCTGATTGAGATGATCAAGCGAGGTTTCGATTTTGTTGAACTGTGCCTTGGCCCAGTCAGCCCACT
>JBDLQY010000197.1:0-12396 GCA_039800325.1 Pseudomonadota bacterium | reverse complement strand
GTCCGGGCCTGTTCCCAACGGTGCTGGGCTTAATTCTGTTGGGCTGTGCCGCGGGCGTGATGGTGCAGAAGCCTGCGGTACAGTCGCAGACGGTCGGGGTGCGTAATCGCGTTGCTGCGCTCACCTATGCGTTGACGCCCGCCGTACTTTTTGTCGGATGGGAGACCATCGGCTGGCCCCTGCTGTCGTGTGTCATGGGAGCCCTGTTGCTGAAGGTCGGGGGCGTGCGCTGGTCACGCTGCCTGCTGGGCGGCCTGTCTATTGCTACTCTGACCTGGGTCCTGTTTTCGATGCTGTTGCGTGTGCCGCTGCCGCGTGGCCCACTGCCATTTGTGCCCTATTGAGCTGACTGTTTCGCCATGGACTCTTTGCTGCGCGCGTTCACCATGGTCGGTCAGCCCGAGGTGCTGCTCACCATTCTGATTTCCTCGGTCTTCGGCCTCGTGGTGGGATTTATTCCAGGGCTGACAGCGACGATGGCGACTGCGCTGCTGGTTCCCTTTGCCATGTTTCTGGATCCGGTCGCTGCGATTGCGTCGATTGTGGCTGCCACAGCCATGGCGATCTTCGCCGGCGATATTCCAGGTACCTTATTACGACTGCCCGGAACGCCAGCCTCAGCCGCTTATGTGGACCACTCGTATCGTCTGGCCATGTCTGGGCGTGCGGGAGAAATTCTGGGTATCAACCTGGTGTTCTCGGCGCTGGGTGGTGTCTTTGGCACGATCGTGCTGGTGGCGGCCGCCCCAGTGCTCGCCGATTACGCGCTCAAACTGTCATCGTTTGAATTTTTCTGGCTGGCTGTGCTGGGTCTGTCCTGCGCGGTATTTGTGGTCGGCGATAACGTGGCCAAAGGGCTTGCAGCGCTTGCGTTCGGCTTGCTGCTGGCCACGGTCGGTCGTGACTACACCTCGGGTTTTCCGCGCTTCACCTTCGATGAGGCCGATCTGCTCGATGGCATTCCCTTTGTGCCTGCCCTGATCGGATTTTTTGCGTTGCCTGAAATCATCCGCACCATGCTGGGACAATCCTCCTCGGGGGCAAGACCGATCACGCAGGCGGGCAGCATTTTTTCGGGAGTGTTCCGATCAGTGTGGCGCTGGCGCTGGAATTTTTTGCGGTCAAGCGCGCTGGGGACCGCAGTGGGTGCCTTGCCCGGTGCCGGCGCAGACACGGCCGCCTGGACGGCGTATGCAGTATCCAAAAAACTTACGCGTGACCCAGCTGCCTGGAATCGTGACAGCGTCGAAGGAATCGTCGACTCGACCAGTGCCAATAATGCCGCACTGTCGGGCGCCTGGATTCCCGCTCTGGTGTTTGCGATTCCGGGTGACACCATCACGGCCATCGCGATCGCGGTGCTGTACCTCAAGAATGTCACGCCGGGGCCCTCTATATTTTTAGAGAACGCGCATGTGCTTTATGCGGTATTCACCACGTTTTTCATCGCCAACCTGCTGATGATTCCACTGGGGTGGGTGGCTATCAAGGCGGCTATTCCCATCCTTCGTATGCCTCGGCAGGTTCTCATGGCGCCGCTGCTGCTCTTCGCCTGCGTGGGGGCGTATGCGGTGGACAACAATGTGTTTGGTATCGCAGTCATGCTGGTGTGCGGGTTGATCGGCTACTGGATGGAAAAGCACGGTTACCCGGTCGGCCCCGTCGTGCTGGGCATGGTGATGGGGCGCCTGGTTGAAGAGCACCTCATGACCTCACTGATCAAGGTGCAGGGTGACCTCACCCGATTTTTTGAGCGGCCTATTGCCACCGCGCTGGCAGTCTTCACCTTGGTGGTGTGGCTTGTACCACTTATCCGCTGGTTCTTGAGGCGTATGCGAGGCGGGGGCACTGCGAGCTCGGGTGCATGAGACATCGAGCTGAACTCACACGAGGATAGCGTTCATGGTGATTGGTCAACCCAGCGCGCAGACCTATCTGGCGAGTGGGCTCGATGCCGATTTACCGGTCGTTGATGCACACCACCATATCTGGGATCTGCAGCGCAACTATCACCCATGGTTGCGCGATGAGCCGCTGCCTGCTTTTCGCTACGGTGATAGCCGTCCCCTGCGTCAAAATTACCTGCCGTCAGATTACCGGGCGGATACAGCCGGTCTGAATATCGTGGCCACGGTTTATATGGAGGCCGAGCACGACCCCGCCGATCTGCTACGGGAAACTCAGTGGGTGCATGACATCGCCGAGCGCGATGGTTTGCCCCAGGCTATGGCGGCAGCGGCGTTTTTTGATCGCGAGGATGCGGCTACGCTCATTCGTACGCAGGCGGGCTATGCGCGGGTTCGCAGCATTCGTCACAAACCCCGAGGCGTTGCCCGCCCCCAGGACTATCGTGCAGGGCATCAGATTGCAGGCTCGATGCGCTGTCCGCGCTGGCGCGAGGGCTACCGACATCTAGCGGTGAACGGACTGCACTTTGAACTGCAGACGCCGTGGTGGCATCTTGACGACGCACTCGAACTGGCGCGAGATTTTCCCGAAACACTCATCATCCTGAACCACCTGGGTTTGCCGGCTGACCGGAGCGAGACGGGTCTGAGCGGGTGGCACGCCGCCATGTCCCGATTAGCCCAGGCGCCGAATGTTCGGGTCAAGTTATCGGGCATCTGTGTGCCTGGGCAGCGATGGACGCCTGAACTCAATGGCTGGATCGTGCGGCAGGCCATTGAACTGTTTGGTGCGCACCGTTGCATGTGGGCCAGCAACTTTCCGGTCGACGGGTTGGTGGCCAGCTTCTCCGATATTCTGCGTTCAATGCTCGCGATAACGCGTGACATGCCCCGCGCTGACCGACTGCGCGTCTTTCATGGCACAGCGACAGAGGTTTATCGCCTTTAATACTATTGTTCTTGCGTTTTTTGCCGCCAGGCTTCGAGAAGTAGCGCGCTAGCGACCTTGCCATCGGGGCGGACGCTTGGCCACAAAGGCCTCAACCCCCTCGCGAAAATCAGCACTGCCGTACGTGAGGCGAATCAGGTCTTCGTCATCAGGCAGCTGATGCTTAACGAGGCGCCGCAGGCTCTCTTTGGTGACCCGCTGAGTAATCGGTGCGAGGGCTGCCAGCCGCTGCGCCAGCTCGCGCCCAGCCGATTCGATCTGGTCAGCCGGGAGGACCTCATGCAGAAAGCCACAGGTGTGGGCCTCTTCAGCGCCCACGATCTCAGCCAGCATCAGCATGCGCTTGACACGCTGTTCGCCAAACGCGCTGACCAATCGGGCAACATTGGCCATGGCCAGGCAGTTTCCCAGCGTACGGGCAATGGGCACCCCAAAGCGCGCGGACGGCGTGCCAATACGGAAGTCGCAGCCGGCTGCCAGAGCCAGACCGCCACCCACCGCCCAGCCTTCGATGAGCGCTACAGTCGGCATAGGCAGGGTCGCAAAATGATGCAATGTATCGTCGATACGCTGTTCATACGACAAACCGTCAGCACCGGCATCGCCCTTGGCTCCGAACTCAAGGAACTGAGCGATATCGGTACCGGCCACAAAGGCCTCGCCACCGGCGCCGCGAAACAGCACCGCCCGCACGGCGGCTGATTGCTTGAGTTGGGCGCAGATGGACGCAAGCTGCTCATACATGGCCCAGGTCATGGCATTGCGGGCCTGCGGGCGATTGAACGTGACCCAGGCAATCGCTTCGTCGATTTGGAGTTCGACGCGACCTTCCGGCGGTGGGTTTTGCGTACTCATGGGATTAGCGGTAGAAAAACTCAACAAGACCCATACCAGTGGCTGGCACGTAGGTAATCAGCATCAGTACAGTCAGCAAGACGCCAATAAACCACACATTGACCCGTGTGACTTCCCAGACTGATGCCTTCGCGATTGAACTGGCGACCATTAGCACGCTGGCTACCGGTGGCGTTTGCTGACCGATGCCAAGGTTGATGGTGACGATCAGACCGAAGTGCACGGGGTCTATGCCGACCGCCTTAACCAGTGGCATCACGATGGGAACCACCAGAATGATGGCAGCCGCAGAATGCAAAAACATGCCTAGAAACAAGAATAAGATGTTGAGCAGAGCCAATACGACCCACTTGTTGCTGGTGAAGTCTGATACCGCCTTGGCAAGCGCCTGTGGCGCCTGGGCCTCGGTGAGGAACCCACCCAGCAGGGCGCTGGTGGCTACCAGCAGCATGACCACCGCGGTTTGCGATCCGCCTTCGATGATGGCCGCGCGCAGGTGCTTCATATCAAGTTCGCGGTAGATAACAAGACCGACAAACAAAGCGGCCACGACAGCCAGCGCAGCGCCCTCGGTCGCGGTGACCAGACCGCCGAAAATACCGCCCAGAATGATGATGGGCAGCGCAAATGCCCAGAGTGCGTCGCGACCTGTTTTGATCACCCGGGCAAGCGAAAAGCGCTCGTCACTGGGCAGGTTGTAACGGTGAGCCAGATAGCTGGCCATTAACATCAGGCCGGAGGCGCCAATCAAGCCTGGCACCACGCCCGCTACGAACAGTTGCACCACCGAGGTTTCGGCCATGACCGCATACAGAATCATGGGAATGGACGGTGGAATGATGACGGCCAGCGTTGCGGCCGAGGACATGGCTGCTGCCGCGTAAGCGCTGGGGTAGCCCTTTTCTTTCATGCCGGGAATGAGGATGGAACCCAGTGCCGCTACATCGGCCACCGCTGAACCGGAGATCTCGGCAAAAAACAAGGACGCGCCGATGGAAACATGGGCCAGTCCACCACGAACCCAACCAAACAGAGCTGAGGCAAATGCAATCAGGCGCTGGGAGATGCCCGACGCATTCATGATGGCGCCCGCCAGGATAAACAGGGGAATCGCCAGCAGCGGAAAATTAGTGGCACCGTTGTAAATGACCACCGCCATATTGGGCAGAGAGTCAACGCCCTGGGTAGCGAGCATCGCCACGACCGCCACAATGCCCAGGGAAACCGCGATAGGCACATTCAAAAGGACCAGAAGCAGCACCGCTGCGAAGAGCACGAACATGGTGATCATGGCGTGCTCCTCAGTGAAGACCGTCAGCCAGCGCCGGATGACGCGACTGCGGCGTCTGGCGGATGAGATCAATAAGGGCGATGACCTCTGCGATGAGAATCAGGGCTGATGAGATCGGAATGACAGACTGAATGACGGCGACCGAAAGCCACGGAACGCTGACAAGCATTTCGTCCGCAAGAATGGGCAGGATAGAGGCGCCTACCCATCCCAGCAGGGCGAAAAAGCCGATGACCAGCACCTGACTGAAAATATTCACCCTGCGGCGCGTGGCCGCCGGAAGCTGGTCGATGAGTTCTGGGCAGCCGATATGACCCCGCTTGACCGAGGCCAGCGCAGAGCCATAAAAGGTAAGCCATGCCAGCAGCACCGAGGCCATTTCGTCGTACCAGACCAGTGGCGATCCGATCACCCGAAAAACAATGCCGAGAATGACCTCGACTGCCAGGATGATCATCAGACCCAGAACCACCCACTCAAGCAGGCGACCGTAGGCATCCCGAAATCGCGCAAGGCCCGAGCCCTGCGTTGTCGCTGAAGTCATGGCTTGTCGTCCCGCTTACTTTTTGCCCAGTTCGACCGCTTTGTCGATCAGCGCTTTGGCACCAGCGACTTCCTTGCCAAATTCTTCGTAGATACCCCGGCTGGCAGCGATGAAGGCGTCTTTGTTGACCTCATTGACTTGAATTCCGCTCTGGCGAATCTTGGCTAGCAGTTCAGATTCAGCGCGCACGGCGGTGTCGTAAACAAAGACCTGGGTTTCACGAGCGGCTTCTTCGAGTGCGCGACGAATGTCTTCAGGCTGGCTGGCGAATTTGCGCGCACCGACGGTTATGAAGGCGGGGCTATAGACGTGCCCAGACAGCGACAGATGCTTTTGCACCTCATGCAGCTTGGATGAGTAGATCTGCGTGAACGGGTTTTCCTGGCCATCCATAACGCCTGTCTGCAGCGCCGTGAAAAGTTCAGAGAATTTCATAGGGCTGGGACTGGCCCCATAGGCCTGGAACATCTTGATACGCCATTTGCCTTCCGGAACCCTGAGCTTGATACCTTTGAGATCGTCCGGCACGACGATGGCTCGTTTGTTATTGGTGAGATGCCGGTAACCGTTCTCCCATAGTGCCAACACCTTCAGGCCCTTCTTTTCAATTTGAGGCGCGATTTCAGGCCAGAAAATTTCCTTTTCGATGCGGGCCAGGTGTGCCCTGTCCTTCACGATGTAGGGCAACTCGAACATGCCGATGAGGTCGACCTCAGAGGACATGATGGTCGACGGCAATGAAATGTCGAGCGTACCGAGACGCAATTTTTGCAACATCTCTTTGTCGCCGCCCAATTGGCTTGAACCAAAGATGACCACCTTAGCCTTGTTACCCATCTTGGCATTTGCGCGCCGTGCGAACTCTTCGCTGACGGTTTGGTAAAGCGATCCGGGTTCACCGACATGCCCAAATTTGATTTCGGTCTGGGCAAAAGCAGGGGTCGCGGTGATGAGCAGTGCGCTCAGCAGGGCAGAGGCAAATTTCATGGTGGTGTCTCCTGTCGATCCGGTCATTTGCCGAATGGTTGTCGGTCGCGTAGCCAGTTAGCCGCGCGTACATACATGATAGCTGGAAGGATGCGATTTGCGCCTGAATCCGTCAGATTGAGTCTAGCTCATCGCCTCGATCAATCACTGGTGTCGCGTGTCGCGCTGCCTTGGCGCACAATCTGGGTTCTTTCCTGCAGCGTGAGTAAGCTCCCATGAACGAGGCAAACCGGGGCGCGTCGGTACACACCGTATGCACCGACTGGATCCATATCCGATACGAAGAAAAAACGGCTTTTACGGAAACCTATGGTTTTTCGGGTAACCAGGGGTCAGTTAACCTTGAGGGTCTGCTGCTGCGCCCCAAAGACAGACCTTCGCGTACGCTGCTCATTTTTATGCATCCGTCGTCCACCTTGCAGCTGTTGCCGCTACCGAGGGACATGGTTGCGCGTGAAGGTGTGCACGTGTTGTGCGCGGCGAGCCGCTACGCAAAGAACGACACTGCTCTTATTCTTGAGAAGGTACTGCTTGATTTGGGTGCCTACATTCGCTATGCGCGTGAGGTACTGGGCTATGAGCATGTGGTGCTGGGGGGATGGAGCGGTGGCGGAGCCTTGGCAATGTTTTACCAGAAGCAGGCCGAATCGCCCACGATTACGCATACACCGGCAGGAGATCCGATTGATCTGGTCGGCGCCGGATTAATACCTGCCGATGGCATCGTCTACCAGGCAGCGCATCTGTCGCGGGCACGACTTCTGGTCGACATGATTGACCCGTCGGTTCGCAACGAGCTCGATCCCGATGATCGGGACGCATCACTCGACATCTACGATCCAGCTAACCCCAATCAGCCGCCCTATACCTCAATATTCATTTCACACTATCGTCAGGCGCAGCTTGACCGCATGCGCCGCATCACGGCCCGCGTCAAAAATTTGCTGGGCGAGCTGCGCGCGCGCAAAACGGGTGAGCTTGAACGTGGATTCATCGTACATCGAACCCTGGCCGATCCGCGCTTTCTCGATCCGGCGCTTGATCCGAATGGGCGACGACCGCGCTGGTGTTACCTTGGAAACCCCGAGACCGTCAACACCGGTCCGGTGGGCTTGGCCCGTTTCAGCACGCTGCGCTCTTGGCTATCGCAGTGGTCAATTGATGACTCAAAAGGTGATGCGCTCAGTTGCGCGCAGCGGGTCAAGGCACCGCTACTGGTAATCGAAAATGGGGCGGATGATGCAGTGCCGCAGCCACATCCCCGTCAGGTGTATGAGGCGAGTTTATCGGCTGATAAGCAGTTTCAGGTCATCGAAGGGGCCACCCACTACTATGCGGGGCAGCCTGCGCAGTTAGCCCAGGCAATTCAGCTGATCACAGGCTGGATGTCGTCGCGCGGCATGCGCCCGTGATCAGCACCAGATACCTTACTTCAGCGCGCTGATGTAAGCCTCGAGCACTTCGGTGCCGGGCTTGCCGCGCTTATCGAGGGCCTGAGCCCAGTCGCGCTGCACCACTGTTGAGGCTTCGGCCAGGCGCTTCTGGTCGGCGTCGCTCAGGCGAAAAAAGCTCACGCCCGCCGCAGTGATTTTTTGTTGATTGGCGGTGCCGCCGTTATCGAGCCAGGCGCAGACGTTGGCGGCGGCGGCATCACCAGCCTTCAGCATCGCCGCCTGCACATTGGCCGGAAACGACTGAAAACGCTTCTGGCTCATGGCGTAGGTGAGCACCACCGTGCCAAAGCTGACTCCCTGGGTGGCTGATTTGAGGCGGCTGGGCAGGTCGTAAGCGATGAGACTTGCTGCGGGAAAGATCACGCCATCGATGGTGCCGCGCGAGAGCGCCTCATAGGTCTCAGGCGCTGACATATTGACCGGCACGCCGCCGAGCGCTTTTACCAGGGCTCCCTGGGCGCCACCCGCAGTGCGCAGCTTCAATCCCTTAAAGCCCTCCAGCGAATCAAATTTGCGGTTTGCATAGGCCTGGTAGGGGTCGAGAATGGTTGAAAACAGAACCACGACGCCATTGGGGGCCAGTTCTTTTTTCTCGAGTACACCACCACGAGCCAGCTGCATGAAGGCCTTGGTGCCCTGGCAAGAGCTGCTTGCCAGACCCGGCAACTCAGAGACGGTCATCAGTGGCATTTTGTCGGATACGTAGGACGGAACCACATAGGCGGCATCAGCCACGCCTGTCATGGCCAGCTGCAGCATGTCTTTGGCTTTGCCTAGTTGCTCGGCGGGAAAATGTTGAATATCTAACGCGTTATTGGTTTGTTTGCGTACTTCGGCGATCCAGAACTTAAGTCCGTGCTCGGCAAAAAAGTGCCCGACAGGAAGTGAGTCAGCGACTCGGATGGTGGTGGTTTGTGCGAGGGCCGACAGTGAGGTCAGCCCGAGCGCTACGGCTAATGCAAGGCGCTTGAGGGTACGGGTGGTTTGCATGGTGGATCTCCTCCTTGAAGTATGAAAAGTGTCGGGGCGTGTAGAGCGCGCGCGTCAGTTCATCTGCGCGGGAAGCCAGAGAATGAGGTCAGGCAAGGCCAGGAAAACGGCAATTAGCAGTATGTGGGCCACCACGTGAGGCCAGACGCCGATGAATACTTCGGCCAGTGGTCGCTTGGCGTATCGAGCGACCACGAAAGCGTTGAGGCCCACGGGTGGTGTGACCATGCCGACTTCACCGGTGATGACCATGATGACGCCAAACCAGACAGGGTCAAAGCCCAGACTTTTCACCACCGGCAGCAGTACCGGAATGGTGAGAACCAGGATGGCGATCTGATCGAGAAAGCAGCCCAGAATAAGCAGCAGCACGATGATGGCAAGCATTACCAGCCATGCCGGAATCCCGGAGCCTGAGACACTTGCTACCAGCGCATTCGTCAGTCCCGTGAGCGTAAAAAAGTATCCGAATACATGGGCACCGACCAGAATCATGAAGATCATGCAACTTGAGCGAAGCGCATTAAGCAGAGCTCGACCTAGCGAGGTCCAGCCGAGCTTTCCGAGCAGGGCGCTGATGATCATGGCGCCTGCGGCGCCCGCAGCCGAGGCTTCCGTGGGCGTGGCAATACCGGCATAGATGACCCCAGTCACCGATCCGATCAGCAGTAGCATGGGCCAGATATCGCGCAGTGCATGAAACTTTTCTGACATGGAGTAGCGTGGGCCGCGCGGGGCACAGGAAGGGTCACGCCAGACCAGGTACAAGACGGTGAGTGCGATGGTTAGGGTGACCAGAAGTCCCGGAATGACGCCACCGACCAGAAGCTTACCCACGCTAACATCGGCGATGATGCCGTACAGAATCAGCGCGATCGAAGGCGGTATCAGCATCGCAAGCGTGCCTGAGATGGCCACGACACCGCAGGCCATGCGAGGCTCGTAGCCGTGCTGCAGCATGGCTGGAATCGATGTCGACGACAGAGTAGCTGCGGCCGCAGTGCTCGAGCCCGAGATCGAGCCAAAACCGGCCCCCGCGAGGGCAGTGGCGATACCAAGACCGCCCGGTGTACGCCCCATCCAGACCGCCGCCGCACGAAACAGTTGCTCGCCGATACCCGACAGAATGACGAATTCGGCCATGAGAATAAACATGGGTATCGAGATCATCTCGTAAGAGTTGACCGTCGATAGCGAAGTGGTGGAAAGAATGCCACTTAACAGGCCCAGACCACCGGTAGCCAGCAATCCCACTGAGCCAGAGATCAATAGTGCGAAGGCGACTGGGATGCCTGATAACAGCAGGATGACCAGCAGAACAAGGACCAGGGTCGCAGTCATGGCTGATGCCCGGGCGATGCGCTGGTTGTGTTCACGAGGTTCTCGCGTCGCACTATAGAGACAGCATGCGTGAGCGTACGAGCCAGAAGTCGCAGCGCGATGGCCAGACTGCCCAGGGTGACAAACGCATCGGGTATCCAGCTGGGCCATTCACGAACGCCCATCACGACTGCGTCAGCGGCAAACTTTTCGCGCGCTGAGTCCTGAAAAATCCAGGCTATCAACCCGAACACAGAAGCCGTCGCCGCGCAGCCCAGAGACTCAAATACGTGGATAAGGGCCGCAGGCATGCGCCCGCGCAGCAGATCGACACAGACATGATGACCATGCGAATACGCGGCTGGCAGAGCGAAATAAAACATGGCCGGCATTAGATACATGCCGATCAGTTCGTAGGACCAGGCGTACGGTTTAGAAAACAGATATCGGCTGCCGACATCGGTAAACACAATGGCCATCACCGCGAATAGGCATAGTGCGGCGGAGGCTTCAAAGACAGCTTCGATACGACTGGCCAGACGGCTCACGATCGAGGTCTGGACCAATGATGTAGCTTCTTCGCTCATCAGGCTGACTTCAGGCAGCGAATCGCTTGCGATTGCTCAAGAGCGGCGATGCGGTCGCCCGAGTATCCCATCTCGGTCAGCACCTCGTGCGTGTGTTCACCCAACTGAGGTGCGGGGCGCGTCGCCCCGGGTTGCGTCTGTGTCCAGCAAGTGGGATAAGCGATGGTGCGCAGCCTGCCCTCCGAGGGATGCTCAAAGGTTTGCAGAAACCCGGTTTCGGCAAGGTGCGGGTCGTCGATCAGGGATGAAAGGGTATGCATTGGAATTGCGGGTACGTCGGCCTCGCGCATGAGTTCCATCCACTGCGCCGTGGTGCGTGTGAGAAGCCGTTCGCTGAGCTCGCCATAAATCGCCTCGATGTGTTGAGTGCGGGTGGTCATGCTGCGATAGCGGTCGTCAGCTTTAAACTGTGCTTCTTCGCCCAGGGTCTTGAAGAATGAGGCCCAGTGCCGGTCGGTGTAGATCATGACGCACAGGTAACCATCAAGCGTCTTAAAGGGACGGCGGTGCGGGTTAAGCATACGCACGTAGCCAGGTTCGCCCATAGACGGGCTAAAAGTCTCGCCGGCGAGATGATCTGCGAGCACGAGGCTGGCCATCATTTCGAACATGGGGATTTGAATGTGCTGTCCGCCAGCGCCACGCTCGCGTGCAAAGAGCGCGGCATTGATTTGACCGACAGCCCAAAGCGCTACACCTCGGTCAACGATGGCGGTGGGCGCATACCGTGCCGGACCGCCATCGGCCCGGTGTGATAGCCACGGCAGTCCGACCGCACCCTGAATCAAATCGTCAAAGGCTGGATAGTCGGCATAGGGGCCATCCTGTGCAAAGCCGAACAGGCTGGCGTAGACCAGGCGCGGATTAACAGCTGACAGGTCTTTCCAGCCGAGCCCCAGACCGTCGAGTGATCGAGGCCTAAGATTGCTCAGGAATACATCGGCTGTGCGAACCATATCGAGCAGCGTAGAGCGTCCGTCGGGATGCTTAAGATCGATAACCACACTGCGTTTACTGCGGTTGGCGTTCAGATAGATGGCGCCCATGCCGGGATTACGCATAGGGCCGATGCCACGTACGGGGTCGCCCTCTGGGGACTCTACCTTGATAACGTCGGCGCCCATGTCCCCCAAGATCTGAGTGGCATAAGGCGCCATCAGCATATTGGACTGATCGATGATGCGGATGCCGTGCAGAGGACCGTTCATGAAAGACCTTCGCTGACTTGTTCGCGCTCAATATGATTTTGGAAGACCCAGCACACGCTCGGCCAGGTAGCAGAGGATGAGATGCGGCGTGATGGGCGCGATTCGATGAATAAGCACTTCGCGCAGATAGCGCTCGACGTGATATTCCTTCGCATAACCCATTCCACCATGCGTCAACACTGCCGTATTGCAGGTTTCAAAGGCAGCCTCACCCGCCAGATATTTGGCTGCATTGGCAAGATCACCACAATCTTCGCCGCGATCGTAAAGCTGGGCAGCTCTGAACACCATGAGGTTGGCTGCT
>JBDLQY010000196.1:0-20711 GCA_039800325.1 Pseudomonadota bacterium | reverse complement strand
ACGGGTCTGTTACCGGTAATCCAGCGCTGCAACAGCAAACCGCCCATCGATGAGCCGAACAGCACCAGAGGCTGGGCGATGAGGCGTGCTGCCCTGTCGATATCGCTCAAGTAATCGTTGAGCCCCCACAGATCAATCTGCTCTCGGCCTTCGCTAGCGCCATGGCCGCGCAGCGACAGTGCCCACACATCGAAGCCCGATCGACTGAAGAAAGGCATGAAGGTTTCAGCCCAACACCATGCATCGGTCCAGGCCCCATGCACCATCAGCAGCGGGGGCGCTCGCCGACCCGATGAGGCTGTCATGCGAAGAAGCTCAAGACCTGGTCCCTCGCCATCATCGAGCCAGACCGATACGGGTGTGCGGTCGCGTTTTGATGTGCGGGAAGCGGGCTTGGGGCTCATGGCCGGTAAGGTCAATCAGTACCTTCAGAATCCGACTGCCGCTCCGTCCCGGCGGGAATCGCTGGCCGCGACGTAACCGTCTTCGAGTGAATCGCTCAGGCGCCAGATGAATTGTCCGGCACCAAAGTCCATGTAGGGATCGATCAGCGGTTCGAGCGAGTGACCAAGCTTACGCAGCCCCTCAACCACCTGTGGCTCCATGCTGGTCTCAACATCGACGGCCAGGCCGCTATTGACTTTCCAGCGCGGTGCATCGCAGGCAGCCTGCGGGTTCTGATGGTAATCAATCATGCGCACCAGGGTCTGCAGGTGACCCTGCGGCTGCATGTTTCCGCCCATGACACCAAAACTCATCTGCGGCTTACCGTCGCGCATCAGGAATGCCGGGATGATGGTGTGAAATGGTCGCTTGTTGGGGGCGACATGGTTGGGGTGAGACGGATCCATCGAAAACCCGTAGCCGCGGTTCTGCAGGGACACGCCCACATCGGGCACAACGACCCCAGAGCCGAAGCCCATGTAGTTGGACTGTATGAAAGAGATCATCATGCCGCGCTCATCGGCGGCCGTGAGGTAGATAGTGCCTCCGGGCGGGGGCAGCTTGTGCTCGAAGTCGGTGGCCTGTTTGGAGTTAATGCGCTGGGCAAGCGAAGCCAGGCGGTTGTTATCCAGCAGATCGGCTGCTGTAACCTGCGTCATGTAGCGCGGATCGGCGACGTGACGATAAACCTCAGAGAAGGCAGCCTTCATTGCCTCGATCTGCAGGTGACGCGACTCGACCGAGTCAACGGGCAGCGAAGGTAGATCGAAGTGCGACAGAATGCCCAAGGCCATCAGCGCGGCGATGCCCTGGCCGTTAGGAGGAATTTCGTGCAGGCTGACGCCGTGGTAGTCGCGCGAGATCGTGCCCACCCAGTCGGGACGCCAGTCGCGCAGGTCATTCTCGCGCAGGGCGCCGCCGTGCGCTTTGGCGTGTGCAACCAGGGCGGCCGCCGTCTCGCCCTCATAAAAATCGCGTCCACGTGTTTTGGCAATACGCTCGAGCGTACGGGCTGCGGCGGGCATGCAAAAACGTTCGCCAATATGCGGAGCTCGGCCATGCGGCAGGAAGGTTTGCGCAAACCCAGGTTGCGCTTGAAGAGCCTCGACCTGAGCGCTCCATTTGCGGTTGACCACCGGGGTGACGCCATAACCACGTCGGGCCAGCTCAATGGCGGGGGCCAGTAGTTCTTCGAAGGGCAGGCTACCGTAGCGTTCATGCAGTGCTGCCCAGCCGCCGACCGCGCCAGGTACGGTCACAGCGCCCCAGCCCCGCATGGGGATTCGTCCTTCATGGTGACGATCAAACCAGGCCTGATCCCACAACGCGGGGGCGGTACCCGAGGCATTCAAGCCCTCTAGACGCTGCCCGTCCCAGACGATGGCAAAGCAGTCGCTGCCCAGCCCATTCGAGACGGGTTCGGCAATCATGATGGCTGCCGCTGCCGCAATGGCGGCATCAACTGCATTACCGCCACGCATCAGCATGCGCAGGCCCGCCTGCGCAGCCAGCGGTTGCGAGGTGGAGACGATGTTGCGCGCGAATACCGGCGTGCGCACGGTCGGGTAGTTGTGCTGCCAATTAAAAGGAGCGTTCATGGGTTGGCAAGTCCAAGTTGTGAGGCAAGGTCAGGAAAATCTCGCGCATGAAAATCAATGTCGGGCTCACGCGCCAGGTCGTTGCGTCCCTGTGGGCCGAATTCAAGCGGACGCTCAATAAAGGCGGTGCGCAGTCCGCAGGCGGCAGCTGCGCGCAGATCATCTTTGTGCGCAGCCACCAACATCACCTGATCGGGACGCAGGTCAAATACCTCAGCCACCCCCCGATATGTCCTCGGGTCGGGTTTGTAGCAGCGAAACACCTCGGCCGACAGGATCAGATCCCACGGAAGGCCCGCGCGCTTGGCCATGTTGGTCAACAGCCCAAGGTTGCCATTGGACAGCGTGCACAGAGTAAAGCCTTTGCGCAGGCTAGTTAGGCCCGTAACGACGTCGGACCAGGGGTCAAGACGATGCCAGGCAAGATTGAGTTCGCGACGGGTGACTTCGTTAAGGTGTGCGAGGCCAAAGCCCGGCAAGATTTCATCGAGGATGTGGCGGTGCAGCTCGTCAAGGCGCGTCCAGGCGGACTCGCCGCTGCGCACCCTCTGCATAGCGGGCTGATAGCCCCGGCGCCAGGCAAGCGCGAAGTCGCTGGCGTTGACACCGGGCGCAATACGGGAAATTTCGCGTGCAATCGACCCATGCCAGTCGACGACCGTACCGAATACGTCAAACGCGAGAACTCGCAGTTCGGCCCTCATGGCCGCGCTCCCCTCAAATAGCTGACAGGCGCGACAGTGCCGCAGGGGACGCGCGCCGGGTTGGCGAGTCTAGCAGAGCAGGGCGCAGCAGCCTTGTGGTGGCTCAGTGACCTGGTGGGTTATGTCGGGCCCGACGCGCGCGTGCCCAGCGCAACGCGTACAAGCCTGCGGCAATCGCTACGAAGATACCCGCGAGATGATCGGGTTCACTTAACAGGTGCCAGGCGGCCATCAGCCAGTCATGGCCGTGGTCGCCCGGGTGCGCGCTGGCTCGCGTTGGCAGGGTCACCAGAAGGGTGGCGCCCAGGCCGGTTGCGAATCCTGTTGCGCGCTCAAGGTGCGTTGCGCAGTTTGACGCGCGCACGAGGCCGCGCGCGGATGCTGCTGAGCTTTCTGTGTCAGCGGGCATCGGAGTAGGCATGAGGTATCTCCTTCGAGGGGCGAGATGTCGTTTGAATCGGACGTTCGTGTGACTAGGGCGCATACGCTTTCGACGACGACGGCCGTGCGGGTTTAGTGCACCAGCAGACCTTGTCGTTCAATGAAACGGGCTACGTCCTCCAGACCTTCGCCGGTCTTGAGATTGGTAAAGACGAATGGCCGATCGCCGCGCATGCGTTTGGCATCCCGGGCCATCACCTCGAGTGACGCGCCGACATGAGGCGCCAGATCAATTTTATTGATGACGAGCAGGTCAGACTTCATGATGCCGGGTCCGCCCTTTCGCGGAATTTTGTCGCCAGCCGCCACGTCAATGACATACAGTGTGAGGTCGGACAACTCAGGGCTGAAGGTGGCCGCCAGATTGTCACCGCCGCTTTCAACCAGTACTAGCTGTAGCCCCGCAATGCGACGCTGTAGACGCTCGACTGCGTCAATATTGATCGACGCGTCTTCGCGGATCGCTGTGTGCGGGCAGCCACCAGTCTCGACGCCCAAAATTCGATCGACGCTTAGGGCATCATGACGCACCAGAAACTCAGCGTCTTCACGCGTGTAAATGTCGTTGGTGACGACAGCCATGTTGTAGTGCTCGCGTAGCCGACGGCACAGGGATAGGGTGAGTGCCGTTTTGCCCGAACCTACCGGGCCGCCTATGCCTACGCGCAGGGCCGAGGCTGATGAAGTGCTTGAGTTGAGAGTGTTCATTTGAAACGGTCCGTCGCTTGCAGTCGATTGAGTGTTCAGGAACGAAAAAGTCGTGAGTACTGGGTTTCGTGCCGGCTGCTGGCAATTGCAAAACCGGGTGCGAAGTTGCTCCAGTTGTGGGGTTCGATGGCAGCACTGTCATCGATCGCGCGTGCCAGTGCCGGGGCCAGTCGCGAAAACAGTCTTTGACCGGCCTGCTGACCCAGGGGTACAGCCTTAATGGCCGCCATGACCTGATTTTCAAGCCAGGCCCACAGGTAGGCTGCCAGCGCACTGCGTTCATCAAGTTCGAACGCTATCGCAGCCAGCCCCCAGGCATAGGGAAGGGCACACGATGTCTGAGCTCGCGCGGCGTCTATTCGGTCTTTCAGGGCGGGGTCGAGTTCGGTCAGACCCGCCAGCATGTGCAGTAGCGATGAACCCATTTGCTCCGTTTCGGCACGAAGCTCAGCGGTTTCCCGTGAGCTGAGGTATAGCCGATGTAGGCTGAGTGACTGCGCCTCATCGCCCGCGCGAAGCGCTGCAAAGAGCGCTCGGCAGACAGGCGCCTCAAAGCGCCCCATGTTGGCGGTCAGTAATGACTCGATCCAGTCGCCCGTGCTGTGCTCGTCGCGAACCCATCCAAGCTCGTGGGCGCTCTCTAGCCCCTGAGAGTAGCTGAAGCCTCCGATCGGAAGCGCGGGGCTACCCAGGCGCAGCAGGCTGAGCAGTTGTGTGGCCGCCAGGGGGGAGCCCGGCAGAGGGCCGGCGGCCAGGCCGCTCAGCGGCGGCATCGGATTCATGTGCAGCATGCGCGCGAATGCTCAGGGCTTGTAGGGGACTTCAAGAAAGTCATGAATACGCGGCGCGTGGCGATTATCGGTATGCCGACCCTCGAGGGTGCTGACTTCACGGCCCGCGGGCTGCGAATCTGCGCCATGCGAGTGGTCGTGAGCCCCGCGGGAGTGATCACCGTGGTGATGGCTGCCATGGGAGTGACCGTGATGTTGATGGCCGTCCCCATGCGTG
The DNA here is from genome assembly GCA_039800325.1 of Pseudomonadota bacterium. GTDB lineage: Bacteria > Pseudomonadota > Gammaproteobacteria > Burkholderiales > Burkholderiaceae_E > SYIM01. Next base: position 15,808 of record JBDLQY010000196.1, on the reverse strand, counting down.
TGGCGGCCATGTCCATAGGCGCCGCCTTCTGGATCGAAGGGCTCGTCGACCAGTTCGACGCGTCCGTTGAGCCCGCGCACCATGCCCTCAAGAACATGGTCGTATTGCAGCCGTAGCCAGCCATCACCGATTTGTACCGGCACATGGCGATTGCCCAGATGGTAGGCGATCCGCATGAGTGCCGTGGGTGACGGGGCGCTGACATGGATAAGCGATTCGATCGCTGCCCGCACTCGAATGTGTTCACCGGATGCGCTGGCGATGACATCCCCATCGCGTAAAACCGTACCGCGTGGCAGGTCGATGCCCACGGTCTGCTCAGAAAGCTCTCCCGAATCGATGGTCAGGCGCAGGCGAGATTTCTGTCGCCATTCGAAGGTCAGGGCCACTTCGCCTTTAATCGTCTCGTTCGGTCCACGCAGGGTATTGAAAATCAGCATGATGTCTCGTCGGTGCAGTGGCGATGGCGCGAGCAATCGCTTAAAAGAGGAAGTAACGCTGGGCCATCGGCAACACTGAGGCCGGCTCACAGGTCAGCAGAACGCCGTCGGCGCGCACTTCGTACGTCTGTGGGTCGACTTCGACATGGGGCATGGCGTTGTTATGGATGAGGTCGGTCTTGCGCAGCGTGCGCATGCCGCGCACGGCCAGCACGCGGCGACTCAGTCCAAGCGCCTGAGCAATCCCCGCATCCAAAGCGGCCTGCGATACGAAGCTGACGCTGCTATCGGCCAGGGCACGTCCGAAAGCGCCGAACTGCGGTCGATAGTGAACCGGCTGAGGCGTGGGAATCGACGCATTGGGGTCGCCCATAGCGGCCAGCACGATTTGTCCACCCTTCAGAATCAGGGAAGGCTTAACCCCAAAGAACGCTGGCTTCCAAAGCACCAGGTCGGCCAGTTTGCCCACCTCGATAGAGCCTACCTCGTGGGCGATGCCGTGCGTGATGGCCGGGTTGATGGTGTATTTGGCCAGGTATCGCTTGGCACGTGCGTTGTCGTGTCGGGCTCCATCACCGGGCAATGCGCCGCGCTGCGCCTTCATTTTGTGGGCGGTCTGCCAGCAGCGCAAAATTACTTCGCCCACCCTGCCCATCGCCTGAGAGTCAGACGACATCATTGAAAACGCGCCCAGATCGTGCAGGATGTCTTCGGCGGCTATGGTTTCTCGACGAATGCGGCTTTCGGCGAAGGCGACATCTTCAGGGATGTTGGCGTCAAGGTGATGACACACCATGAGCATGTCCAGATGCTCATCGATGGTGTTGACGGTGTAAGGCCGGGTGGGGTTGGTGGAAGACGGCAGCACATTGGGCAGACCGCACACCTTGATAATGTCAGGTGCGTGACCGCCGCCTGCGCCTTCGGTGTGATACGTGTGAATGGTGCGATCTTTGAAGGCCGCCACCGTGGTCTCGACAAATCCCGACTCGTTCAGCGTGTCGGTGTGAATGGCTACCTGCACATCCATGCGGTCTGCCACCGCCAGGCAGGTGTCGATGGCCGCAGGCGTAGTGCCCCAGTCTTCATGCAACTTCAAGCCGATGGCACCGGCCTGTACCTGCTCGATGAGCGCTTGCGGATTTGAAGCATTACCCTTGCCGGTAAAGCCCAGATTCATGGGAAAGCCTTCGGCGGCCTTAAGCATATTGGCCAGGTGCCAGGGGCCCGGAGTGCAGGTGGTCGCATTGGTGCCTGTGGCCGGACCAGTGCCCCCTCCGATCATGGTGGTGACGCCCGAGGCCAAGGCCTCATCGATCTGCTGCGGGCAGATGAAATGAATATGGGTGTCGATACCGCCTGCAGTGACGATCGAGCCTTCGCCGGCGATCACCTCCGTGCTTGCGCCAATGATGATGTTGATCCCGGGTTGTATGTCGGGATTGCCCGCTTTGCCGATGGCGGCAATGCGCCCATTCTTGATGGCGATGTCGGCTTTCACGATGCCCCACCAGTCAAGGATGAGCGCATTGGTGATCACAGTGTCGGCGACTTCTGCGGCCAGGCGCTGACTCTGCCCCATGCCGTCTCGAATCACCTTGCCGCCGCCAAACTTAACCTCCTCACCGTAAATCGTGTGGTCTTTTTCCACTTCGATCCACAGGCCGGTGTCGGCCAGTCTGACTCTGTCACCGACAGTGGGACCGTACATGTCGGCATAGGCACGACGCGAAATTTTCATGATTTCAACTCCGGCAGGCTACCCATGACACGGCCCTGAAAACCAAAGACTTTTCGATCGCCCGATAAGGCCACCAGTTCGACAGTGCGGCTTTGGCCAGGCTCAAAACGCACAGCGGTGCCCGCGGCGATATTCAGCCTGAAGCCCAGGGTGGCTGCGCGATCGAACTCAAGCGCATCGTTGACTTCGTAGAAGTGGTAGTGCGATCCCACCTGTACGGGACGGTCGCCGCGATTGGCCACCTGAACGGTCAGCGTGGGGCGGCCTACGTTGATCTCGATATCTCCCTCGGCCGTTTCGACGGCACCAGGAATAAGGTTTTGTACAGGCTGTGACATGGCTGCTCTCGGGGGTGCTACGGGGCTTAGAGGATGGGTTGGTGCACGGTGACCAGCTTGGTGCCGTCTGGGAAGGTAGCCTCGACCTGTATTTCGGGAATCATTTCGGACACACCCTCCATGACCTGATCGCGGGTGAGCAGCGTGGTGCCCATCTGCATCAGCTCGGCTACGCTGCGGCCGTCGCGCGCGCCTTCCAGAATGGCTGCGCTCAGGTAGGCAACCGATTCCGGGTAGTTGAGCTTGAGGCCACGCGCCATGCGTCGCTCAGCCAGCAGAGCGGCTGTGAAGATCAATAGTTTGTCGCGTTCACGCGGTGTCAGTTCCATCAGACTGTCCTCAGGTTGACCAGATTCGGGGCGCACACGCTGGGCGTCCCAACATTAAGGGTCTTGCGGCCGCCCAGGCAGCGCGCAGCACACGCCAGCCATCTTCGGCGCCGGCTCCGCGCCAGCGCAGAATCACCAGCCCGGGCAAGGTGGTAACGGCCCACCATTCGCGTGAATCATCGAGCACCTGGCGCACGCAATCCATGAGGGACGCTAGGTTGTCTTGCCCGGATGCCAGCCACAACGTGGCGAAGGCTGAACAGCCTGCCAGACCAGCTGGGCTGTTGAGCACCGGCGAACCGCCTTCCAGCACAACGCGCTCGGAAAATAGCAGCTGCCGGTCTCGAACGATCTCGGTACGCCAGCGCAATACTCCGGTATTGAAGCACTCACGAGCCGCAGGTCGACCCAGGCAGACGAGTTCGGCAGCCACCAGGCTGGCATCGGCCGCCAGCTCAAAGTGCGAGTGCCATTCAGCCTGAGCGCCGTCGAACACGATGGATTCGAGCGGCAGCCACTCAAGGCTGGCGCCTGACTGAACGCGCAGATTCAGCGACTGCCGTGCCTGTTTTACCGGAGCATGTTGGTTGGCCCTATACCATTTGGCCGCACCGGGCGATGTCAGCAGCGCACGGGCGTGAGGACCGGCCTCAATGCTGATACTGAGACTGTCGCCCGATGCCACCCCGCCCGGTGGATGCACGATGACCTGATGCCAGAGATCCGCACCTTCAGGCGTAAAGCCTTTTTGAATGCGCAGGGGGCCGCGATGCGCGCGCAGCGATGGCACGGTTCGCCCCTCGCGGTGGGCAAACTCAAGCGCAAGGCTGGCCGCCCAACCAGAGTCGGCGGGTACCTCAGGGGGGAGCGCTGGTGGCTCTGCAAGTTTCATGAGTGCGGGATGCTCAGGTGACTGGTTGCCGTGATGCTAGCCCAGAGCCATAAATCAGGGGTTCGAGCGCTTTGCAGCCGATCATTCGGCGCACCTGGGGCCCACGCAGAGAGTCTGTACATCTGATACAGCGCACGACCTGTGCCAGATCTGCCGCGCTTTAAATGCGAGCCCGTGGTGCAAATCGCCCCATCGCGGGGCGAGGCAGCGTCACGCGGCAGCGTCGCGACGCATATTGGGGCGTACAAGGAAACTGGTTGTGCGAAGGGGCAGAAGGCGGGGTCTCACCCGGCGGTACTGATCGCCCGCACGACTTATGCCGGTTGGCCAGCGTGCTGGCCCGGCAGTGCCGCGATCGGACGCACGATTCTCATCGAATTGTCTGGGCATCAACCGAAGAGCAGGCCTCAGTTTTGTGGAATCTGACCCGCTCACGGTCTCTAATCTAGATGCGCCGGACTCGACCCAGATCAAACAAACGAGTTCACAGAAAATCACGTTATTGCTAGTATGCAATACAAGACGACATCACTGCTGGCGCGTTCCAAAGAGATTCGTGCAAGAGGCGGCTTATGAAAGCGATCGTGGAAGTGGCATTTCGTGGCGCCGCAGTACGGGCTGCAAGACGACAGATCTCAGCCTCTCGCAGAGGCCAAAAACCCTGCTACCAGTTGAGTTTTGAGTCTGCCCGAAGCCTCTTTACCGATCTGACCCCAGCCCGTCTTGATCTGCTCGAGACCTTACGTCGTCACGGGCCATGCAGCGTCTACGGTCTCGCAAAGGCGGCTGAACGAAACTACTCAAATGTCCATACGGACATCTCGCGCCTCGAAAGTTTGGGTCTGGTTGAAAGAACCGCTGGGGGTGCGGTCAGGGTTCCATTCGATTCGATCGAAATCCTTATTCCGCTTACGAACGCAGCCTGACCCACTCGCTACCCGGCGGGTATTCGCCGCCGGGTAGGACCGAGCTTAATCGTCTTCGGCGAAGGCCTCTTCGCGCTTCTTGCGAATGGCAGGCAGGAATACGATCACCAGCAGGACAGCCGCGATGGCCAAAAGGGTGGCCGACAGCGGGCGTGTAACGAATACCGTGGCGTCACCGCGCGAGATGGTCATGGCGCGTCGCAGATACTCCTCCATCAATTTGCCCAGCACGAACCCGAGCAACAGGGGCGCGGGCTCGCACTCCAGCTTGATAAAAATGTAGCCCAGTATGGCGAACGGAATCGTCATGTAGATGTCAAAGGTGTTGTTGTTCATGGAGAACGCACCAATGCAGCAGAACATGAGAATTGCTGGGTAGAGCAGGTTGTAGGGCACGCTGAGCAGTCGAATCCACAAGCCCACCAGCGGCAGGTTGAGCACCAGCAGCATGAGGTTGCCCACCCACATGGAGACGATCAGGCCCCAGAACAGCGAGGGGTTGCTGGTCATGACCTGAGGGCCAGGCTGAATGTTGTGGATCATCATGCCCGCCACCATCAGCGCCATCACGGCGTTGGTGGGAATACCCAGTGTCAGCATCGGAATGAACGAGGTCTGGGCGCCGGCATTGTTGGCGGCCTCGGGGGCTGCGACGCCCTCAATGGCACCTTTGCCAAACTGCTCAGGGTGTTTGGAAATTTTCTTTTCGATGGCGTAGGCCGAGAAGGCTGAGAGCACCGCGCCGCCGCCGGGCAGAATGCCTAGCACCGAGCCCAAAGCGGTACCGCGCAGAATCGGCGCAACCATGCGTCTAAAGTCTTCGCGCGAGGGCAGCAGGCTGCCCACCTTGCTGGTGAAGATCTCGCGGTTTTCTTTCTTTTCAAGGTTGGCGATGATTTCGCCGAAGCCGAACATGCCCATGGCAACGGCGGCAAACTCGATACCGTCAGTCAGTTCAGGGACTTCAAACGAGAACCGCGCGACCCCCGAGTTAACGTCTGTGCCGATCATGCCCAGCAGAAGCCCGAACACCACCATGGCCAGGGCCTTAATAATGGAGCCATGGGCCAGCACTACGGCAGCGATCAGGCCCAGCACCATCAGCGAGAAGTATTCAGCAGGCCCAAACTTGAAGGCCAACTCGGCCAGCGGTGGTGCAAAGGCCGCGATCAGCAGGGTGGCAATCGTACCGGCGAAAAAAGATCCCATGGCCGCAGTGGTCAGAGCCGGCCCCGCTCGCCCTCGACGGGCCATCTGGTAGCCGTCCAGCGTGGTGACCACCGACGAGGTTTCACCGGGCAGGTTGACCAGAATAGCCGTGGTTGAGCCGCCATATTGCGCGCCGTAGTAAATGCCGGCCAGCATGATCAGGGCCGTCGTGGGGTCGGTCATTTTGTAGGTGACCGGCAACAGCATGGCGATGGTGGCCAGCGGGCCGATGCCCGGCAACACGCCGACCAGGGTGCCAAATAGAACACCAATGAAGCAATAAAAAATATTGGTGAGCGTGGCCGCAACCGAAAAGCCGAGCAGCAGATTATTGAGTAATTCCATGGTGTGCCTGCTCCGCTTATTTAGTCAGAAACGGCGGCCAGATGGGCATCTGCAACTCGAGCCCCCATCCGAACACCAGCCACGCCAGAAAGACCAGAAAGACCGATGAGATGGCCGTGGCCTTCAGGCGAAACTCATGGCTGGCCAATGCACCGACAAAAATAAGAATCAGCAGCGACACCACCATACCCAGCCGAGGCAACAGGAACGCAAACAGCGCCACGGCCAGCAGCACCAGAATGTTTTCGCGCCATCCGATCTTGCCGATTTTTTTTTCGTCGTTTGATCGAGCGAAAGCGCCTATGGTGATGATCAAGCCTAGCGTGGCAAGAATGCCACCCAGAACCGTGGGGAAGTAGCCCGGGCCCATCTTGGCAGCGGTGCCCATCTGGTACTGACGCGACAGCACCATGAACAGAATGCCCAGGCCCAGAAACATCAGTCCTGACCAGAAGTCTTTGTGATTGCGCAAGCGCATCGCGTGTCTCCGCTTTCGGTTTATCGTTAAGTGCGGCGTAGGCTACCGCGCGCAGATCTTACGTCCAGTCGTTAAAAATCGTAAGAGGTCGTTTTGTAAGCTTCCGTAATCAAGTATCGAGTGCCAGAACTTCCGGAATAAGGGGGGCGCTTTTAGCCCTTGTCGAGTCAGCGTGCCAGGCGTTCGATTTCAGCGGCCGACATGCCCAAAACCTCGCCCAACACCTCGGCCGTGTGCTCACCCAGGCGGGGCGGTGCTCGCCTGTAGATCGGCGGCGTGGCGCTGTATTTCACCGGGTTGCCAACCAGCGGTACCGCGCCCGCATCGTCGCGTTCAATAGTGATTTGAAGGCCTCGAGCCTTAACCTGCGGGTTGTCGAACACCTGGGGCAGATCGTTGATGGGCCCGCAGGGTACGCCCGCGTGCTCGAGTGCATCGGTCCAATACTGCGCGCTTCTGCGCGCGACCATGGTCTCTAGAAGTGGGATCAGGGCATCTCGGTTACGGATGCGGTCCTGCACTCGGCTGAAACGACTGTCACTGGCCAGTTCGGGTGATTCGCCCGCTTCGCAGAAGCGTCGATATTGTTCGTCATTACCGCAGGCGACAATGATCCATTGATCACTGGCCTTGAAGGTCTGGTACGGCACGAGATTCGGATGCGCGTTACCCCAGCGACGAGGCGCCCGGCCGCTGTTGAAGTAGTTGGTGTTCATGTTGGCTAGCATGGCGACCTGACAGTCGAGCAATGCCACATCCAGATATTGACCCTGGCCGGTACGCTCACGGTGATAAAGCGCGCCTAGGATCGCCTGCGTGGCGTACATGCCTGTGAACAGGTCGGCCACGGCGACGCCGGCTTTCTGCGGACCTCCGCCCGGTCTTCCGTCGGCTTCCCCGGTGATCGACATCAAGCCACCGAGTCCCTGGATGATGAAGTCATAGCCCGCGCGATGCGCCCAGGGCCCGGTCTGACCGAAGCCCGTGATCGAACAGAAAATGAGGCGAGGATTGATGGTCTTGAGTGCGTCGTAATCAAGGCCGTACTTGCGTAACTGGCCGACTTTGAAGTTTTCTACGACCACGTCGCTGGCCGCGGCCAGGGAACGAATTACCGCCTGACCTTCCGCGCTTGCGATATCAATCGCGATTGAGCGCTTGCCGCGGTTGGCGGCCAGGTAGTAAGCGGCATCAGCGGTATCGCTGCCGTCGCGCGCCTTTAGAAACGGCGGACCCCAGCCGCGCGTGTCGTCGCCCGCACCGGGCTTTTCAACCTTGATGACATCAGCGCCCAGGTCGGCCAGATTCTGAGTGCACCAGGGCCCGGCAAGCACCCGGGTAAGGTCCAGCACGCGAATGCCCTGCAAAATGGCTTGCATGAAACGGCTCCAGTGAAAATCAGGTGAGTCGGGACGCTGAACAATCAGACGCTAATGAAAGTACGATCCAAGGCCAACGAAGTTACAGGATTTGCCCTGGGCACGTAAAATCTTGGGTTTCCTTCCAAATTAGCGCCCAGGGCGCTGTTAATCGGGTATTTCCATGAATTCGGCCGACATTCGCGAGAAGTTTCTGCGCTTTTTCGAATCCAAGGGTCATTCCATCGTGGCCTCAAGCCCCCTGGTGCCTGCGAACGACCCCACCCTGCTCTTTACCAACAGTGGCATGGTGCAGTTTAAAGATGTCTTTCTGGGCAAAGAGCATCGCCCCTACCGGCGGGCCACCACGGCCCAGCGCAGTGTTCGCGCGGGTGGCAAACACAACGACCTCGAAAATGTGGGTTACACCGCGCGTCACCACACCTTCTTTGAGATGCTGGGCAACTTCTCGTTTGGCGATTACTTCAAGCGGGAAGCGATCAACTTTGCCTGGGAACTGCTCACGGGCGTCTACGCACTTCCCAAAGAGCGACTGTGGGTCACGGTGTACGCCGAGGACGATGAGGCCTACAACATCTGGGCGCAAGAGATCGGCGTACCCACCGACCGTATCGTTCGTATTGGCGACAACAAGGGCGCTCGTTACGCGTCTGACAATTTCTGGCAGATGGCCGATACCGGCCCCTGCGGTCCCTGCTCAGAGATTTTTTATGACCACGGCCCTGGCATCTGGGGCGGTCCTCCTGGCTCGCCTGAGGCCGATGGCGATCGGTATATTGAAATCTGGAACCTGGTGTTCATGCAGTTTGAGCGTGATGAGTCGGGAACACTCACGCCATTACCCAAGCCCTGTGTGGATACCGGCATGGGTCTAGAGCGTATCGCTGCCGTTTTGCAGCATGTGCACAGCAACTATGAGATTGACCTGTTTCAGGAGCTGATTCGTGCGGCTGCCCGTGAAACGGGTTGTACCGACCTGGCAAACCCATCGTTGCGCGTCATTGCTGATCACATTCGTGCCTGCAGCTTTCTCATTGTTGATGGCGTCATTCCGGGCAATGAGGGCCGCGGCTATGTTCTGCGCCGCATCATCCGCCGCGCGCTTCGCCACGGCCACAAGTTGGGTCAATCGCAGCCGTTTTTCCATCGCCTGGTGGCCGATCTTGACCGGGTTATGGGTGCTGCTTATCCAGAGCTCAGCCGTGTATCTGAGCGTGTGGCTGATGTGCTTCGCCAGGAAGAAGAGCGGTTTGGTGAGACGCTTACGCATGGCATGGCTATCCTTGAGAGTGCTTTGGCCGGAGGCGTCAAAACGCTTGACGGTGAGACCGCGTTCCGTCTGTACGACACCTATGGCTTCCCGCTGGATCTCACCGCTGATGTCTGTCGTGAGCGACAGGTTCAAGTCGATGACGCGGGCTTTCAGGCTGCGATGGATCGACAGCGCGAACAGGCGCGAGCGGCCGGTAAGTTCAAGGCCGCAGCGGGTCTGGACTATGCCGGTGCCAGTACCGACTTTCAGGGTTATCAGCATCTCAGCGTTGCTGGTGCCCGTATCATTGCGCTGTATGTCGATGGGGCGGCGGTAGCCGCAGTACAGGCGGGGCAGCGGGCTGTGGTGGTGTTGGATAAGACTCCGTTTTATGCCGAGTCGGGCGGTCAGGTCGGCGATGCGGGGCTGCTGCATTCGGCCGACTTCACGGTACGCTTTTCCGTTGAAGATTCGCAGAAGATCGCAGCTGAGGTGTTTGGCCATCATGGGCTGCTGATGAGCGGTGCGCTGAGTGTGGGCGATGCGCTATCGGCGGCCGTCGATGCGCCGCAACGCGCACACACCATGCGAAACCACTCGGCCACTCACCTCATGCATAAAGCGCTGCGCGCAGTGCTGGGCGACCATGTGCAGCAGAAAGGCTCGCTGGTTGACGCAGATAAGACACGCTTTGACTTTTCTCATCATGCTCCGCTCAGTGCAGACGAGATCCGTCGTGTCGAAGAACAGGTCAATGATGAGATCCTGGCAAATTCAGCAACGGCCGCCCAGGTCATGCCTTTTGATGATGCGGTACGCGGTGGCGCGATGGCCCTCTTTGGTGAAAAGTACGGCGATGTGGTGCGGGTGCTTGATATCGGATCGTCGCGCGAGCTATGCGGCGGCACCCATGTGGGCCGAACCGGCGACATCGGTCTGTTCAAGATCGTGGCTGAGTCCGGCGTGGCCGCAGGTGTACGCCGGGTAGAGGCCGTCACAGGTCTGCGTGCCCTGAGCCATTTGCAGTCGCTGTCGCATACCCTGTCTGAGTCAGCTGGGGTGCTGAAGGTGGCTGCAGGCGAACTGCCGCAGAAAATCGCACAGACGCTCGAACAGATGCGTGCGCTTGATAAAGAGGTGGCCCGCCTGAAGTCCAAATTGGCGGCCTCGCAAGGCGACGATCTTGCGGCGCGCGCCGTTGAGGTCAAGGGCGTGAAGGTACTCGCGGCGCAGCTAGATGGCGCGGATGCGCGCGTTCTGCGCGAGACGGTTGATTCGCTCAAGGCGCGGCTGGGTCGAGCTGCCATCGTGCTGGCCGCGGTCGATGGCGCAAAGGTTTCGCTGATTGCCGGGGTTACGCCTGACGCGGTGGCGCAGGTGAAGGCGGGCGATCTCGTCAATCACGTTGCGCAACAGGTGGGTGGCAAGGGCGGCGGCAGACCCGACATGGCGCAGGCCGGCGGAACCGATCCCTCGCGCCTGCCGCAGGCATTGGCTGGCGTCGCTGACTGGGTGGCTAGCCGCACCTGATGACAGACGAGCACCAGCCTTCGGTGGTCCAGCATGAGCGCGATCGTCGCACCATGCTTGAACTCATCGTGCTTACGGTGCTCACCCACACTGCTTTTGTCGGCGCGCGGGTCAACGTCACTTTATCGGGCATTGAGCTCGGCGCCTCGCCGTTTGCAGTAGGGCTGCTGCTGGCCTTCGTCAGTCTGTTGCCAATGGTGACGTCGGTGTCGGCCGGACGGCAGGTTGACCGCATCGGCGTACGAGCGCCCATGTTCTGGGGCGCGGCTGTGCTGGCAGGCGGCATGCTGATGCCGGTGATGGCCTTCGAGATTGCTGCCCTGTTTGTCTGCAGCACCGCGATCGGCGTGGGCTTCATGGGCATCCATGTATGCGGACAAAAGCTGTCCGGCGAACTCGGCGGGCCCGAAGCCCGGCGCATGAACTTCAGCCTCATGGCCATCGGTTTCTCGGTGTCGGCTTTTATCGGCCCCATCCTCACGGGGCTTCTGATAGACAGCATTGGCTATCGCGCCTGCTACGCGGTACTGGCCTTGTTTCCGCTGGCGGCGATCGCCATTCTTTACAAGCGACGCCTTGCTGATCGGGTACCGCCGCCACAGCCCGTACTTGAGGTGCAGGCCACCCGTGGCAGCGTGCTTGATCTGGTCCGTGATCCGGCCCTGCGTAAGCTGTACATCACCAGTGGCATGATCTCGGCCGCATGGGATGTACATCAATTTGTGGTGCCGCTCTACGGCAGCTCGTTGGGACTGTCGGCATCGGTGATCGGACTGCTGTTGGGAGCCTTCTCGCTGGCCACCTTCGTGATCCGTCTGGTGGTGCCCTACCTGATGCGTCGTTTTCCCGAGTGGACCATGATCTACGCCTCGATGTGGATCACCCTGGCTGCTTACCTGATGTATCCGCTGTCCGATTCACTGGTTCTGATGTTTTCGCTGTCGTTCTTACTCGGGCTGGGTCTGGGCATGTCGCAGCCCATCATTTTGTCGCTGCTACACCGCCTGGCGCCGCCCAATCGGGCAGGCGAGGCCACGGGCCTGCGCATGAGTCTGGTCAATTTCACGCAGACTTTTTTGCCGGGCGCGCTCGGCGCGGTTGGCGGCGCGCTGGGCCTGGGTACCCTGTTTTGGGGTATGGCCATCATGCTGGGCGGCGCAGCCTGGTTTGCCGGGCGCCATGAACCCAAACCGGCTGATTCCGATCAGCCGCTGACACTAAACCCGCCCTCAGCGCCGCCTTCGCCGCCGACAACGCCTGCGCCCTCAACACCACCTTCGCCCTCAGCGCCGCCTTCGCCCTCAGCGCCGCCTTCGCCGCCGACAACGCCTGTGCCCCCAGCATCGACTCCCCCGCAATGAATCCAGTCCCCGCGCCTGCCTCGTGCGCCGAGCTTTTTCGTGTTTTCACATGGCTGGCTTTGCACGGTTTTGGCGGCGTGCTGCCCTGGGCACAGCGCATGCTGGTCGAAGAGCGCCGATGGCTCAGCCGCGAAGAGTTCGTAGAGCTTCTGGCATTCGCCCAGTTGCTGCCGGGTCCCAATATCTGCAACCTGTCGCTGATTCTGGGTGATCGCTACTTTGGCTGGCGAGGTGCAGCAGCTGCGCTGGCCGGGCTCATGGCGGCGCCGGTACTGATTGTGCTGGGCCTGGTCATTGTGCATGATCAGTTCGCCGATGCGCCGGCTGTTCGTCGTGCGATCGAGGGCATGGGCGCCGTTGCCGCCGGGCTGATTCTGGGCACTGCAGCCAAGCTGGCCATGGCCTTGCGCAGGCGTTGGCGCTGGCTGTCTTTCGGCGTGCTGGCCTTTCTGGCCGCAGGCCTGTTGCGCTGGCCCATCGTCTGGACCTTACTGACCGTGGTGCCTGCGGCTGTGGGCCTGGCCTGGTGGGCCGAGGGGCGAAAGCCTGATCAGCCGGACGGGCCCGCACAGGCATCATCGGGTCCTAAGCCATGAGCAAGGCATTCACGAGCGCGCGGAGGCTGACTCGATGAGCTGGGCGGATCTATCTGCGCTTGCGCTGCACTTTCTTACCCTGTCAGTGTTGGCCGTTGGCGGGGCTATGAGCATGGCCTCTGATATGCATCGTTTCATGGTGGACGAGCGAGGCTGGATCAGCGATGAGCAATTCACACAATCCATCGTGCTGGCGCAAACCGCCCCTGGGCCAAATGTGTTGTTTGTGGCGCTTCTGGGCTGGGAAGCGGCCGGCCTGGCCGGGGCCCTCGTCACCATGACCGCCATCATGTTGCCCGCCAGCGGCATTGTGTTGGTGGCCAATCGCTGGCGAAGCGCTAACCTGCAGTCTCGCCTGGTCAGGGCGATTCGCCTGGGCTTGTCGCCGGTTGCGATTGGTCTCACCTTCGCGTCGGGTTGGGTTATCGCCGAGCGCACTGTTCATTCGGTGCCCCTGGCCCTGCTCACCCTGGCGGCCATACTCGTGCTGACGCTTACTCGAATCAATCCTCTGTGGGTCATTGCGCTGGGCGCGGTGATGGGGGCGCTGGACCTGATCTAAAGTGCTCGGGGTGGTCGCTCGGGTAGACTGTCGTCCCCGTATAAACATGCCAGCCTGGCTGGCGTTTTCCGAATCACCATGAGCGACATCAACATCCAGGTCGACCGAGAGGTCGATGCGCGTGGCCTGAACTGCCCGCTACCCATTTTGCGTGCCAAAAAGGCGCTGACCGACCTGCCCAGTGGCCAGGTGCTCAAGGTCATGTCCACCGATCCAGGCTCCAAGCGCGACTTTGAAGCCTTCGCCCGCCAGACTGGGCATGAATTACTGCGCGTTGATGAGCAGGATCGCCAGTGGTCTTTTTTCCTGAGGAGACGGTGAGATGAATGTGCGCTTTGATTTCAGTGGCCGAACGGTTCTGGTGACAGGTGGCACTTCGGGTATTGGTGCGGCAACCAGCCTTGCGTTTCGTCGTGCAGGGGCCGATGTCATTGCCTGCGGGCTGACCGACGCCGAGATCGCGGCGGCGCAGGCGAATCCCGATTTCGCGGGCATCAGCATTCGACGTCTGGATGTCAGTGACAAGGCCGCGGTCGACGCCCTGGTGGGTGGCCTTCAGCGACTGGACGCTGTGGTGAATTGCGCAGGGCTTATCCGGCGCGATGCCGAGCACCAGCCTGACGTGTTTGAGCATGTCATCGACGTCAATCTCAACGGCGGCATGCGGGTATCGGCTGCAGCGCGCCCCCTGCTGGCCAAAACCAAAGGCAGCATTGTTTTCATCGCCTCGGTGATGTCGTTTTTTGGCGGCCCCAAGCAGCCCGCTTACTCGGCCTCTAAGGGTGCCATTCGCAATCTCACCATGTCCCTGGGGGTGGCCTACGCAGCCGAGGGTATTCGTGTCAACGCGATTGCACCCGGCTGGGTTATAACCGAACTCTCGCGCGGTGCGCGCGAGAACCCCGAGCGCAATGCCCAGATCATGTCGCGTACGCCCATGGGACGCTGGGCTGAGCCAGCTGAGATCGCCGATCCGATTCTGTTTTTGTGCTCGGACGCCGCGCGCTATATGACCGGTACAGTCATGCTGGTCGACGGAGGTTACTGCTCGGTCGGTTGACCTCGATAAACGATCTCCGGTCGGGCTCGCTGATTACGGCCTACCCTAGGTGTCGGAGGTGTGCAGCCGCATCTTTCCGGAGTGCAGACCAGTCGCTCAGGCTGCCAGTGCCGCGCGTTGCTCCTGAAGCCGGGCGAGCGTTCCCTCAAATGAGGCTACTCGCTCGCGCTCTTGTGCTACGACGGTCGCCGGTGCGCGGGCCACGAATGACTCGTTAGCAAGCTTTGCCGCAGCTTTGTCAAGCTCGGTTCTCACGCGGCTAATTTCTTTATCGAGTCTGGCCGTTTCAGCGGCTACGTCGATCTCGACTTTCAGCATGAGGCGGGTTGAACCCACGATTTGGACAGGTGCGATCGACCCTGCTGGCAGGGCCGATACGATTTCGACCGCCTCGAGTTTGGCCATCGCCTTCAGAAACGGCGCGCACTGAGCAAGCTCATCCGCGTCGCCCTGTGCGATTAGAGGTAGCCGTTGGGCTGGCGACACACCCATCTCGCCACGCAGCGCCCGGCAGGCCTCCACCATGGCCTTCAGTCTGGCCACCCAGGCCTCGCTGTCTTCATCGATCCGCGCGGGTTCGGCCTGAGGATAACGCTGCAGCATGATGGAGTAGCGCCGCTCATTCAAGGCCTCGGTGAGGGCTTGCTCCGAAAGTCGCTGTACTCCGCGTTCACCATAACGTTGCGCAAGTGGTGCCACCTTTTGCCACAGCTCTTCGGTAATAAACGGGATCATGGGATGCGCCAGACGCAGCACCGTTTCGAGCACGCGCAGCAGCGTACGTCGTGTGGCGCGCACCACGGCCTCATCGCTTGACTGAAGATTGACCTTGGCGAGCTCAAGATACCAATCACAGTATTCGTCCCACACGAATTCGTAAATGGCGCGTGCGGCGAGATCAAATCGATACTCGCCAAGGGCACGTTCGACCTCTGCCTCGGTGCGCTGCAGGCGCGAGACGATCCAGCGGTCGACCTGGTTGAAATGCAGGTAGCCACCGGGTACGCACTGGTCAGGCCCGTGCGGCGCAAAACCGCAGTCTCGCCCCTCGGTCTGCATGAGTACGAAGCGGGTTGCATTCCAGAGCTTGTTGCAAAAATTGCGGTAGCCCTCACAGCGACTGAGGTCGAAGTTGAGCGTGCGGGCAAACGTGGCCAGCGATGCAAAGGTAAAGCGCACTGCGTCGGCGCCAAACGAGGCAATACCGTCAGGAAAATTCCCGCGAATGTACTTCTCGATCTTGGCCTTGTGGTCTGCACGCAGCAGGCCCACGGTGGATTTTTCAAGCAGTGCAGGCAGGCTGATGCCATCGACCAGATCGATCGGGTCTATGGTGTTGCCTTTCGACTTTGACATCTTCTGGCCTTCGG
>JBDLQY010000195.1:0-8537 GCA_039800325.1 Pseudomonadota bacterium | reverse complement strand
CTCAACAATTGGCATAAAACCGACATCAAAGGCCAGATGGATATCGCCTGCGTGATTGACGATCCAGGCGATCTGATCGGGGTGAAGGCGCGGGTTGATGGTGTGAACCACCGCGCCCATGCCTCCAACCCCAAAATACAGCTCGAGGTGTCGATAGCCGTTCCAGGCCAAGGTGGCGATACGATCGCCCGCCTTCACTCCAGCGCGCTCGAAGGCGCTGGCTAACTGGCGTGAGCGCTGCTCAAGCTCTGCATAGGTGGTGCGGTGTAAATCACCCTCAGAGCGTCGCGATACCACCTCGGTATCGCCGTGATGCCGCGCGGCATGCTGCAAAATGGACGATGTCAGCAGCGGCATGTCCATCATCAGGCCAAGCATGCTCTCCTCCTTATTAAACGGATCGGCGGCAGGATACCAGTGTCGGCCCCGGGGCTAGCAATCGCCCCTTGTCCTTGCCTGCGTACAATCGAACCCGGCGCAACTGAGCAGGGCTGATCACATGAGCGACCAGGACAAAAGGCTTCTGAAGACGCCACAACAATGGCGCGAGCAACTGACCCCAGAGCAATACCGCATCACTCGAGAGCACGGCACCGAGCGGGCCTTTACCGGTTGCTACTGGGACCACCATGAAAAAGGCCTCTACCGGTGTGTCTGCTGTGACGCACCCCTGTTTTCGTCGGGGACTAAATTTGAGTCAGGCAGTGGCTGGCCCAGCTACTGGCAGCCTATCGACGAAAAGGTGGTTGCCACTCGCCGAGATATCAGCTGGGGCATGATTCGCACTGAGGCTCTGTGCGCTCGCTGCGACGCACACCTGGGCCATGTATTTGAAGACGGCCCACCGCCCACAGGCCTTCGTTACTGCATTAACTCGGCTTCTTTAAAGTTTCAGCCAGAGTCTTGAGAGAGCGGTGTAGCGAGCCAGCGCTGCGCTCGCTACTCCATACAACACATGGTGCCGATTAGGCTTTCTTGACCTTCTCAAGCATGCGAAAAATCGAATGCGAGCGACCAGCAAAAAGCCGCTTCAGCATCTTGGGAAGACAGCGTCGTTCTAGCGTATTGCGACGGGTGCGGGTACGTTCGGCCATGGGTGATACTCCGATTGTGTTGAGTCAAACCTGAAATTATAGCCAAAGCGACTTCATGAAACTGCTGTTTGATCTCTTTCCTATCGTCCTGTTCTTCGTTGCATACAAGTTTGGCGACATTTACTGGGCTACCGGAATCGCCATTGTGGCCAGCATCGCGCAGATCGCCTGGCTCAAGTTCCGAGCAAAACCCGTAGAACCCATGCAATGGGCCGGACTGGCCATTATTGTGGTGTTTGGCGGACTGACCCTGGCGTTACGCGACGAGACCTTCATCAAATGGAAGCCAACAGTGCTTTATGTCAGCCTGGCGGTGGCGCTCATCATCGGACGCTGGTTGGCCGGCGCCAATCTGATCGAGCGCATGATGGGTAAGCAGGTCAGCCTGCCGAAGCCGGTCTGGGAACGACTCAACCTGGCCTGGATCGGTTTTTTTGTGAGTATGGGCGCCCTGAATCTTTGGGTCGCCTACGGCTTTTCCACAGATATATGGGTCAATTTCAAGCTCTTCGGAACCATGGCGATTACCTTCGTTTTCGTTCTGGCCCAGGCTCTGTACATGGGACGATATGCCACTGAGACTGAGGGCTCGAAAGCCTCCGACCAGTCCGATTCACGTTAGGTATTGTGTAACGCTCATGATCAACAGCCCTTCTGACCGATCGAGCCTTGAGCCCTCCGCCAGTGCTGCCGGACGGCCCAGCGCGGACGAGGTCGCAGCTCGCATACGGAATAAGCTTGCGCCCTCATCGCTCGAAGTGATCGATGAAAGCCATCTTCACGCCGGCCATGCAGGTGCGAGCGGTGGCGCCGGCCACTATCGAGTACGGATTGCCTCAGCCGCGTTCATCGGCCGTTCTCTCTTGGCCCGTCATCGCCTCGTGTATGATGCCCTCGCCGATTGGATGCCCCATCGAATCCATGCCCTGGCTATCGAGATCGATCGTTCCCAGGGCTGAAACCGCCAGCCAGGAACCCTCATGAGCCTGCTTAAACCTCGCACAGCCGTGCGTGCCACGTTTCCGTTCGCCCCTTCCACGACCAGCAGCACTATCCGTCGAGGATTGGCCGCCTTGATCACCTGTACCGTATTGACGCCTGGTATGGTCGCGGCGCAAAACGCAGCTGTCGTCAACAACAAGCCCATCCCGCTCAAACGGCTTGATGGGGTTGTGCAGCAAATGGTCAGTCAGGGGCGCCCCGATACGCCCGAGCTGCGCGCCGCCATTCGTGACCAGCTCATTCTCAGAACCGTATTTGTGCAGGAGGCCGAGCGCAGCGGTCTCACGAGCGACACCGAGGTCCAATTACAACTTGAGCAGGCCCGCGAGGATGTGCTGATTCGTGCCCTGATTTCGCATCATCTGGCCAAAGTGGCTCCTGTCACCGACGATGAGATCAAGCGCGAGTTTGATAAACGCCACGGTGGCGCTGCCGAAAAAGAGTACCGGGCACGTCATATTCTTGTCGAACGTGAAGACGAGGCAAAGGCCATCATCGAGCAGCTTGGTAAGGGCGCCCGCTTTGAGGATCTAGCCAAGCAGTCCAAGGATCCTGGGTCTGCCCAGCAGGGTGGTGACCTCGACTGGAATACGGCCGAGACCTTCGTTCGCGAGTTCGCCGACGCAATGGCGGCCCTCGAAAAAGGAAAGTTCACCCTGCAGCCGGTGCGTACTCAGTTCGGCTTCCACGTTATTCGGCTTGACGACGTTCGCGTCGCGCCGCCCCCGCCCATGGGTCAGGTTGCACCGCAAATCAAGCAGGAACTCGAGCGAGCGCGTATCGACAAGCTTCAGGTCGATTTGCGCGGCGCAGCCAAGATTCAGTAAGAGCTAGCAGACTTTCGCCGCGCAGCAAAAAAGTCTTTAAGCAATTGCGATGCTTCGGAGGCCAGGAGGCCTCCGACGAGCTCAGTGTGGTGATTAAGCTGGGGCTTGGCAAACAGGTTGACCACACTGCCGCAGGCCCCCGTCTTGGGGTCGCTGGCACCGTAGACAAGCCGACCAATGCGCGCGTGTTGAATAGCGCCTGAACACATGGCACATGGCTCTAGCGTCACGTACAGCTCGCAGCCCGGCAGGCGGTAGTTACCTAATCTGAGCGCTGCAGCGCGCAACGCCTTAATTTCAGCGTGAGCACTGGGGTCTGAATCGGTGATGGGGCTGTTGCAGCCCACACCAACGACTTCCCCCTGGTAAACGACCACCGCCCCCACAGGCACTTCCCCAGCCCGAGCAGCTCGCTCGGCCTGAGCAAGCGCCAAACGCATGAAGCCGTCGTCGCGAGGACTGGAGGACTGCAATGGTGGCGAAGGTCGGGGGCTTAGCGAGACCTTGTGACGAAAGGTAAGGCTTAGCCCGACTTCGCAATGACGCCTTTGGTGGCATCAGCGATGTCTTTGATGACAGTGCTCTGAATCTGAACCATCATGGACCATTGCTGCAGCTCCTGCTGAAGCACCATAAGGTTAGCCGGCGAAGAGTCTTTAGAGGTGGATTCAATCGCCTGTCGCAGCTTGGTCTCTCGGTCATTGAGACCCACCTGAAGCGTGCTGTTAACGAAGTCAAAAGTGATCGGGTTCGAACTGATCATGGTAATGCGCCTTTAACAAAGACTGGGACGATGGTATGAAAACTATCGAAAACCATTGGAGCCCGCAACGCCTGCGCCAACGGACAATCGCTCAAGAATATCGATACCCGCCTGCACGGCGGCCATAGCGGCTTCCAGTTCTGAGTACCGGGGCGCAGGAAACCCCTGGCGCGCCTGCGCCTGCAGACGCGTACGTGTGACCTGCAAGCTCTGCAAAGCCTCAAGCCGCACCTGCTCGGCCTGGGGACCCAACAGGCGGGCGTGTAATTCGCTCAGTGCGTTAGACGCATCCACCGCCGGGATCCTTATCGAGAAACTCTGAATTCATGTCCACGAGCGTCTTCAAATACTAGCACGGTGTCTTCGATGGCTATGAGGCGGAATCCGTTCACAACGCCCACCGTGAAAATGAGGCTTCCATCGCGCAACATGACATGCCCGCGCGGACCGCTGATCACCGACGCAATGGGCGGCAAAACAATCCGAGGTAACGCTTTAGCGGGCGGCTCGACCGTCATCACTATCGTGGTCGTTGTCTGTTCGGGCTCGGGCATCGGCACGTCCGGCTTGGCAACAAGGCTTGGCGGATCAGGTACAACACTGAGCTCTACACTGGCTTTGAGCCGCTCGCCATAGCGAGCTGAAAATGACAGCCACAGTCGCTCCCAGCGCGCCAGGCGGCTGGCCAACAATTCGCCACGTGCAACGAGCCGCTGGCCGTCCCAGCGAATGTCGATATCGCCAATTCTCGATTCACGTACCGTACGGGCGAACCTCGCAACAGCCTCGGCCCGCGACAGTGCCTCAACCTCAATGCCGGCCGCCTCTGGCAGCGCTTTGCGAATCCAGCTGATCGCGTCATCGATAAGCGCCGGCTCATCCGACAAGCCGGTAAGAATGACTTTGCCGTCGCGCGATGGACGTATCTCGAGCTCGCCCGGGACCTGCTCGCGTAACTCGCGCACCTTGGCGGTGAACTCAGCCGTGCTCAGCAGCGAAAGGCGTAGTTTTCTCGACACGCCACTGGCGGCGCGCAGCACAGCCTCCTGGTCTTCATCGCTATCGAGCACACCCGCCAACAGCGCGCGCCCATCGGTTGTCGATAAAACCCTGACCCGCTGCGCATACCCGGCACGGGCAATAGCCTGAACCATGGCTTCAATTTCGGCAGGGCTGATCGATTCGTTAGGCTGCGAGACTGCGCCGGTACTGAGCGGACGGCTCCCTTCTGAATCAGCCGGCATCAGCAGGGTCCACCCAAGACCCAGAAAGCCCAACATGAGCCCCGCAGTCAAAGCCCAGGGCAGCCAGCCGATGCCCGAACGCTGAGAGTCTGAACCGTTAGGGGGTGATGGTGACGTCTCGTCAGACGCCACTGGCTCACCTGGCCCATCGGCCCCATCGACCACCTGGGACGCTGGATGCCCTGCAGCAGTCGACGTTGACGAGTCCCTTGCCTCTTCCAGAACATCCGTCGAATCAGGCTGCTCAAAGGCCACGGTCAGTGCCTTAAGGTCGGGCCAGGGCGAATGCGCATCAGCGACCTGAATCAGCAGTGGCCCCAGCCGCGCCGCCTCACCCATTCTCAAGGCAACGGCTGGCTCATCGCCGATCGCAAGCCGCCACTGGCCGGCTTCGCACACCAGGCTTGCAGATTCAAAGCCGGCGTCTCGCAAAATAAGGTCACCATCAAGCGAACGCCCGACACGAATCGGCGAGCCGTCGGCGGGCACAGGCGCTCGCGCACCCTCGTGCGATCCGGATAAAACCCTGAACTCGAGCTGGGAACTCATCTCGCTTAAAGCTCAACGCGGGACAAGGGCTGAATATTGACCTCGGGGGTCAGCTCTTGGTAGGACAAGACCTGCAGCTCGTAGAGCTCACCCTCGATCAATTTACGCAGGTAGCGTCGGATATCCATCGATGCCAGCAAGACAGGCCGAACCGCACCCGACGCGCCTTTTGCGGTGGCTTTCTTGATGTTTTCAACCAGCTTGCGGGCCACGGCCGGGTCAAGGGCCAGATAGCTGCCTGCCGCCGTCTGCCGAATGGCTGCGCGAACGGCTTCTTCCAGCTGCGGCGCAAGCAGGTAGGCTGGCAACATGTTCTGACCCGCCGAGTATTTGTAACTGATCTGGCGCTTGAGCGCGCCCCTGACATATTCGGTGAGCAAGACCGAGTCTTTCTCTTTCTGCCCCCACTCGACCAGCGCCTCAAGAATGGCGCGCAGGTTTCTGATCGAAATGTCTTCTGAGACCAGTCTCTGCAGAATTTCGCCGATTTTTTGGGTGGGCATGACCCGCATGACTTCCTTGACCAGATCTGGGAAGCGTGACTCCATCGCGCTCAGCAGGAACCGGGTTTCCTGCACCCCGATAAAGTCAGCGCAATACTTGCGTAGCACCGATGCCAGGTGGTAAGTCACGATCTGACTGGGATTCATGTGGGTTAGACCCGCTCGGGTCAGCAGGTCTCCCATCGACGCAGGAACCCACAGCGTACGCACCCCCGGCAGAAAATCTTCATCGACCTCTACCGGAATGCCCAGTGGCTTTAAAGTCTGTTCGGGCTCACGCGCGAGCAGCCTGTCAAGGCGAATGCGCCCCAGCGCCACCGGCACCTCAGACAAGACAATGCTGTAGGTGCCCGTGGGTAGCCGCTCATTAAAGCGCAATTGAATGCCGGGAAAAGGCACGCCAAGATCAAAATAAAGCGCACGACGAATCTTGACCAGTTCTTCGTTAAGTTCATCGGCCTGAATACCGGCTCGCAGGTCTTCAGCCAGATCAAGCATCAGAGGAACGGTCGGCACAAACTCATCCGTTCCATCCTGCTTCGGAGGCGGTGTCCGAGTAGCACTGGCCTGCAGGGCCGGTACTTCGGTGACCTTACCCGTAGCCGCATCCACCTGGCGACGCGGCCGCATGGCAAAGCCCATACCAATAAGCGGCAACCCCAGCATCAGAAAGACGATGGTGGGCATCCCCGGGATCATGCCCATGCCCAGCGCGATCGTGCCGCCAATCAGCAGCGCTTTCGGTTGCGTGAGGATCTGCGCGCCAATGTCACGACCCACATTTGATGGGCCATCATCACTCTGCACCCGAGTAACGATGATGCCAGCGCAGATCGAAATGAAAAGTGCCGGAATCTGCGCGATTAGGCCATCTCCGATGGACAATATCGAGTAGGTCTGGACTGCCTGTCCCACCGACAGGCCGCGCTGCAACACACCGACCAGCATGCCGCCCAATAGATTGACCGCGACGATAATGAGTCCGGCAATGGCATCGCCCTTGACGAACTTCATGGCGCCATCCATGGCGCCATACAGCTGGCTCTCTTTTTCGACGTCACGCCGCCGTCGCTTGGCCTCGTCCATATCGATGGTGCCAGCGCGCATGTCGCCGTCAATCGACATCTGCTTGCCCGGCATGGCGTCCAGTGAAAATCGGGCCGCTACCTCAGCGACGCGCTCGGCGCCCTTGGTAATGACCACGAACTGCACGATGGTGAGAATAAGAAACACCACCAGACCCACCACCAGGTTTCCGCCCACAGCGAAATTTCCGAAGGTGGTGATGATGCTGCCTGCATCGCCCTGAAGCAGAATCAGCCTGGTGGTCGCAATCGAGAGACCCAGCCTGAATAGCGTGGTGACCAGTAGCACCGAGGGAAACGATGAGAACGCCAGCGGCGACGGCAGATACATGGCGACCATCAAGAGCACCGCCGCTATCGTCATATTGGTGCCGATCAGAACGTCAACCAGCCAGGTGGGCAGCGGCAGAATCATCATGAAAATGATGGCCACCATCATGACCGCTAAGACGATGTCGTTTCGGCTGGAGGCCGCAAGTGCCAGCCGCTGCAGCTGCGCTTGAAGTGCCTTCATGCTGCCTTAGCTGTAGAGGCCAGCCAGGCCTGCATGGCTGCCTGAGCCTCGTCCTGGCGGTCGAGCGCTGTCAGCACATTCGCCCGGGTAAGGTGGAACCCCGCATCGACTTCGCCCAACAGGGCCAAGGCGTCCAGGGCAGAAAGCGCTCGCTTGGGCTGCCCCGCCCGAAGGCTTGAAATCGCCAGCCCGCGCAGCACGGAAGACGACTGCGGCTGCGCCTCGCGCAAGGCCGCGTACAAAACCATGGCCCGCTCGGCGTCTCCCTGCCGCAGAAAAAAATGCGCCAGCTGGATAAGCGCGTCGGCCTCGCGAGGTTCTAGGGTTTCTGCCACAGGACATCAGCCAGCAATCAAGGCCAAACGATTCGCCGCCGAAAGCTCGCATTGCCGAACATGCGCGTCGAGCACGCGTCCGGCAATTCGTACCGGGGCCGCCTGCTCTGGCGTGGCAAGCTCGGCGGCCAGCTTGGCAAGCCTGGGCAGGGCCTGCTGGAGGGACTGCAGAAAACCTTCAGGCGTCAGGTTATCGCGATGCTGAATGCCAGGATCTGCCCAGCGTTCCTGATTCGCCAAAGTTCCCGAACCCGGGTAAACACGGTCAAGAGCCGCCTGCGGAACCAGGGTAGCGGCCTCGCGGGGGGTCATCCCGGCCGTCGGCGGTAAACCCGCCTGGGGTATGGCATCGCCGGTCGAATCGATATCGACCAGGCCAACATCGAGGCTCAGACGGTTGAAACCTGACGGTACCTGCAGCGCACGTCCGCTCGGCGCGTTCATGGAAGTGGCCATGACCTGATTGCTCCCAGACTGTTAAGACGCCCGCCCCAGAAAGGGACACCGTCGCGTAATCGCCAGACGAATCATGCCAGTTCCTGCGCGCCCTGCATCCACTCGCGGAGCCGCTCAAAGGATCGCCACAGGCTGTCGCCTGAAATACGCGCTTGCTGCAGTCGC
>JBDLQY010000194.1:0-4474 GCA_039800325.1 Pseudomonadota bacterium | reverse complement strand
TCTAACCGCATACACCTAATCTGCGACGGCGAGCGGCTACTGCCTGAGACGGATCCCTTTGGCCGTCAGATTCTTATTGGCTGTGGGGCATTTATTGAGCTTGCTGTGGTCGCCGCCGCGCGGCGGGGCGTGTTGGTGAAGGTCGAACTCTTTCCGGACGGCGCACCGCCTGATCAGCAATTGCCTGTGGGAAGCCGCGTCGCCACCCTGGTGCTGGGCGAGGCGGGTAGTGCTCCCGCGGATCCGTTGTTTGCCCAGATTACGCGAAGGCATACCCGCAAGTCTGCCTATGCCGACGATCGCACGCTGCCTGAGGCAGTTGTGCGTAGCTGGGGCGAGACTGCTAGCAGCTTTGGCCTTCGTAGCGGTCTGGCGACCGGTGTAACTGCCATGGATGCAATTCGCCGCATCACACGCGAGGCCTATGAGATAGAAGCCACCACAGCGCGCACATGGCTTGAGTCAGCCCGCCTAATGCGCATCGGGCCTCGCGCGATTGCTGCGAACCCTGATGGCATCAGTCTGAATAGCCCAATGGTTCGGGCGCTGCATAGTATCGGACTCTTTGACCCGATGGAGGTGCCCGCGAAGGGTAGTAGTTCTCTCCAGCGGGTGATGGATCGCTGGGTACCCTTTGAAACCGCCAGTGGGTTTTTGTGGCTGGCCAGCCCAAACAATGCACGCCCGACACAGGTGACAGCCGGACGCGCCTACGTCCGCGCCCATTTGGTGGCCACCGCTGCGGGCATTGATATGCACCCGCTCTCCCAAGCGCTGCAGGAGTTCCCTGAGATGCGAGGACCGCACGAGGCGATTCATCAGACCTTGGGGCTCCGCGCGGGCGGCGAGACCTTACAGATGCTTTCCCGCGTTGGTTTTGCGACGGAGCCTCGTGGGCCAAGCCCTCGGCGCGGCCTAGAGTCGATGTTGCGTACTTGAGCTTGCTGAGGGTAGTTCATTGAACTACACACAGCCTGATGCGATTTGAGTGGGACGATGCCAAAAGCGACGCATGTTTTCAGGAGCGTAATATGGCGATTGACAGTGCCAGCGCGCTATTGGATGAGGCGAAGTTTGCGCGCAGGGTTCGCAGGCGGCTCGGATTCAGTCAGGCGGTGTTTGCTGATCGCATTGGCGTGTCGATAGATACCATTAGAAATTGGGAGCAGGGCAAGCGATCTCCGACAGGCGCAGCAACGGCGCTCTTAAAAGTTTTGGACAAGGCGCCGGAGATCGCCCTCATGGCATTGCGTTGACGAGTTTGACCACACGCCGCTGAGATTAAAGGATTTTTAGGTGGGGTTAGAACATTCGCCGCAGCCCCAGCTGCACCGACACCGGGTTGTAGTTCGGTTTAGATAGTCGCCCAGTGACACCCTCTTCGGCTGGTAGCTCGACGCTACCGAGCCGCAGGACACGCAGATCTGCAGTCAGTCTCCAGTCCTTACTCATCGGAACTTCGGTGCCTGCGATGAGCTGAACACCCAATTTCCCTTGTTTAGACCATGCCCGCTCCGCGCCGTTGGAATTTAGATCGAAGTCAATCTCCTGCACCCAGCCAACGCCCGCGCCGATATAGGGAGTCCACCCCCCAGAGGTACTGGGGAAGCGACGCAGTCCGTTGATAAAGATGATGTTCGATGCAAAGTCGCCATCGGTCACGAGCGTGGCGCTACCCTTGCGTAATGACTTGAGATCATGACGGCGATAGTTCCACTCGACCTCTGCGGCCCAGCCATTACCGTAACGAAATCCAATATCTCCACCAAAGCCAAGCCCGTTATCAAAGCTGGCCTGCAGGCCAGATCCGAAACCCGCACTGCCATTTTCGTCAAAGCTGGTAGACCCAAGGCGGCTCGCTTGGGCATAAATTGTTGCGTAGTAGCCTTTTGGCTCCGTTGCTGCCAGTGACGGTAAGGCGGTGATTGCAATGCAGCCTAACACCGCGGTGCGAAGAGCTGTTCGATAACCTTGCATAGATAGATCTCCTGTGTGTCGCGAAAGAAGAGGGAAGGGGGCAAAGGGGATAGGGCATAGGGCACAGGGCATGGGGCATGGGGCATGGGGCGCTTTCAAAACGTCTTCTGCCTATCATCGACCCGAGTGACTTACCGGAAACTTTCCGACGCGGTTACCTCAGGGTCTTGGTCAGACTCCTGGCTGCCAGCAGACGCTGAATAAGGCCCCTCCGCCAGGTGCCTCATCGCAACGCAACGACCAGCCATGGGCGTGGGCAATTTCTTGTGCGAGCGCAAGGCCCAGGCCAGACCCTGGTCTTGTCTGACCCGGCGCGCGCCAGAATCGCTCGAAGACCTGTGCTCGGTGCTCTACCGGTATGCCAAGCCCGTGGTCTACTACACTGATTCCGGTGCTGTCTATTTGAAGCCTGACATCAGCGCCTGCTGGTGAGAACTCAATCGCGTTTTCTACAAGGTTCCTGAGGAGTACAAATAGCGCCGCTTCGTCGGCCTGTATCGACACATTTACCGCGGGCTCTACCAGATGGAGCGCAATGTCTGCACGATCCGCCTTGAACGCCAGCTGATTAAGGACGTCTCGTGCCACATCTACGGGGTCAACGCTACTTAGCTGCATGCCCTTCGAATCAGCAACCTGGGCCAGTTGCAGCAGTTGCTGAACCTGGCGTGCCATCGTGTCTAGGTCTTGCAAAAGCCTGGTTCGGTCTTCCTCGTTACCAAGCCCAGCCTCGATGCGTGCGCGGGCCAGTGCAAGAGGGGTTTTCAATTCGTGTGCCGCATTGGCGATGAATCGCTCTTGCTCCTGGAAGGCGCGTTCAAGGCGCTGTAACACATCGTTGAATGCCTCCACTAAGGGCCGGATCTCCGCGGGCATGTTCTCTACCGGTAGGCGCGCTGCGAGGTTGCGGCCACCGACATGACGCGCTGCCCTTTCGGCCATGCGGATGGGCCTTAATACTGACCGAACAGCGAGTGCGCCGGCGACGGCAAATACTAGGGCGGATAAAGTGCCGAGGAGAGCAACTGTTTCGACGATCGTAGGGGTAACCGCTTCACGCGCTAAGACTTCGAAGCGGTCGCTACGCGCGAGTTGTAATACATAGGCCCTGCCGTGTACGGTTCGCTGCCAGGCTCCTACAAAAAAATCGCGTCCGTCAAGGCGCACAATGCCGAAGAAGCCTGGCTGTTCAGCGATATCTCTTTCGGGCAGTAGCGATCTACGGTCTGGCTCACTGCTGGCGACCACCGCACCTGAGCTGTCAAGGACACGGAATTTGAGGTTCGCAAAGAAGTCGTCGAACCCCACAGCATCACCGGGGGGAAGGTTCACGCCGATAACCCGCTGACTGGCATCGAGGACGAAGCCATCGAAAATGTCCTGGGTCTGTCCCTCCATACTCATTTGAGTAACCAGGTGGCCAAACCGCTCGGCAAGCAAAACTTGGATACCGACTACGACCAATGCCATGGAGGCGAAAGCCACGGAGAATCCCAGCACCAGGCGTAGCGTAAGGCTCAGCGTTCGGCGGGGTACTAATCTGTTCTCCCGCCCCGGTTCGGTCACCTCACCCTCCGGTCGAAGGAGACGGGTGCACAAGCGCGTAGCCGACCCCCTTGGTGTTGACCATGCGCACGGGGCTCCCAATCACCTCAAGCTTTCGGCGCAGACGGTGCAGGGCGACATCCAGCGCATTTGGCGTCACGGGCTCCGTAAGACCCCATGCCGCAGCCTCCAGGGCTGTGCGCCGCACCACCTGGCCTTCGGCGCGCACGAGAGCGATCATCAGTTGTAGCTCGCTCGGGGCAAGGTTTACGCTTGATCGACCGTGGCTTAGTCGTGCCGCTACAGGGTCGACAACGAGACCCGCCCAGTGCGGGGCATTGGTCACCCATACGCTCTGACGGCGCAGCAACGCGCGTACTCGGGCAATCAGCTCGTCGCGTGCGAAGGGCTTGGCCAGATAATCGTCTGCTCCCGCTTCTAGCCCATCAACGCGGTCATGAAGGGAATCGCGCGCTGTGAGCATGAGGCAGGGCAACAGTACTTGCCGAGCGCGCAGTTTCTGCAGCCATGGCAGCGCATCGCCATCAGGTAAACCGCGGTCAAGTATGAGTGCTGCGTACCGCACCTGAGATAGGCACGCTTCGGCCTCACTGATGCGTGCAGCAGCGTCTGTCGCGATGCCTGCAGCCTGCAGATCGCGTACGACTATCTCGCGCATTTCCGAATGGTCTTCTACAAGCAGAATGCGATTCATGGGCTTGCGACGATCTCTTTGGTTGACGCCAACCATTGCCTTGGGCTGCAGCCGACCCGCTTGGTGAAGACTCGACTAAGGGTCTCGGGGCTCGCATACCCAACTTCCTTGGCAATTGCTTTGACAGGTTGCCCGTGCGACATTTTTGATTGCGTAAGCGAGATGCGCCAGTCCGCTAAATATTCTCCCGGTGTGGTCTGTGTCGCCGCGCGGAAGTGGTCTGCAAAACTCGCCCGT
>JBDLQY010000193.1:0-5149 GCA_039800325.1 Pseudomonadota bacterium | reverse complement strand
TGCCCCGTCTCAAGAATCCCCAGCGACACCAGGTACCGCTCGAGTTGCGCCTGCAACACGGGGTCGAACTTGTGCAGGTTCAGGCGTCCCTTGCGCGTCACCTCGACCGTGACCACCTTCGGCCGCACCTTGCCCTGGGCGGGCGGGTAGTACAGGTTGATCTGCGCGGCGGTGATGAGCCACCGCTCGGCGAGCGGTCCGGGCAACTTCTCCGCCAGAAGCCCGGTGACACAGCGATGCTCGCTTGAGGCCATGGCCGTGCAGTCGAGCTTCAATTGCGTGTCCGGACTCAAGAGCGTGAGCGCCTTGATCTGCAGGACGTTGAAGCCATCGACCTGTGCCTGCGGCACATCGAAGCCCAATCGCAGCGCCGAGAGATCGAGCGTGGGCGGCATCAAGCGCTGCGCATCGATGTCCACGCCCAGCAAGTGCCGCGCGAACGTCTTCAGGAGCGCCTGGTGATACTTGGCGCCACCCCTGGCGAGCGAGCGGGAGACGCCGGTCACAGACGAATACTCGATGACCGAATGGATGTTGGGATTGCCGACGCGCCGCTTGAGTTCGTCGCCTTCAAACTCCAGACGCACCATCGAGAGGTCCTTGATGTGGACACTCAACAAGAACACGCCGGGGCTGCGCTCGACGATGTAGGCCTTGCAGCGGTCACCGCACTGCATCTCGCGCTGATAGAACGCGGAGACGTCGGCTCGAAGCGCCGCCAACGCAGACTCCGAGCTGTCGGGGGTGCGCCTGACGCCCAGGTCATGTTGCTGGGCGTGAGAGGACTGTCGCTCAAAGTGGTCGACGTCACCCGCGCGGTCAAACAGCACCGGGTGCTTCGCGTACAGCCAGAACGAGCGGTGGGTGTCGCTCTTGCACGTGGCAAGACCCGCGAGTACGGCCGCATCGCCGGCCGCAACCTCGAACATGGCCTTGTCGCCCGGAGCTATCGCTTGGTGAGAGCGGTATGTGATCGGCTCGATACGATCATCAGTCGATTTGCAGCCCCTGACTTTTCGCAGCGGTCGACCCGCGCTGGAGAAGATGTTGCCGCAGCGACCGCCGCGAATGGGCACGCGTGTGTCCTTCCGATAAAGCGGAGACTTGTCGATCAGGCTTGGATTCCCGCTGAGCCCGGCTGGGGCCTGCTTGCCTTTAATGCCACTTAGAGGAAAGACCCCGATATCACTTTCCTCCGGCTGTGCCGCTCGATTAAACGGCATCCGATACATTTGCAGGCTCATCAACGGCTACGGTCGATGTCATGGGACTCCCCAAAGCACATCCTCAACCGTTTTGTTGTCATGCTGGGCCGGGCCATAACGAGCGCGCGAATGAATGAGTGAGCTGGGAATGGGGATACTCGGAAAAATACTGGCTTTTGTCTTGTTGGCGCTAAGCGCCGCAGCGGCCGCGGCGTCTTCGCGTGAACCTGTGAGCGAACGGTCTTGGGTCGAGGATCCGACCGGCACCATGACACTCGCACAGGTGGTGGCCGCCCCGCAGCAGCCGCTTACCGGCCCCTATTTTGGGCAAGGGTTCAGTACCTCGGCGTTCTGGATCCGCCTGAGAATCGATCCGGCTAAATGGCCGGATGCTCCAGCTGACAAAAAGCTGGTGATTCGACTTCGGCCTGTCATTCTGGATGAATTTCAGCTGCATGACCCTATGTCTCCTGACGGCGAGGTTCGATACACAGGAGACCGACACTCATGGACGCTTGATGATTACCAATCCCTCAATAGCAATTTTTTGATTCCTTTGGGAAATATCCCTAGGGATGTCTGGCTTCGATTGAAGACAACGACATCTACGTTCAGTTCCGTTGAAGTGTTGGAGCTGCAGACGGCTCGCCGCAAAGACTTCAAACAGATGATTTGGGGCTTGGTCTATTTCTCCGTACTGCTTATTTGCATGGGATGGGGAATCTTGTCTTGGCTGAGTTCCCGGGACCGACTGGTCAGACTTTATGTCATCAGAGAGTTTTTCATGATCGCGTACGCCGCGGTAATTTTGGGGCTGTGGAGGACGCTGGGCGCTGAGGCTTTGGCGCCGGAATGGGTCGACAAGATCGGAAACTACGGACTTCTGGCAGTGGTTCTAGTGGTTGTATGGTTTGACATTCAGTTTCTATCGGAGTTCAAGCCCAGCCCGAAATGGATTAAATCGTTACATGTATTTTTCTTCATCTTCTCCTGCATTTTTTTGGTGGGGGTTTTGGGGTATATGAGTTGGGCTCTGAGGGTTCAGGCTGTCTTGCTCACCCTGTGCTTTTGTGCGCTGTTCTTGACCGCGGCGTCAACCCGCATTTGGGCTGACCGTAATGACTCCCAAAAGCCTGTTATTTCAAAGGCAGCGCTGGTTGGTTTTTATCTCTTTGTTTTGCTCACCGGCGCCTTTAATCGCTTGGTCGCGATGGATGTTTTTTCCAGTCCCCTCGACATCTGGGACCTGCTTCTTCTATATCCCTTGACCGGAAGCTTGATGATGATGGTAGTGCTGCAGTTGCGAGCGCAGCAACAGCACAAGTTGCAGCAGCAGGCGGAGTGGCGCATAGCTTTCGCCGAACGCATGGCTCAGGAAGAAAAATCCAAACGTCAAGACCAGCAGCGCTTCCTGGCGATGCTGGGGCACGAACTGCGCAATCCCTTGTCAGCCGTGAGTTTCCTGGCAGACACGCGCACTCGCGAAGGCATACAGATTCGCCGAGCCGTTCAGGACATGCGGCTCGTGATTGAGCGCAGCGTTCAGGCAGAGCGTCTCGACGACGGCGGGTTTAGTCCTCGGTTCGCAGCCACAAAACTGCCAGCTCTGGTGGACGAAGTGGTCCAGCGGGCGAACTCGGAGCGCTTACAGTTGCTTGTTAAGGATTTGCCCGCGGCCATTGAGACCGACAGAGTCCTCCTGTCGGTGGTGCTGGCTAACCTCGTGGACAACGCACTGAAGTACAGCCCGGAGAACTCTGTTGTCAGCTTCCACGCGGACCTACTGACTGGGCATCAGCCGCCCATGGTTCGTTTCTGCGTGAGTAATGCGGTTGGGATTGCAGGCATGCCCGACAGAGGCCGAATGTTCGAAAAATACTACCGAAGCCCAGCCGCTCAGCACCAAATCGGCTCTGGACTGGGGCTGTACTTGGTTCGTGGCTTGGTGGAGGCGCTGGGGGGAACCGTTGATTGCCGCTCTTCGCAAGGTGATGGTGGACGGCATATTGTTTTTGAAGTGCGATTGCCAATTGTTCCCCCCGCAAGTATTGCCGCGTAAGGATGGCGGCTGTTTGGGTTTTGTCGGTTTTCGAGGTGTGAGCCACTTATAGTGCTTTGGCCATGAACTTTGCAGTTCCACCGAATGCTGACCAAAGTCTTGAATATTCTGATCGTTGAAGACTACGACGTTTTGCGCGACGCCATGGTCAGGACATTGACCCGTGCGGGTCATCGAGTCCTGGGCGTGGGCATGGCCGAAGACATTGACGAACTACCCATGGGTTGCCTACCCGACCTGTACATCATTGACCTGAACCTCCCTGGCGAAAATGGTCTAAGCCTGGTGCGCAGAATCCGGGCGAGTGCACCGCTCACAAAAATTGTGGTGGTCACCGGCCGAACGGCTGTAGTGGACAAGGTGGCTGGCTATGCCGCCGGCGCTGACATCTACCTGCCCAAGCCGGTGGCACCCGAAGAACTGGAGGCGATTGCTAAAAACCTGAGTGAACGTACGCGCACCAATGAGGCGGCCAGCCTCAACAGGTTGCTGCTGTGGACCCGGAAGCTCACCCTCGAGGGGCCGCAGCAGGCCACGCTCCTACTGACACCCGCTGAAGTCAACGTCCTCGGAGCGCTGGCCCTCGCACCGAACCAGTCACTGGAGCACTGGCAGGTGGCACAGCATTTGGGTGTTGACATGGGGGTCAGCAAGGACAGCCAGGAGGTGCGGATAGGGCGTTTGCGGAAAAAGCTCCTGGCGTGTGGTGCAGGCGCTCCTGGCATCAAGGCCGTTCGTGGATACGGCTACCGATTGCTGTGTGACATTGAAGTGCGTTAGCTACCGGTCGGCGCTGATGCGGCTCACGATTGATCAGACCATCTCATCCCCACCAGACCCGTCGGTTCCGGGCGGGCCGCTGATGCTGTTGGTTAAGGTTGGTTAACAGGTACCTCACATCCCTAGAATTCTTTTCACAGAAATTTGCATTTTTGCTGAAGGGATGCACAGGCTATGAACCGGATTTATTCGTTGGTGTGGTCGGCGGCCCGTGGCGGCCTGGTGGTGGTTTCCGAGCGTGCGAAAAGCTTAAGAGGTGGTAAGGCCGGTCTTGGGGCGGGATCACCATCCGTGCGTCTGAGCAGCTACTTTTCTTTGAAGCCAGCCCTCGTGGCCTTGCTTTGCGCTTTTCCGGTCGCGAGCGCATTGGCCCAGTCCACTGCTACGACTTGGACTGCCACCAATACGGCGGGGGTGCCCGCAGGGGCGGCCGTGAACGTGTCCGGGTCTTTGGGTACCTCAAATGTGGCGCTGACCACGCGCCAGTACATGAACGCTGGGGGTGTATTTTCAAGTAACTGGACCAGCCTGCTGCCAAGCTCTTATCAACCGATTTCAGGACAAGGGTCCATTGCATTGGGCTACGCAGTTGGTTCCGGCGCAACTCAGACGTTTTCGTTTTCTCAGGCTGTGACAGACCCTGTGTTGATGTTCAATTTCGTGGATCGGGCGACCTACGACTTCAGCAGCCTGAACTTGGCCTCAGACCCGATCAAGTTTTCGTCCGGCGAAGTTGTTGGGTCACTGACAAATCGCATTCTCACCATCACGACGGCAAACAATCTCGGCGGGGATGGCTTCAGTGTGCGGCTGCTGGGCAATTACACCAGTGCATCTTCTTTTTCCATCTCCTTGACCTCGGGCAGTCAAGAGAGTGTTGGATTTGGCATTGCGACTTTGACCTCGCAATTGCCCAGTACCCCCAACCCAGTCACTATCCGTCCGATCAATGCGAACAACGACGTCACCTCTGGCTTGGGCACCGTAACCTCCCGGGTCTTTGACGGCGGCACTTTGATTCTTGCAGCCAACAACGCAGACGCCTTCACCATCACCAACCTGGGCGGTGCCATGAACGTGGCCACGGGCGCGGTGACAGCCTCGG
>JBDLQY010000192.1:0-13223 GCA_039800325.1 Pseudomonadota bacterium | reverse complement strand
GAAGAACAGCTTGAGCATCGGCTTCATCCATTCGGGGGCATGAAGCTCAATCAGCAAAGCGATCGCAGCGATGAGCAGCGCGTTGTCGGCGAGCGACGAAAAGAATTGTGCCGCCATAATCGTGTAAAAACCGCGCTTCATTGCGCTCCCCTCCGAACGCGAATGGACCCGGGGGGTCGTCGCGATGCAGGCGGTTTATACCATGTCTTGTTCTTCAATCGGTCTTGCTGGCGTTATATTTCCCTACCTATCTTCGGACTCTCAGCCATGCCTCGTCCTACAACGGTCACGATTT
Source organism: Pseudomonadota bacterium (assembly GCA_039800325.1). Classification (GTDB taxonomy): domain Bacteria; phylum Pseudomonadota; class Gammaproteobacteria; order Burkholderiales; family Burkholderiaceae_E; genus SYIM01. The sequence goes on along the minus strand of JBDLQY010000192.1, from coordinate 12,928 downwards.
CAGTTTCCGCGCTTCGCCAAAACCTGAAGGTGGCTAGATCCTACGCAGACCAGGCACGGCTTTGGGCGGTGGTAAAGGCGGACGCCTACGGCCACGGGCTGCAAACGGCGCTGGATGGATTCGCTGATGCCGATGGTTTAGCGCTGGTTGAGTTTGACAGGGCTGCGCAGTTGCGACAGCTGGGTTGGACGCGTCCGATTCTCATGCTTGAAGGTGCTTTTGATCCGACGGATATGCAGCAGGTCGCAGCACAGGGTCTGAGTCTGGTTGTGCATGAGGACCGACAAATTGACTGGCTTGAAGATTTGCCCCACGGTGCATCGGTATCTGTGCATCTGAAGCTGAATACCGGCATGAATCGCCTCGGTTTCAGGGCTGAAGAATTCGCCGGAGCGAGCCAAAGACTGCAGGCCGTGCCCGGCGTATCCAGCGTGACCGCCATGACCCACTTCGCCAATGCCGATATTGAGGGCGGAGCCGATCTGGCGATGGCACGCTTTCATGAACTGACTGCCGGATCAGGGTTGGCGCGTTCGCTGGCGAATTCGGCTGCCCTCATGGGCGTAGCAGGGTCGTCCGAGCAGTGGGTTCGTCCCGGAATCATGTTGTACGGGGCGTCGCCCTTCAGCGAGCGTTCGGCATCGTCACTCGGTCTGAGGCCCGCCATGCGCCTGCACACGCGACTGATTGCGGTACAGACGCTACAGTCGGGCGATGCGGTCGGCTATGGGTCGACCTTTGTCGCGCCCCATGCCATGCGTATCGGTATCGCCGCCTGCGGTTACGCGGATGGCTATCCGCGCCATGCGCCCACGGGGACACCGGTAGTGGTTGATGGCATCCGTTCTCGCACGGTGGGACGGGTATCCATGGATATGCTGGCGGTCGACCTGCAGCCTGTACCCCAGGCTGGGCCTGGAAGCCAGGTCGAGTTGTGGGGCGAGCAGCTTCCTATCGATGAAGTCGCCAGCGCGGCTGGCACGATTGCCTATGAGCTGATGTGTGCCGTTGCGCCGCGTGTGACTCGCCGAATTGTGCGTGGGTGAGGCGATCCATGAGCACGCGCGCTAAGACCCAGTACAGCTGCACTGAATGCGGTGGCACCTGTCTGAAGTGGCAGGGCCAATGCCCGCATTGTTCGCAATGGAACACGCTGGTCGAGTCGGTGGCGCAGCCACGGGCCGCCAATCCTCGGTCGCGCTCTTTGGCGCCGTCGCAGCCTGTGGTGATGATGGACGCGATAGCGCCCGAGGATCTTCAACGTCACCCGACGGGCAGTGATGAGTTCGACCGGGTGTTGGGCGGTGGCCTGGTGGCGGGTTCGGTGGTTTTGATTGGCGGAGACCCCGGAATCGGCAAGTCAACGCTGCTGTTGCAGGCGCTGACCCATCTTTCGGGCCGGCTTCCAGTTTTGTATGTCAGCGGAGAAGAGTCGGCTTCACAGATCGCGTTGCGCGCGCGGCGTCTTGGCCTTGAGGGTGGGCAACTGCCACTATTCGCTGAGACCGAGCTTGAGCGTATCTGTGCCGAGATCGAGAAGAGCCGGCCAGCGGTTGTCGTGATTGATTCTATTCAGACTGTTTATTCGGCTGAACTTGGTTCGGCACCGGGGTCGGTGTCGCAGGTGCGTGAGTGCGCGGGGCAGCTGGTTCAGCGCTCTAAGCAGATGGGCATCTCAGTGGTGATGATTGGCCATGTCACCAAGGAGGGGGCGCTGGCCGGGCCGCGCGTGCTTGAGCATATCGTCGATACGGTGCTGTACTTCGAAGGCGACGGTAATTCCTCTGCACGCCTGGTTCGCGCGTTCAAGAATCGCTTTGGCGCAGTCAATGAGCTGGGCGTGTTCGCCATGACAGATCGTGGCTTACGCGCAGTGAGTAACCCGTCGGCGCTGTTTTTGTCGCAGCATGCCCGAGAGGTGCCCGGATCCTGCGTTCTGGTTACTCAGGAGGGCAGTCGCCCCCTGTTGGTCGAGATTCAGGCACTGGTGGATACCGCGCATGTACCTAATCCGCGGCGCCTGTCGGTCGGACTTGAGGGCAATCGACTCGCCATGCTCTTGGCTGTGCTTAATCGTCACGCGGGGATCACGTGCTTCGATCAGGACGTGTTCGTCAACGCCGTAGGTGGCGTCAGAATTGGTGAGCCAGCGTCTGATCTGGCAGTCCTTTTAGCGGTAGTCTCGTCGCTGCGTAACCGTGCCTTACCCCGGGGCACAGCAGTCTTCGGTGAAATCGGTCTGGCCGGAGAGATTCGGCCGGCGCCGCGAGGGCAGGAGCGGCTTCGCGAGGCAGTCAAGCTCGGGTTCGGACGTATGCTGGTTCCCACGGCCAACCTGCCAAAAAAACCGATTGAGGGACTCGAGCTTATCGGCGTCGAGCGAATCGATCAGGCTTTATCGGCAGCCTGGTCAGCCTGAGGCGCTGCGGATACTGCCCAATCCGCCGTCCGAAGCAGCAGCCCGAAGCGCCCGGGCAGCTGCGAGGCCTCCCCGGACAGCCGATTCGAGTGTTGCCGGGTAGTCGGGGTCCAGGTAGTCACCGGCCAGCCAGATACCCTGATCGGCCAGCGCCGCATGGGCTATGCCGGGACGCCATGAGCCTAGAGGTCGGTCGCAGATCGCCTGGAAAGTCGCATGGCGCTCGGTGATGACGCGAGCGAAGCTCGGTCGCGGCACATGTAATTGCAGGTTTAGCTGGTCGCAGACCTGATCGCAGATCTGCTCGGGGCTTACATCACGATTAGCCGCACTGACGACGATGGCAGCGACGCGGTGCCCTGAATGGATGCCGCGGTCGAAAAGCCACTGACCGGGGTATTTCGGGTCATGCTCATCGAGCATGATCCAATCTGGAAGGGTATTCAATGCGGTTTCAGGCCAGGCCACATAAGCCGTACGAATCGCCTCGAAGCGTTCGGCCGATAATGCCGACGGCAGCGCATGATCAGCCGGAAGAATCGGCTGCAGCAGCCGCAGGGCCCCACGAGGTGTAAGCGCAATCAAGAGCTTTGTTGCATCGATCGGGCCGTGATCGGTGGCGAGAGTCCACCCGGTATCGCGGCGATGTAAATGGCGCACCGTACAGCTCATCCGGATGTGTGCGCCGTTTTGTTGTAGCCAGCGCGCAGCCGGATCTGGCAAGCAAGCGCTGAGGTCCGCGCGCGGGAGCAGAAAGTCGCACGCATCGGACTGGGCTCCCAGCGAATCGCGCAGCACGCAGGCGAATACCTGCGCACTGGCACGCTCGGCGGGCGTATTGAGGGCTGCCACGCACAGTGGCGCCCAGAGACGTCGGATCAGTGCCTCCGGTTGATGCAGCCGTTTGAGCATGACGAGTACCGACTCACCTGGCCGGGCTCGCCAACGCCCCAGGCGCAGGCTTAGCATCAGCCGAACAATCGATGCGCGCTCGCCGAGCGCAAAACCCGTTGCCCTGACGAGTCCGCCGATCAGATTCCAGGGAGCAGGCATGGCCGCAGCCCTGAGTCTCAGGCCATCGCTGCGTACAAGCTGCATACGCTCGCGTCGTAAAACCTGTCCAGGCTCGATGCCGATGCGACGCATGAGGGCGAGGGTTTCGCGATAGGCGCCGATCAGCAGATGCTGACCGTTGTCGACGGTGATGTCGCCAAAGCCCAAGTCAATCCGAACCCTGCGCGCGCGTCCACCTAATTGTGGGGCAGCCTCGATCAGTGTTGCCTGAACCCCCGACTGCTGAAGTTCAATCGCAGCCGCGAGGCCACTCCAACCGCCCCCGATGACTACCGCTTCTTCGCGATGCATGGTGAGCGAATCGATCAGACCCGCGGCGGGCGGCCGCTGAGCCAGGCGCAGGTGGCTAACCAGAGCTTGCGGATTGGCGTGAGGGACGTGCGATGGGTGAGGACGCGAAAGCCGTCAGCTTCGACTTCGTCGAGCAGGGTTTTGTAGATGGCTGCCATGATTAACCCAGGGCGCTGGGCCTTACGGTCGCGCTCAGGCAGGCTTGCAAATGCGTTGCGGTAGGCCTCACGGGCTCGCGCAGACTGAGCCCGCATCAGCGCATGGAATGCAGGTGAATCCCGGCACGCGAGGATCTCTGCTGCAGTCACTCCGTGTTGTCGCAGATCAGCCAGCGGCAGATAAATACGACCCTTGCGGGCGTCCTCGCCAACGTCACGAATAATATTGGTGAGTTGAAACGCGAGCCCCAGTTGCGCGGCATAGGTTTCGGTGGCTGGGTCTTCCGCGCCAAAAATATTGGACGCCAGTATGCCCACCACGCCAGCGACACGGTGGCAGTAAAGGCGAAGCCCTTCAAAGTCGAGATATCGGTTTTGGTCGAGATCCATGCGCATGCCGGAAACGATCTCGAGCAAGTGTGCTTGCTTGATCCGGTAGTGCTGCAGATGGGCCTGTAACGCCCGCGTGACAGGATGTTGCGGCTCACCAGCGTACAGTCGCTCGACCTCCTGCTCCCACCATTGCAACTTAGTGCGAGCGAGCTGCGCGTCGCTGGTCTCGTCGACCACATCGTCGACTTCGCGACAGAAGGCATATAGCGCCGTGATAGCGCGCCGCCTTTCGGTGGGCAGAAATAAGAAGCTGTAGTAGAAGCTTGAGCCACTCTTGGCGGCGCGGTCCTGGCAGTAGTCATCGGGGCTCATCGCGGCATCCTGAGTGCGAGCCAAAGCAGTGCCGGCGCGTCTAGCGCGCCGAGCGAGGGGCGTTTTGCCAGCGGGTCAAAACCGCTTTTGCCAAGCCGATCAAGAATGCGCAGACCGCCGGCAACGATGGCGCGAATTTCAAGTCCCAGGCGCATGGGTAGCTTGCGACATAAGGGCGCTCCCTCCAGAAGAAGACGGCGAGCTGCAACCGCCTCGTGCGCGATAAGCTGGCGCAGGTCAGTCGGCGCGAAGCCCACCTTGCATGCGAGGGCCAGATCAGCTTCGCTGATGCCAAAGCGCTCGAGGGCATCCAAGGGCAGGTAGATGCGGCCTTTTTGCTGGTCAATCCTGACATCCTGCAAAAAATTGATTAACTGTAGCGCAGTACAGATGCAGTCTGACAACTCTCGATTGTGCGGTGTGTCAGCGCCAAACAGGTGCAGCATCAGTCTGCCCACCGGATTTGCCGATCGGGAGCAGTAGTCATGCAGAAGCTCATGATTGGGATAGCGTTTAGTCCGCACGTCTTGTGTAAAGGCCGACAACAGATCGCGCAGCGGCTTGATCGGGATCTGGTGTGCGGTCACATACGGCCACAGGCGATGGACGATCAGCACTCCAAGAGGCGCGCCCTCGGGCCTTGCGGCGTCTGGCCCTGCCAGCACGGCATCATCCATGGCCAAGAGCGCCGACAATCGCTCGTCATCGTCTGCCTGCCCCTCATCGGCAAGGTCATCCGCGTATCGGGCGAAGGCGTACAGCGCCGCAACAGCGGGGCGCAGGCGCGCGGGTACCAGCACCGAGCCGACCGGGAAGTTTTCATAGTGATCAACCGAGGTCCAGGGGGAAGTCATGGCTGCAATTGTAGGCGGACGACGCGCGCCGATTCCCCGTTGGCCCGAGTGTTGGCTCCTCTTGGGCTAAACTAAGCGGCTTGGCGGCCGTGGCGGAATTGGTAGACGCACCAGGTTTAGGTCCTGGCGCTGCAAGGCGTGAAGGTTCGAGTCCTTTCGGCCGCACCACCGAAGGCACTGTTCAGTCTGATATCCGGGAAGAAATAATGGCAACTGCGATCGAAAGCACCAGCACCCTAGAGCGCAAGCTTACGCTGGTGGTTGTTAAGAGCGAGGTCTCTCGCGAAGTGGGCGAGCGCCTGAAGAAGCTCTCTCGCACGGTAAAAATGGCCGGGTTTAGGCCAGGAAAAGTTCCGATTAAGATGGTCGAACGCTCCTACGGTGCCCAGGTCCACACTGAGGTGTTGGGTGAAGCGGTCACCAAGGCCTTCAATGATGCGGTCAACGAACACAAGTTGCGGGTTGCTGGCGAGCCGCGCATTGAAGTGGGTGATTTAAACGCGTCGGGTGCTGGGGCGGGGCAGGCGGCCGCCGCGGTGGCTGATCAGGTCGACCTTTCGTTCACGGCCAGCTTCGAGGTCTACCCGGAAGTTCTGTGCGGCGATCCAGCCGGGCTGCAGGTCGAACGCTTCATCTGCAATATTGGCGATGCCGAGATCCAAAAAACGCTGGACGTCTTGCGCAAGCAGCGCGCCAACTGGAAAGACGTTGACCGCGAAGCAACAGCCGGTGACCGCGCAACGATAGATTTTGTCGGAACGCTGGAAGGCACGGCTTTCCAGGGCGGTTCTGCGTCCGATTTCAGCTTCGAGTTGGGCGAAGGCCGCATGTTGGCCGACTTTGAGACCGGCGTGCGCGGCATGCGCGCCGGCGAAGAGCGCAGTTTTCCGGTGGCATTTCCAGCTGATTATGGTTCTGCTGAACTCGCCGGCAAGACGGCCGAGTTCAAAGTCACTCTCAAAAAGCTAGAGGCGCCCGAGCTGCCTGAGGTGAACTCTGAATTTGCCAGCCAGTTGGGGGTCGCCGACGGCGACATTGAGCGGCTGCGCGGCGATATTCGCGCCAATCTCGAGCGTGAGGTAGCTCAGCGGCTGCGGGCGCGTACGAAAGCGGCTGTGATGACGGCCTTACCGGCGCTCGCCAGCTTTGAGCTTCCTAAAGCCCTGATTCAATCTGAAAGCGAAGCCATCGCCGAGCGCATGAAGGCCGATCTCCAGGCGCGAGGCATGGATGTGCGGTCCATCCCTGTGCCGCCTGAGGCTTTCCGCGACCAGGCAGAAAAACGAGTCCGCTTGGGGCTGCTGGTGGCGGAGGTCGTCCAGAAGCACAGCCTGCAGGCCAAGCCCGATCAGATTCGCAAGCAGATTGAAGAGTTTGCGCAGGCCTATGAGAATCCGGGCGAGGTGATCAGGCATTATTTTTCTGATCGCAACCGTCTGGCTGAGGTTGAGGCGCTGGTGGTTGAGCAAAATGTGGTCGACTGGGTATTGAGCAAGAGTCAAGTTACCGACAAACCGCTTGCCTTTGACGAGTTGATGGCCCAACAACAGGGTTGAGGAGCACAGCATGACCCGCAACAGTCTGGTCGAAGACCTGGTCAACGCTCATCTGGCAGCCGAGCGGCGCGAGCCGCAAGGTCTCGGGCTGGTGCCGATCGTGATTGAAACCAGTGGCCGCGGAGAGCGCGCTTATGATATTTACTCGCGTCTTTTGCGCGAGCGGGTCGTTTTTTTGGTGGGGCCTGTGGCCGACGCGACAGCTAATCTGGTCGTGGCACAGCTGCTGTTTCTTGAATCTGAGAATCCTGACAAGGACATCTCGTTTTACATCAACTCGCCGGGCGGGTCGGTGTCGGCGGGACTGGCCATCTTCGACACCATGCAGTTCATCAAACCCGATGTGTCAACGCTGTGCATGGGTATCGCTGCCAGCATGGGCGCCTTTCTTCTGGCAGCGGGTTCCAAGGGAAAGCGCTTCGCGCTGCCCAATGCGCGGGTCATGATTCACCAGCCGTCAGGTGGCGCCCAAGGCCAGGCCGCCGATATCGAGATCCAGGCGCGCGAGATTTTGTATTTGCGCGAGCGCCTGAATGCTATTCTGGCGGACAAAACCGGACAGCCTATTGATCGTATCGCGCGTGATACCGATCGGGACACCTTTATGTCGGCAGAAGATGCGGTAAGCTACGGCCTGATCGATCGGGTCCTGTCCACCAGGTCAGAAGGCGCCTGAGGGCGCAAATCGGGTTCGGGCGGTTTCCTGCGCAAGAATCCTCTCCGAGGTCACGATGTCGGAAAAAAAGTCCACGGGTGAGAAACCTCTTTACTGCTCGTTTTGCGGCAAGAGCCAGCACGAGGTTCGCAAGCTGATTGCGGGTCCTTCCGTTTTCATCTGTGACGAGTGCATCGAGTTATGCAACGACATTATTCGTGATGAGGCTCAGGCCGAGGTCACGAGTGGGACTCCGCGTCAGGGCCTGCCGGCGCCCTCCGAAATCTGCAGCATCCTTGACCAGTACGTCATTGGTCAGGAAAAGGCTAAAAAGATTCTGTCGGTCGCGGTATACAACCACTACAAGCGACTGCGTCACAAGGGCGGCAAGGACGAGGTTGAGCTCTCCAAGAGCAACATTCTGTTGGTTGGGCCCACTGGCTCGGGCAAAACCCTGTTGGCTCAGACGCTGGCCAGACTGCTTAACGTCCCGTTCGTCATCGCTGACGCCACCACGTTGACCGAGGCAGGTTACGTGGGTGAAGACGTCGAGAACATCATTCAAAAGCTGCTGCAAAACTGCAATTACGACGTCGAAAAAGCCCAAAACGGCATTGTGTACATCGACGAAATAGACAAAATATCGCGCAAATCCGATAACCCTTCCATTACCCGCGATGTGTCTGGCGAGGGCGTGCAGCAGGCTCTGCTCAAGCTCGTCGAGGGTACGGTTGCGTCTGTGCCTCCCCAGGGTGGTCGCAAGCATCCTAATCAGGATTTTGTCCAGATTGACACAACCAACATCCTGTTTATTTGCGGCGGTGCCTTTGATGGGCTCGACAAGGTCATCCGTAATCGCTCTGAGCGCTCAGGCATTGGTTTTGGGGCTGAGGTGCGCAGTGCCAGCGACCGTTCGGTGGGTGAGGTCCTGCGCGAAATTGAGCCCGAAGACCTGATCAAGTTTGGTCTCATCCCAGAGTTGGTGGGGCGTCTGCCAGTGGTCGCAACGCTTGACGAACTCAACGAGTCGGCGTTGGTTGAAATCCTCATTGAGCCCAAGAACGCTCTGATCAAACAGTACCAGCGTCTTTTTGAGATGGAAGGCGTCGACCTTGAGGTACGTCCTGCGGCTTTGCTGGCTATCGCACGAAAAGCCCTCAAGCGAAAAACCGGTGCTCGGGGCCTGCGCTCGATACTTGAGCATGTCTTGCTCGAAACCATGTTTGAGCTTCCCGGCATGACCAATGTTCAAAAGGTTGTGGTCGACGACAATGCCATCACGGGCGACGGCAAACCACTGCTCATCTTTTCGGAATCCTCGAAGGTTGCCGGCTCACACTGAAGCCTGCGCTTGTTCGGCCGGACGGTCGTCCGCATCCGTCCCCGATGCCGTCCTGGGCATCAGTTTCCCGCGTATTCTTGCAATGGTCGGGTGGCGGCTTGAAAAAGCCTCTGCTCGTCGCCATTTGTGTTCTTACTGTGCCTATCGGAGGTTGACATGAGCGACTCCCCTCAATCCGGACCGCAGACGCTACCCCTGCTGCCGCTGCGTGACGTGGTTGTGTTTCCGCACATGGTGATCCCTCTTTTTGTGGGGCGTCCAAAGTCCATCAAAGCACTTGAAGCTGCGATGGAAGTGGGCAAGAGCATCATGCTGGTGGCCCAGAAAAACGCTTCTAAGGATGAACCGGGCGCATCCGACATTCATGAGATCGGTTGCGTCTCCAATATTCTGCAGATGCTAAAGCTGCCCGACGGCACTGTGAAGGTGCTGGTCGAGGGTGCTCGACGCGGTCGCATTTTGCGTATTCAGGACGGTGCGTCGCATTTCAGCTGCGACGTGGTTTCGGTTGAGCCTGCGGCGGGGCCCAGCCCAGAAGTTGAAGCCTTGCGCAGGGCGATCCTTGCGCAGTTCGATCAGTACGTAAAGCTTAATAAGAAAGTCCCGCCCGAGATCTTGGCCTCGCTGTCGGGCATCGATGAGCCCGGACGGCTAGCCGATACGATCGCTGCGCATCTGCCCATCAAGATTGAACAGAAGCAGTCCATTCTTGAGGTCATTGAGATCGGTGAGCGACTCGAAAAATTGTTGGCGCAAATCGAAACTGAGCTCGATATTCTTCAGGTCGAAAAGCGGATTCGGGGCCGTGTGAAGCGGCAGATGGAAAAGAGTCAGCGTGAGTACTACCTGAACGAGCAGGTAAAGGCCATTCAGAAGGAACTCGGCGAGGGCGAAGAGGGCGCAGACCTTGAAGAGCTCGAGAAAAAAATTCGTGCAGCCAAGATGCCTAAAGAGGCCCTCAAAAAGGCAGAGGCCGAGTTTCGCAAACTGAAGCTCATGTCGCCGATGTCTGCTGAGGCCACCGTGGTGCGTAATTACATTGATACGCTCACCAATCTGCCCTGGCGCAAGAAAAGCAAAATCAATAACGACCTTGCCTATGCCCAGAAGGTCCTTGATGACGACCATTTCGGCCTTGAAAAGGTCAAGGAGCGCATTCTTGAGTATCTTGCGGTGCAGCAGCGCGTAGACAAGGTTAAAGCACCTATTCTGTGCCTGGTAGGACCCCCGGGGGTCGGTAAAACCTCGCTGGGCCAGTCGATCGCGCGCGCAACTAATCGCAAGTTCATTCGGATGGCGCTGGGTGGTGTTCGAGATGAGGCTGAGATTCGCGGTCATCGTCGCACGTACATCGGCTCGATGCCAGGCAAGATTCTGCAGAACCTGTCTCGTGTGGGTGTGCGCAACCCGCTATTTCTGTTGGATGAAGTCGACAAGATGGGCATGGACTTTCGCGGCGATCCCGCGTCAGCCTTGCTTGAAGTGCTTGATCCCGAGCAGAACGGCACTTTCGTCGATCATTACGTTGAGGTCGAATACGACCTGTCGGACGTCATGTTTGTGGCGACGGCGAATACGCTTAACATTCCCCCAGCACTGCTCGATCGATTAGAAGTTATCCGCTTGTCCGGCTACACCGAAGACGAGAAAGTCAGTATTGCCCAGCGCTATTTGCTTCCCAAGCAGATGAAGAACACGGGCCTTAAGCAAACTGAGTTGGTGGTGGCCGAGAGCGCCTTGCGCGACATCATTCGCTACTACACCCGCGAGGCGGGTGTTCGCTCGCTCGAGCGTGAGATCAGCAAAATCTGCCGCAAGGTCGTGAAGATGCTGCTGCTCAAAAAGCAGGAGCGCAAGGTCCAGGTGGTTGCCAAAAACCTCGACAAATTTCTTGGCGTGCGCCGCTATACCTTTGGTATGGCCGAGAAGGATAACCAGGTCGGACAGGTTACGGGTCTTGCGTGGACGGAGGTCGGTGGCGAGTTACTCACCATCGAATCCGTTGCCGTCCCTGGCAAAGGAAAAACCACCTCTACTGGCAAGCTTGGTGACGTGATGCAAGAGTCGATTAAAGCGGCCATGACCGTGGTGCGCCGTCGAGCTCGTCGCCTGGGCATTAAAGACGACTTCCACGAAAAGCGTGACATCCATATCCACGTACCTGAGGGCGCGACGCCCAAGGATGGTCCGAGCGCGGGTATCGCCATGACAACGGCTCTGGTCTCGGTGCTTACTGGTATTCCGGTACGGGCGGATGTGGCTATGACTGGCGAGATCACATTGCGCGGTGAGGTACTTGCGATCGGTGGCCTCAAAGAGAAGCTGCTGGCCGCGCATCGAGGTGGCATCAAGACGGTGCTCATTCCTGAGGAAAACGTCAAGGATCTGGCCGATATTCCCGACAACGTTAAGAACCGTCTCGAGATCGTGCCGGTCAAGTGGATTGATCGAGTACTTGAGCTTGCGCTTGAGCGCATGCCCGATCCTTTGCCCGAAGACGAGACCGCTGACTCGGCCGGTCAATCGGTCGCCACACCACCGAGCGCCGATTCGGGCTCTGAGGTCGTCACTCATTAGGCGGTTCGGCGCTGCGCGTTTGACCGACAGGTTGACAGGATCAACGTGCAGCGCTTTAATTCGACTCCCATCCGCCGCAGGGTTGATGAGCTGATCATCGCATCGTGGCTACGGCTTTAACAGCGCACCTGATGGTGCAATCAAAATCAACAACGTAATTACTCGCACCTAGGGGGCATACGTGAATAAAACCGAACTCATTGACCACATCGCTAAACATGCTGATATCTCCAAAGCGGCTGCGGGTCGTTCGCTTGAGGCTGTCATTGGTGCAGTACGTACAACGCTGAAAAAGGGTGGTTCAGTGACCCTTGTCGGGTTCGGAACGTTCGTGGTTGGCAAGCGTGCTGCTCGCACAGGTCGGAACCCGCGCACGGGTGCTGCGATCAAGATCAAATCGGCCAAGGTGCCAAAGTTTCGTCCTGGCAAGGGCCTCAAAGACGCCATCAACTGATTTGCAGTTCGAGACAGTTTCAAGCTATACTTTTCGGCTGTCAGGCATCGCAATGTTGGGTGCTTAGCTCAGTTGGTAGAGCGGCGCCCTTACAAGGCGTAGGTCGGCGGTTCGAACCCGTCAGCACCCACCACCGGATAAATGGGACAGCGTTTATACGGATAGGCCTGGCGGTTGGTTAGGTAGTAAAAAAGCAGTGTTGCAGCTGGAAGTTTTGTCTGACGATGATGATTCGTTGTCAAGCCCGGCAGCTGCGGTGAAGAGTTCAGGAGTGGTAGTTCAGTCGGTTAGAATACCGGCCTGTCACGCCGGGGGTCGCGGGTTCGAGTCCCGTCCACTCCGCCAAATATCAGGGCGAACGAAAGTTCGCCCTTTTTTCATCCGTGCCCGCACGGGTGCGCCAGCGTCAAGTTTCAGCGGTGAGTCGCGGCTATGTTTGATTCCATTCGCAAGCACCAACGGATTCTTCTGTTCGTGTTGGTGGTGCTTATCTTCCCGGCATTTGCGTTTTTCGGCATTCAGGGATATGACCGCTTTCTTTCTGACGGCGATTCTGTCGCGAAAGTCGGTGGGCAGTCGATCACGCGTCAGGAGTTTGACAACGCGCAGCGTGAACGAATCGATCGTATTCGTCAGATGCTGGGTGAGGGTGTCGATATGCGCATGTTCGATACCCCCGCCATGCGCTCCGAAATTCTCGAAGGTTTGATCGTCCAACGCGCTTTGGCTGCCAATGCCGACAAGCAGAAAATCATAGTCACTGACGCGCGTCTGCGCGAGGCGATTCGCGCCATTCCAGGTTTGACGCGTCCAGATGGCAGCTTCGATCTTGAGCGGTATAAG
>JBDLQY010000191.1:0-2553 GCA_039800325.1 Pseudomonadota bacterium | reverse complement strand
AGCAACCATGCGGCAAATGCTGGAGGCGGGTGTGCATTTTGGCCACCAAACCCGCTTCTGGAACCCCAAGATGGCCCCTTATATTTACGGCCATCGCAACAAGATTCACATCGTCAATCTTGAAAAAACCCTGGTTCTCTACCAGGACGCCATGAAGTATTTGCGGCAGCTCTCTGCTAACCGCGGCTCGGTGCTGTTCGTGGGTACGAAACGGCAAGCGCGTGAAATCATGGCAGAGGAAGCTCAGCGGGCAGGCATGCCCTACGTCGATCAGCGCTGGCTGGGCGGCATGCTGACGAACTTCAAGACAGTTAAAACGTCGATTAAACGCCTGAAAGACATGGAGACCACGGTCGCCGAAGGTGGCATCGAGCGCATGTCCAAGAAAGAGTCGCTGCTGTTCCAGCGCGAGCTCGAAAAGCTTAACCTCAGCCTGGGCGGCATCAAAGACATGGGTGGTCTGCCCGATGCCCTGTTCGTGGTCGACGTCGGCTATCACAAGATCGCCATCACCGAAGCCGCCAAGCTCGGCATTCCGGTGGTCGGTGTGGTCGATACCAACCATTCGCCCGAGGGGATCTCTTATGTAATCCCCGGCAACGATGACTCTGGCAAGGCTATCCGACTGTACGCCCGCGGCGCGGCTGATGCAGTGCTGGAAGGTCGCAGCGCCGCCCTGCAGGAAGTGGTTAAGGCGGCCAGTGAAGAAGAGTTTGTCGAGGTCGAAGGCGAGGAGCAATAAGCGATGGCAGAGATTACGGCGGGGATGGTTAAGACCCTGCGTGAAAAGACAGATGCTCCGATGATGGAGTGCAAGAAGGCGCTTACCGAGGCAAACGGCGACTTGGCCAAAGCCGAGGAAATCCTTCGGGTTCGCCTGGGCAACAAGGCCAGTAAGGCTGCCTCTCGTGTCACCGCTGAAGGTGTGGTGGCGGTTCACTTAGCTGCCGATGGCAAGACGGGCGCTATCGTCGAAATCAACTGCGAGACCGACTTCGTCGCTAAAAACGATGATTTTCTGGCCTTTGCAGGTCGGATCGCGCGTCTGGTTAGCGAAACCAACCCAGCCGACGTTGCCGCCGTCTCGGGCACAAACATCGAGGGCGGCACTGTTGAAGCCATCCGCACGGCACTGGTTGGAAAGATCGGCGAAAACATGAGCATTCGCCGGTTTTCGCGCATCGCAGCCCAAGGACGGCTGGTCAGCTACGTTCACGGTGGTGCCAAGATTGGCGTGGTCGTCGACTGCGTGGGTGGCGATGACGCCCTGGCGCGTGACATTGCCATGCACATTGCCGCAGCCAAGCCCAAAGCCTTGTCGCGCGAGGGCGTTTCTGCCGAGCTCATCGAGACCGAGCGTCGTATCGCCACTGAGAAGGCGGCTGAGTCGGGCAAGCCCGCCGAGATCGTCGCCAAAATGGTCGAAGGCACTGTGCAGAAGTTCCTTAAAGAGGTCACCTTGCTCGGCCAGCCCTTCGTGAAAGACGACAAGCAGACGATCGAGCAGCTGTTAAAGGCTCGCTCCGCCCGGGTGGCGTCCTTCACGCTCTATCAGGTGGGCGAGGGCATCGAGCGGAAAACCACCGACTTTGCCGCTGAAGTTGCGGCGCAGGCGGCTGCTGCTGCAGCTTCCCGCTGACCCCACAAGCACGCTGTTCAGGCCCTTGCGCCTGAACAGTATGCGTCTGTCAACCTTGTACGCGAGCCGGATCAAGGGTAGTTGCTTCGCTTCGGCTCGGTTGGCTTTCAGTGTTAAACGCCATCAGGCGTCATAATATGGGTGCCTGGCCTTGGGGCGGTTTTCGCCGCCCGGGGCTGCTACCTTGATCTTGAGGAGCACACTTGAAGCCGCCTACCCAGTCCGTTGACAGCGTATTAGCGTACCGTCGAATACTGTTGAAGCTATCCGGTGAGGCCTTGATGGGCGACGATGCCTTTGGCATCAACCGGGTCGTCATCGAACGTATGGCTGCGGAGGTTGCTGGCATTGTGGCCTTGGGCGTTGAGTTGGCAATCGTCATCGGTGGCGGCAATATTTTTCGCGGTGTTGCCGGCGGTGCTGCTGGCATGGATCGCGCCACGGCTGACTACATGGGCATGCTTGCAACGGTCATGAACGCTCTTGCTTTGCAGGATGCGCTGCGCGGCCAAGGTGTGGTGTCTCGGGTGCAGTCAGCGCTCAAAATCGAGCAGGTGGTCGAGCCCTATATCCGACCTAAGGCTCTGCGCTACCTCGAAGAGGGTAAGGTGGTTATTTTTGCTGCGGGTACCGGCAATCCGTTTTTCACGACGGATACGGCTGCCGCCTTGCGGGGTGCTGAAATTGGGGCTGAAGTTGTTCTCAAGGCGACCAAGGTTGACGGCGTGTATACGGCTGACCCGGTCAAGGATCCCTCGGCTACCCGATACCATCGCATCAGTTTCGACGAGGCCATTTCTCGTAACCTCAAAGTGATGGACGCCACGGCCTTCGCGTTGTGTCGCGACCAGCGAATGCCGGTTAAAGTGTTCTCGATCTTCAAAGAAGGCGCGCTGCGCCGCATTGTGCTGGGG
>JBDLQY010000190.1:0-4237 GCA_039800325.1 Pseudomonadota bacterium | reverse complement strand
GGTATCGGTTATTGAAGCGGGCTCAACGCTTGGTTGAGAAGATCCGCGGGCGGCCGGTTAACGTATATTCCTGAATAAACCAACCCCCGATGCTCGCCGCAACCTCAGGCATCTTATATGCCCGCGCAAGCCTCGCACCGCTCGCGCGCCAGATCCGCTTGCACCGAGGCGTCGTGGATTATCTGCGCACCTATGTTTCTTTTCGAGAAATCTTTGTGCCTCACTTCAGCGGCGCCCGCCCATTCTGGCGTAGGCCACCGATCCCAGGCGAAAAACAAAAATCCAACTCTGGCGCTCTCGGGCGCCTGATCGCGAAAGAAGCCGGCGCCGTATTGAGTTCGCACCCCAGTCACTGCTTCGCAGGGGTCGGCACAACCGTAACATCCGTATTGAATTCGCACACCGCCGACAAGCCGTGCTTTTTCCCAGTACATAGGCTGGCCGAACAAACCGATTTCTCGATGCTTCTGATCGGCTGTGTCGATCAGAGCCCTGGCTTCTCAACCGTACACGTTGCGCAAAATATTCTCGGATTAAGCCAGCGCCACCTTATCCGATACCTGCTCCGGTGGGACGTTGAAACCGATGGGATCGTTCGGCCCCGCGTGGCGCCCGAGGCTCCTGGGTGCAGCGAATCGTTCGATCGTTTCTACCCGCTGTATCGAGCGCAAGAAAACCTGGTCGCAGGCTCGTGGGATGGCGTCTCCTGGCTTTTTGTCCCGTCGGCAAAAAGAGCTCTGTCTGTCGAGCTGGAAACCCTCGCATCCAACCCGCGCTTTGTGAAATGCAAGCGCCTTGTTTGCCCCACCTGTACCTTCCGGCTTTATTGAGAAAAGCATGGAAATTTTTTCCTCTAGGGTTGCAATACGCGCTGGCGAACCGCTCGGTGGAAGTGACCCGGACCGGGTGTCATCCGAGGCAAGTGACGAGCTTGAAGTCAACGGGATCAGTTTCTCCGCACAAGACCTGGGTGAGGTGCACATCACTGCAGTTGACGCACTGTATGCCGGAAGTCTGACTTCTCGATTTTCCCGGGATCAGGGTCACCACCTGTTCGCCGCAAGCCATACGCACTATGCACCCATGCTCGACCCAGACAAGCCACTGATTGGTCGATACAGCAACACGGCAGTAGACGCGTTTGAAGAGGCCATCCGATCATCGCAACGAAAGACCATTACGCCCACAAAATGCCGTATTTATTTCGCGCAGGTGCCGTGCACGGTCTATCGACGTTTTGACTTTCCCGACAGTTTAGTCAACCGCTACCTCACCCGCTATTGCGGCTTTTATCCGAATATTGAACGCGAAATCGACAGCTCGATCCGGATTTTCGAGTTTTGCGACGATACAAAATCGCAGTTCGTAATGGTTTACCACGCATGTCACCCCGTCGCGGGCGGTCTGTCTAATAAGGTATCGACCGATTTCGTTGGCCCACTTCGCGACGCCATCCGCGCCAGATTCGGTGTCAGCACCGTGCTTTTCCTCCAGGGCTGCGCAGCCGATATCAGGCCCAATTTGGCGAAAAAGCGCGTCGAATGGCTTCCAAAATCTCGCTTGAACTGGCGATTTGACTGGCGGCCGGACGCTATTTCGCTACAACGCGTCGCCGAACACTACCGAGAGGCCGTTGTAAACGCACGCCTGTCAGTTGAATTACCGATGAACGAATCGGAGTTGAAGGCTGCGCCTTCCAGCATGCGCCTCACCGGCGAGCGAACGGTCAACTACACTGTGTTTACGATTCCCAGGATAGGCGAGTTTGTATTTCTTCCGTTCGAAGTTTCTCATCTGTACCAGTTGGATTCAGCACGGCAAACCGACAGTCGATTCTTGGTTTCGTGCTCAAACAATACCCTCGGATACCTTTCGCACCCAACGCAGCACCGCGCAGCCGGGTATGAGGTCGATGGCTCGTTGCGCTTCATGGGGCTTCAAAGCCGCCTGGAGATTGGGAGTTGGAATTGACCCGAATCGCGCACCTCAGCACAGCACACCCAAGGCGCGAGCTCAGGGTACACCTGAAGCAGTGCAACAGTCTGGCGGCGGCTGGTTTTGAGGTTTACTTTGTCGTCGCGGACGGAAAGGGTGACGAGACGATAGGTAAAGTCAATATCGTCGATGTCGGCCTCCCTGCCGGTCGGCGCGATCGATTCTTTGTTGCACCTTGGAAATTGTTCCGCAGAGCCGCTGCGCTTAACGCAAGCCTTTACCACTTCCATGATCCCGAGTTATTGCCGGTTGGGCTTGTATTGAAGCTTCGTGGCGCCAAAGTTATTTATGACAGTCATGAAGACGTCCCAAGATCGGTACTTAGCCGTGACTGGATTCCCGCTCAGCTGCGCGGTATCGTCTCGGCTGTATTCGAGCGATTCGAAAACTTTATTGCTCGCCGGCTAGATCGTGTGGTGGGGGCAACCCCATTCATCGCAGAGCGGTTCCGCCTTGCTGGATGTCACGCACTTGCGATCAACAACTTTCCGCTGCTCGCCGAGATCAGTCATTCACCAGAGCGGATCGCAGATGGTGACGGTATCTGTTTTCTTGGTGGTATCAGTCAGGTCCGGGGGGTTAGGGAAATCGTGTCGGCTCTTGATCAGACCGATACACGACTGGTCTTGGCAGGGCCTTTCGATCGCGAAGAAACTCGCGCCGAACTCGAAGCGCTCCCTGGATGGCGGCATGTCGACTACCTGGGCGTAGTCGACAGGAATTCGGCGCTGGCCGCGATGGGCTCGGCAGCTGTCGGTATGATCTGTTATCTGCCCGAGCCGAACCATACTCAGGCCTATCCCAACAAGTTGTTTGAGTATATGGCCGCCGGGCTACCAGTTATCGCTTCGGATTTTCCGCTCTGGCGGCAGATCGTTACCGAGGCCGATTGCGGGATTTGCGTTGACCCAACAGACTCAGACCAAATCGCCAATGCAATTACCGAACTGATGAGTAACCCTGCTCGCCGACTCGAGATGGGAAGAAACGGAATTCGTGCTGTTTTGTCGCTGTACAACTGGTCGACCGAAGAGCAGAAACTCATTGGTCTTTATGCATCCACTCTTATGCTACCGCCCCCCTCCGGGTCGACATCAAGCCACTAGCCACGCATGAAGTCAATTTTGACCGTCGTCGGAGCGAGGCCACAGTTTGTCAAGGCCAGTGTCGTTTCCCGAGCATTTCGCGAGGCCGGCGGCATCCGGGAGGTACTGGTTCACACCGGACAGCACTTTGACAGCAATATGTCGGATATTTTTTTTGATGAACTGGCGCTGCCTGATCCTGCCTACAACCTGGGGATCGGGGGCGGTCATCACGGAGCGATGACGGGACAAATGCTCGCTGCAATCGAGCAGGTACTGCTCGCGGAACGCCCGGATGCTGTGCTGGTTTATGGCGATACCAATTCAACGCTCGCAGGCGCCTTGGCGGCAGTCAAACTGCATATTCGTGTCGCACATGTCGAAGCAGGATTGCGCAGTTTTAATCTGCGCATGCCCGAGGAAGTGAATCGCGTGATGACCGACCGCATTTCGAGCTGGCTGTTCACCCCAACTGCGGCAGCTTACGACAATCTTTTCCGTGAAGGTGTTAACGCAAATCAGATTACTGCAACAGGTGATGTGATGTATGACGTCGCAAGACTTGCTGCGCAGCGGGCGGAATCAAACGCGGCCTTGTTCAGTTCGATCGGCGTTTCGTCCGGAGGCTACCTGTTGGTGACCGTACACCGCGCGGAGAACACTGATGACGCCGCACGTTTACGAGTGATCGTTGCAGCGCTCAGCGTACTTGCCCAAACGTCACCGGTGGTCTGGCCCATGCACCCGCGTACGCGTTCAGCGCTTCACAAAACGGGGCTGTTCGACCTGCTTACATCATCCAAAGTACGGGTGATCGACCCCGTCGGCTATCTTGACATGGTCAAACTCGAGACAGGTGCTTCGGTCATCGTTACCGACTCTGGCGGCGTACAGAAGGAAGCCTATTTCTTTAAGGTTCCATGCGTGACGCTACGCGACGAGACCGAGTGGGTCGAGTTGGTTGAGACGAGGTGGAACCGTCTGACTCCACCGACCGATGTGGACCGAATCGTTGAGACCGTGCTGGCCAGTCACGGGGCTCAAGGGCGAGACATTGAACTCTATGGCAATGGTGACGCTGCACGAAAGATTGTGGCGAAGCTCGCTACTGATCTTGGTTGAAGTCCTTCCCCTGACCCCATAAATAATCGGATATC
>JBDLQY010000189.1:0-27290 GCA_039800325.1 Pseudomonadota bacterium | reverse complement strand
AATCAACATGGTTTTCCCGCTGGGTAGTCACCTGGCCGATGTCGCGCGTTTAGCCGAGGCTGATGCCAGCGTCTGCATGTACCGCGAATACGGGCAATTACTCTGTGAAGCGATTGACAGGCCCTGGCTGTATGCGCCGTTTGGCGTGATGAGCACCACCCGCTTTCTTCGCGCTCTCGGCGAGCTCGTGGGTCTTGACCCCGAACCGTTCATCGCCTCAGAAAAACACACCACGATCAAGCCGGTCTGGGATCTCTGGCGCTCGGTCACGCAAGACTTTTTCGCGACCGCCAGCTTCGCTGTTGTCGCTGGCGAGACCTATGCACGCGGCCTACGCAATTTCTTCGAAGAAGAGCTGGGTCTGCCCTGCAATTTTGCGGTTGCTCGAAAGCCGGGCGGTAAAACCGACAACGCCGAGATTCGTCGTTTGTGCCACGAGCGCCCGCCTTTAGTCATGTTTGGCAGCTACAACGAACGTATGTATCTAGCCGAAAAGGGCTCGCGCGCCACCTTCGTGCCGGCCTCATTTCCAGGGGCTTTGGTGCGACGGCATACCGGTACGCCATTTATGGGCTATGCAGGTGCCACCTACCTGGTGCAGGAATTCTGTAACGCGCTGTTTGACGCGCTGTTTCACATCCTGCCGCTGGGTAGCGAGCTTGATCGAATTGATCCAACACCTACTGCAGCGGCTGCCATCGACCATCGTAATCTGGTCTGGGACGAGTCCGCGCAGGCCCGACTGGCTGAACTGGTGTCGGCTGAGCCGGTGCTTATCCAAATATCCGTGGCGAAACGCCTGCGCGATCGCGCTGAGCGCGAAGCTCGAGAGGCCGGTGAAGACCGGGTCACCTCCGCGCGCGTTGAAGCCGCGCGTAACGCAATTCATTTAGCGGTGGCTGCATGAGACCGCGCACGAGTTTCCTGCCTCCCTCCCTCGAATACGCCCGGGCTAAAACCGGGCAACAAGAATGTCGTGGCGCGGTGCTGCGGCTGCCTGATCCACGCGGGCCCAGCGTGGAGTTGGCTGTCGGTGTGGCAACACACCAGGCCACCTCTGTGGAGATCCTCCCATGAGTAATAAAAGTAGCGTTTCAGGTCTGACCGACGAGGAAGCCCAAGAGTTTCACACGTACTACATGCAGGGCCTCGTGGGCTTCACGGCGCTTGCCGTGATTGCGCACATTCTGGTCTGGGCCTGGCGTCCCTGGTTCCACTGATCCACTGCTGCTGGGGAATAACCATGACTCCCATGACAAGCGCTTCACTGCGTGACGATGCTAAAGGCGTGTCGTTTGCTTATCGCATCGTTTTTGCAGTCAGTTTCGTCACCTTTTTCGTGTTTGCACTGATTGCGCAGCTGTTGCTGCTTCCATGGCGTTCTTGGCTACCCGGCGCAGAGGGCAGCAGAACCTTGATCGGTGGTGTCAGGGCAGCGGTTTACACCTTGATGTCGCACCTTATCTGACAGGAGATTGAAGTATGTGGCGTGTATGGAAACTTTACGACCCCCTTCGCGCAATGGTCGTGCAGGGCGTTTTCCTCTTTGGTTTGGCAGCGATGATTCACCTCATCCTGCTGAGCACCAAGTCGTTCAATTGGCTCGACGGTATGAGCCAGGCGCAGTATCAGGCCAGCAAGGCCGCTGCTGCAGCCAAGAAGTAGTTCCGGTGCAACCAGGTGGCGGTCCGGCGTCTGTCGGCCGCCCCTGACGAGATTGCGGGGAGTGCGGTCAAATGGCCATGTTGAGTTTTGAGCGTAAATATCGGGTGCGTGGTGGCACGCTGCTCGGAGGCGATCTGTTCGACTTCTGGGTTGGGCCTTTTTATGTCGGATTCTTCGGTATAACCACGATCTTCTTTGCCTTTCTGGGGACTGCGCTGATTCTGTACGGTGCGTCCCAGGGCACAACCTGGAATCTCTGGCAGATCAACATCGCTCCGCCCGACCTGAAATACGGACTGGGCCTAGCGCCGCTTATGGAAGGCGGTCTTTGGCAGATCATTACCGTCTGCGCGATCGGCGCCTTCGGGTCCTGGGCCCTGCGCGAGGTCGAGATCTGTCGCAAGCTGGGCATGGGTTTTCATGTGCCTTTTGCGTTCAGTTTCGCCATCTTTGGCTATGTCACGCTGGTGGTCATACGGCCCCTTCTGTTAGGTGCTTGGGGACATGGTTTTCCGTACGGCATCCTCAGTCATCTCGATTGGGTTTCCAACGTCGGCTATCAGTTCCTGCATTTTCATTACAACCCCGCGCACATGATTGCGGTCTCGCTGTTCTTTACGACCACATTTGCGCTGGCTCTGCACGGGTCGCTCATTCTGTCGGCGACTAACCCGCCCAAGGGTGAAGTCGTCAAAACGCCTGAGCACGAAGACACCTTCTTCCGAGACACCATCGGATACTCCATCGGTACGCTGGGCATTCACCGACTGGGCTTATTCCTGGCCCTGGCCGCTGTGTTCTTCAGTGCGGTGTGCATCGTAATCAGCGGTCCGTTCTGGACACGTGGCTGGCCCGAGTGGTGGGGCTGGTGGTTGCGCTTACCCATCTGGTCGTAGACGGAAAAAGCCGGAGAACCAGTATGTTCGATTATCAAAACCTCTTTACGCAGGTGCGGGTTGACGCGCCTTCCTATCCGGGCGTGCCCCTGCAACGTGAGCGTGATAACCGCGAACGTCTGCCGGCTGAACCCTGGCATGTGCAAGCGGCAGCCTGGCTGGGCAACGCCCAGATCGGGCCCATATACCTGGGCTTTACGGGTATTGCTGCGGTGATCTTTTTTCTCATCGGCTTCACCGCCATTGGCTGGAACATGCTGGTGCAGGTCAACTATAGCCCCATTGAGTTCGTCCGCCAGCTGTTTTGGCTGTCGGTCGATCCACCGCCGGCGAAATACGGGCTTAGCCTGCCGCCCATGAATGACGGCGGCTGGTGGTTGTTCTCGGGTTTCTTCATCACGGTCTCCATCCTGATCTGGTGGGTTCGCATGTACCGACGCGCACGCGCACTGGGCATGGGTACACACGTGCCATGGGCCTTCGCCGCTGCGATCTGGTTGTATCTGGTTTTGGGCTTTATCCGACCTGTTCTGATGGGAAGCTGGTCAGAGGCAGTGCCGTTCGGCATCTTCTCGCACCTTGACTGGACGACGGCCTTCTCGCTGCGCTACGGCAACCTTTTCTACAACCCGTTCCACATGCTGTCGATTGCCTTCCTGTATGGCTCGGTGCTTTTGTTTGCCATGCATGGCGCCACCATTTTGGCGGTGACGCGCTACGGCGGCGAGCGTGAAATTGAACAGATTGTCGATCGGGGCACCGCTTCAGAGCGTGCGGCGCTGTTCTGGCGCTGGACCATGGGCTTTAACGCCACGATGGAATCCATACACCGCTGGGCCTGGTGGTTTGCGGTTCTCACCTGCATTACCGGGGGCATCGGCATTCTGCTGACCGGTACGGTGGTCGACAACTGGTACCTGTGGGCGGTCAAACATGGCGTGGCACCTGCGTATCCCGCCATCTGGGGCCCGGTGATTGACCCGGCGCTCGTTCGCTGAAGGAGCTCTGACATGTTCAAGATTCGCCAAGTGGGGTTTGCCCTCGCGGCCTGTATCGCCGTGGCCGCGCTCAGTGGCTGCGAACGGCTACCCATGGAGACCCGACAAGTCGGGTATCGCGGCACCGGAATGGAACAGGTGATCAACCCGCGCATTGTCGAGGCGAATGCGCCGCTGCATGTGGCGCCGGACCCCCTGCCCCCCGCTGTCGCCGTTGGACCCAAGGCCAAAGATATCTATCAGAACGTGAAGGTTCTCGGCGATTTGCATGTCACCGAATTCACACGACTGATGCAGGCCATGACCAATTGGGTTTCGCCGCAACAGGGCTGCACCTATTGCCATAACCCGGCCAACTTCGCTGACGATTCTCTGTACACCAAGGTCGTGGCGCGGCGAATGACCGAGATGACCCAGGCGATCAATGCGGGGTGGAAGAACCATGTGGCTGATACGGGGGTTACCTGCTACACCTGCCACCGTGGCAACAACGTACCCACACAAAAATGGTTTGCCGACCCGTCACCTGATACCGCAGGCCGGATGCTGGGTAACGACAATGGGCAAAACAAGGCGGGAAAGGCCTCGGTGGCCAATTCTTCGCTGCCGTACGATCCCTTTACGCCTTTCCTGCTGGGCAAGGAAGAAATCCGCGTAGGTGCGACGACGGCGCTACCGACTGGGCCACAAACCCCACTCATGCGGGCTGAATGGACGCACGGACTGATGATGCATATGTCCGACGGGCTTGGTGTGGGCTGTACGCATTGCCACAACACGCGATCAATGGCCGAGTGGGCCGAAAGCCCGCCTGCGCGTGTCACTGCCTGGCATGGCATCCGCATGGTGCGTGAACTGAATAACGCATTCATGGTGCCGCTGACGGCCGGACAGCCGCCCAATCGGTTGGGTCCGACGGGTGACATTGCGAAAGTTAACTGTGCCACCTGCCATCAGGGCGTCAATAAACCCCTTAATGGGGCCACCATGGCTAAGCATCACCCCGAGTTACAGCGTGCGCCTGCAGGTGCCGTGCGCAGAGCTGATGTGCTCAGCGATCCGGCAACGGCAGCGCTGGCAGCCCTGACGCGCGCCGGTCGCTGAAGCGCGAGCGAAAACTTGACGATCGCACTGCGCGAACACTCTTAAACCTTTAGCGAGATCACTCCTTTTTAGGCACCGCTCTTTACCCATCCTCCGGTGTCTTGTGCCTGGCGCCCCCGGTTTTCGGGAGGCGCCTTTTTTTTGATCCGTCCCGGGCGCTCCCAACGCGAAAATCCTTTTAGTTTTCATGGTGAGCGGCGGTATCCTTGCGGCCGGGCACGTTTTGGCACCGCGCATATTGCCGGTGCCCTGAACCCGTGTACCTTTTAGTGACTTAAACGGGAGTTCAAGATGATTTTTCGCTGGAAACACGTTCTGGTTGGCGTGGCGGTTGCGGCCGCTGCGACGACTGCGTTGGCGCAGCAGCGCGTGTTCTTCGGGATTGCCACCGGCGGCACGGGTGGTACCTATTACCCCTTGGGTGGCATGCTGGCGCAGCTGATCTCCAATAAGGCGACCGTAGATGGTAAGAAAGTAGCCGCGACAGCCGAAGCGGCCGGTGCCTCGGTTGCTAATGCCAAGTTACTGGGCTCTAAAGAGATTGAGTCCGCCTTTGTTGCTGCGGACATTCTCGACCAGGCCTTCAATGGAAAAGCGCAATTTGCCAATGCGCCCATCAAAAATCTGCGTGCTCTCGGAGCGCTCTATCCCGAGACCGTGCAACTGGTGGTGCGCGCCAATGCAAACATCAACAGCGTGAAAGATCTGAAAGGCAAAAGTATCTCGTCGGGTGCGCCCGGATCGGGTCAGTATCAGCTGGTGACAGACCTGCTGCGGGTCAACGGCCTGTCGCGCAGCGATGTGAAAGAGGACAGCTCGTCGTTCGCACAAGCGATGGATAAGATTAAGGATGGCAATCTCGATGCCACGCTGATTACCGCAGGCATTCCGGTAGCGGCGATTACCGACGCGGCGCAGAGCCATCCGATCAAGGTGCTTCCGCTGGCCGGACCTGAGATCGAAGCGCTGCTTAAAGAGCAGCCGTTCTACACCCAGGTACAGTTACCTGCCAACACTTACAAAGGTCAGAGCGCCCCGGTGCCCACCATTGCAGTCATGGCGGTTTGGGCCGCCCATGATGGGGTCAGCGAAAACACGGCCTACGAAGTCACCAAGGCCTTGTATGAAAACACGGCGATTATGGGGCAGGTCCATGTGCAGGGTAAGAATATCTCGCTCAACACGGCGACCGCGGTGGGTAGTGTGCCGCTGCATCCGGGTGCGGCTCGCTATTTCCGCGAGAAAGGCGTTCTAAAGTGAGACATATACTCGCGGCCTCGATCATCTTTGGGGGTGGTCTGGTGGCTGCGAGTACGCAGGCTGCGGGTGGGTCGTCATCGGGCACCTGCGAAGTGCGCCTGAGCGATGCACGAAGTGGCCGTGAGCTGACCCGCTTGTCGCTGCCTGCGCAAGATCTGCAGATTCAGATTGCCTTCGAACACTCGGTGCTGGGAACGACGGTGATCGATCGCTATCGGTTCACGCCGGCGCCTGTGCTGGTCGAGGAAGAGTTCGAGGGTGAGGGTTATGGCCTGCCCTCGACGGCCGGGCCGGGTGAGCGTCTGGAGACCCACGGCGCACGCAAGCGGCTAGTGCTTTGGCGAAGCGTTGATCCGCTGGTGGTTCGGGCGCTGCACGAGCAACGCATGCGGGTTCTCTTGCCTCAAGGTGAGTTGCTCTTGTCCAGCCTGGGGGCGTCTGTCGTTTTGTTTGAAGCCGAGCACTGCGCGGTACAGGCGCGATGATGCCATCAGCCCGAGGCCTCGATGCGGGCACCATGGATTGAAAGTAGCCCTGAATGAGTTCCAGAGACGCTGCCACGAGCCAGGATGAAGTTGATCGTCTGATCGAACAGTTTGATCCTGAGTCGAATTTTCGCCGACTGGTCGGTTTGTCGGCAGGTATTGTTGCAGTACTGGCCGTCGGCCTGTCGGCTTGGCATTACTACACCGCGGGCTTTGGACTGCACAACGAAATCGCGCACCGCGCCATTCACCTCTCGGTGGTGCTGGGTCTTTGTTTTTTAGTCTTTCCGCGACAGAAACGGCTGCCGGGTCCGTGGGAGTGGATTGTGTCGGCCGGCATGGGGGCCTTCTATCTGCTCTTGGGCTGGGGGTTGATGAACCACCCGGTGGCTGCAGAGGCGCCTGTGGCGGCAAAGTTTGCATTCGGCGTGGTGTTGTTCGCGATTGCTGCGCTGTCATTGCCGTTTCGGGTTTACGACGGTAGTCATCAGCACATTCCGTGGCGTGACTGGGTATTCGCGGTCACCGCAGCCAGTTTTTCACTGTATCTGCTGATTTTTTTTGAGGGCATTTTTATTGAGCGCCCTGGTCAGCATACGCCGCTGGATCTGATGTTTGGTGTGATTGCCATTGCGATGGTGCTCGAGGCAGCGCGTCGAACCATGGGCATCTTTCTGCCTTTGCTAGCCGTCGCGGCCGTGTTGTACGGCATCTTCGGGCCTTATCTTCCTGGGGGACTGGCACATCGCGGCTACAGTGTGCCTCGCGTCGTGGCGCATTTGTATAAGGGTACCGAGGGCATTTACGGCATCCCAGTGGGTGTGGTGGCAACCTTTGTTTTTCATTTCGTGCTCTTTGGCATCATGGCTCAGCTGACAGGTCTGGGGCAGCTATTTGTGAATCTGGCCACGATAGCGGCCGGCCGCTTCTCGGGTGGGCCCGCCAAGGTCAGCGTTGTGTCGTCGGGCCTTTTCGGAATGATTTCCGGATCAGCGATTGCCAATACGGTGACCACCGGGGTCATGACGATCCCCCTGATGAAAAAGGTCGGATTTTCGCCGCGGTTTGCAGGGGCTGTAGAAGCGAGCGCCTCGTGCGGCGGTCAGATCACGCCTCCCATCATGGGTGCAGCAGCCTTCATCATGGCTGAGACCCTCGGCGTGCCATATAACGAGCTTATTCTGATTGCCATCGTACCTGCGGCGCTGCACTACATGGCCATTCTTTGGATGGTGCATCTTGAAGCCCGGCGATTAAAGCTCGCCGGCATGGATCCTAGCGAAATACCCTCGATTGGTTTGGTGCTGAAAAGCTCGTGGCATCTGTTTATTCCGCTGATAGCCATGGTGACGCTACTGCTCATGCAGTACACCCCATTTTTGGCCGCTTTCTGGGGTATCACACTGACCGTTGCGTGTTCCTGGATCCCTAAACTTCTGGGCCCTCTGGGTAGGCGCATGACAGGGCTGGCTGTTACGCCGCGCGCGCTCATTCAGGGGTTTGAGATGGGCACCAAGTCGGCGCTGGGCATAGGTGCTGCATGTGCCTGTGTAGGCTTTGTGCTCGGTATCACCACCCTGACCGGCATGGGTTTCAAATTCTCGGCCTTCGTTCTTGATCTATCGGCCTTGATTGCGCAGTGGGTCGACAGGTTCGATGTGATGAACTGGTTTGAGCTTAATCAGATCTCGATTGTCTTCGGCCTGCTATTTACCGCGATTGCTTGCATCATCATGGGTTCGGGTGTGCCCACCACACCGACTTACATCATCCTGGCTTCCATCGTTGCTCCCGCGCTTGCACAACTGGGTGTGCCACAACTGGCGACCCATTTTCTGGTGTTTTACTACGGGGTACTTGCAGATGTCACACCGCCTGTGGCGCTGGCGGCTTTTGCCGCAGCCGGAATTGCGCGCAGCGAACCTATGCGCACCGGCATGACCGCTTTTAGGCTGTCCATGGGAAAGGCGCTTGTGCCGTTTGCATTTGTCTTTTCGCCTTCATTGCTGTTCGTAAATTTTGATGTGGCGAGCTTTGTTGTCGCATTGGCAGGTATTGTCATTGCCATTATGGGTCTGGGCGCGGCCTATACGCACCATTGTGGGCGCCCGATCGGACCGCTGGCATTCTGGCTGCTTAATCTGCTGAGTCTGCCGCTGGTGTTTGGCCACTTTGCAACCACCGTTATTTGCGGCAGTGCGATCATCGCCATCCTGGCCTGGCATGCCAGGCCTGAACGCAGCAGCTCGGGGCGACTGACATCATGAAGCCCTGGATTCGTCTTGATGTTCTGATTGCCACGGCCGCCACACTGGTGGTGGCCTTCACCGGTGGTGCGCTTACCCGCCTTGACGCTTGGTATTTCGCGCTTAAACAACCCAGCTTCAAACCGCCTGACTGGGTCTTCGGTCCGGCCTGGACCTTGCTGTTTATTTTGATCACGGTCGCCGCGGTGTGGGCCTGGCGTGCAGCCGACGAAACACCCGCCCGCCGCGGGCGGCTGGTCTGGCTGTTCAATATCAACGCCGTCTGCAATATCGTCTGGAGCGGGCTCTATTTCTTTTTGCGGCGACCCGATTGGGCACTGATGGAGGTTGTTTTTCTGTGGCTGTCCATCGTACTGCTGATGGTGCATCTGTGGCCTTACTGTCGTCGTGCAGCATGGCTGCTGGTGCCCTATCTCGCCTGGGTTAGCTTTGCTGCCGTACTCAACCTGGCAACAGTTCGCTTGAATGCACCCTTCGGAACCTGAAGTACAGCAAGGGTTCTAACAGGAGATTTTTTGTGATGCACAGTGCCGATGTGGTGGTCATCGGAGGCGGGGTGGTGGGTTGCTCGGTTGCGTTCCACCTTGCGCGTATGGGGGCTGGCCGGGTGGTACTGCTTGAGCAGCGCCAGATCGGTGCGGGTACGACGGCGCAGTCCAGTGGCATTCTGCGAACGCATTACTCGGTTGCTGAAAACGTCGAGCTCGCGCGTCGCTCCTGGAAGGTCTTCGAGCACTTCTCCGGCTATGTGGATGACCCCGAAGCATCGGCGGGACTGGTCCGATGTGGCTATTTGATCGTGTCATCCGAGGGGGCGCAGCGCGCTGCGCTTGAGGCCTCGCTCGATCAGCAGCGCGCCATGGGTATCGCAGTCGAGATTCTGTCGCAGCAGCAGGCCGCCGAGCTCATGCCGCTGGCAAGCTTCGAAGATGCAGTTCTCATTGGCTGGGAGCCTGAAGCCGGATTTGCGGATGCTTATCTAGTGGCAACCGGTTTTGCCCGGGCGGCCCGACGTTTGGGTGTGAGCATTCTTGAAGGGCAGACTGTGCAGGGGCTGCAGGTCGCGAATGGACGCGTGATCGGTGTGGAAACTGCGCAGGCAAGCATCTCGGCTGGCATGGTCGTGAGTACGCAGAATATCTGGACGTCTGAGCTTGCGCGTTGGACGGGCATCGCCTGCCCCCTGGTGGCTGAGCGGCATCGAGTGCTTACGCTGCGGGGAGCCAGACCCTACACGCCTGAGATGCCAGTATTCAAAGATCTGGCGTCGCGCGGCATGTTGTATGCGCGCAGCTACTCGTCACGCGATATGTTGGTCAGCGAGGGCACACCCGGCGAAGCTTTGCCCGAGCCCGACGACCGGCCCGGCGATATTTCCATGGATTTTGTCGCTGATCTGGGCGAACAGGTAACGCAGCGTTTCCCCTCATTTGGAGAAGCTGCGCTGGCCTCAGCGTGGACCGGTGTCTACGATGTGACGCCCGATTGGAATCCAGTTCTGGGACCGGTAGAGCAGCTGCAAGGCCTGGTGTTGGGCTATGGCTTTTCTGGGCATGGATTCAAGCTGTCGCCCGTGGTTGGACGCGTGCTGGCGCAGGCTGCGCTACGAGTGCCTACCGAAGTGTCGCTGGCTCCCTATGCGTTACAGCGCTTTGCGCAGGGCCGCTTATTGCGCGGCCGCTATGGTCAGGGCGCAGTGTCCTGATGCTTGAGTTACCCATCGTTACCCTCAGGCGCGTGCAATACCCAACAGGTGAGCCACGTCCTTCAAGAAAATACGCACGTGCGCCATAGGTTTTTTTCGCACCAGCCGCTTGTACATGTACGACTCGAAGGTCAGCTGCTGGACATCGCGGTCGCGACAGATCTTTACGAACTGTTCTCGCCGCTTGTCGCTCACATACCAAAAGCGCTGTAGCAGACCAAGAATGAAAAATACGCGGCCATGCTCTCGCATGAAGCGCTTACGCGCGCTGGCCAGGGCGCGTCCCTGTCCGGTGGCCAGACATTGCAGGCTAGCCTCGGCGGCCAGTCTGCCGCCCAGCATGGCGTAGTAAATACCTTCGCCAGAGGCCGGTGCCACAACCCCCGAGGCGTCGCCTGCCAGCACCACATTGCGACCATTGTCCCAGCGGGGCAGTGGTTTCAGGGGAATGGGCGCGCCTTCACGCCTGAGGGTTTCCAGCGTGTCGAGACCTGCAGTCTTGCGCAGATCGCTGACGGCGTTACGCAGCGAGAAGCCTTTGTCCATGCTGCCCGTGCCCACACTGAGGCACTTTCCGTGTGGAAACACCCAGCCGTAAAAGTCGGGCGACAGGCTGCCGCGATAGTAAACATCGCAGCGCGCAGGGTCGTAATCGAGTGAGCGAGCAGAGTTTGAGCGAGCGGTTTGTCCAGGGGTGTGGTCAGGCCCTGCACTTGATGCATTCTGTTCGCCGCCGGGTGCTCGAACGATCTCGTGATAAGCAAAGACAAAGCGGCCCTTGGCGGCAGACTCGGGAAGTGCCTGCTGGGCTACGCGAGATTTTGCGCCATCAGCACCGATGACGATGCGGGCTCTGACGGTTAAGGGTGTTTCTTCGCGACTGCCAGGGGATGCTCGAACCTGCAGCTGAATTTTTACATGGTTGCCGTCATCTTCCTGCTGCAGTGACTCGAAGCTGCCGATGATGCGATGCGCGCCATGCTGCTGCGCTCGAGATCGTAGCCATTCATCAAAGGTATCGCGATCGACCAGACCCACGTAGCCACCTTCAATGGGAATATCGACGCGCTGGTCAGTGGGCGAGATCATGCGCGCGCATTGCGCGCGGGCAACCAGCATGGACTCAGGGATTTGAAAGTCCTGCATGGCGCGTGGCGGAATCGCGCCGCCACAGGGCTTGATGCGCCCGGCGCGATCAACCAGCAGCACCTTGCGCCCCGCTTTGGCGAGATCGTCAGCGGCCGTCGCGCCGGCAGGGCCGCCGCCAATGACTACAACATCATATTCATGCATGAATCGCCTCCTGCGACAGTGCTGAACTGCCGGCCAGATGGGACGCCGGGCTTTTGGCTCCGGCCGAGTTGGTGGGGACTGCGTCCGGCGGTTGCGACGCGTTTGTCGCAGGGTGCGCAGTGGGCGACAGCGAGTCGGGGATACGCAAGGCCATACGGGCCGAAACGATGAACAGCAGCGCTTCAAGTGCGAAGACTGTTCCGTAGGCCAGAGCGATATCGTTGAGTACCAGGCGGGCGAGATCTGACAATGCGGTACCTAATAGGCCACCGAAACCGAACGCGATCGCCTGGGCCGCACCCCATAAGCCCATGCGAGTGCCTTCGCGGCGTGCCGTGCCTTCACCGGCCAGCCGCATCATGGACGCAATGGCAGCGATGGAAAACGCACCGTTGGCAGCGCCCAGAAGCACTACGTTTGTGTTGAGGGGCCAGCCAGGACCCGCGACCGCGGCAAGCACCAGGCCCACCAGGGCCAATGCGGATGCGATGCAGCCCGATACTGTCCAGAACCGCAGAGAGCCCAGCCGTCTGCCCAGAATGCGGCCGCTGCCCGCAGCGGCTACCAGCAGCATGCCGATGAGGATGCCGCTGTGCTGCAGCCCCGATAGTTGTGTGCTCTGTCCTGGCGTGTACCCGAAGACGGTACCGGCGAAAGGTTCGAGAATGAGGTCTTGCGCGCTGAAAGCCAGCATAGAGACGAAGACGAAGAGGGTGAAGCGGCGTGCGGCGGGTTCGCGCCAGACCTGGCGAAGTGCGGCCAGAAAGTTTGCCGCGGGGTTGGCCTCGCCGTTGGCGGTCTGCGTACTGGGGCTTTCAAGCGCATGGCTGTCGGGCGCAGTCTGGGGCGCTGACTCGAGTCGAATAAGCGCGAAGCAGGTCAACATAAACGCGATGAGCGAAACGCTGGCGGCCACCTGCAGCAGTCGTTCGGGCGAGTAGGGGTCAAGCAGCTTGCCGGCGGTGCCCGCAGTGATGGCAAATCCGGCAATCATCATGAGCCACACCAGCGTTGCAGCACCCGCTCGTCGCTGATCGCTGACGCGCTTGGCCAGCAGCACCAGAACAGAGGTACCAGAGGCGCTGACGCCTGCCCCAATGAGTGCAAAGGCGACGACAGCCAGCACCATGCCCGTGGCAAGGCTTGCTGGCACGATGGTCACCGCATAGGCGCCCAGCAGACCGCCGCTGGCGAGAACGGCCATACCGCCAACTATCCAGGGGCTGCACCGCCCGGTCTGATCAGCGCCGAAGCCCATACGCGGTCGCAGCAGCTGCACCACGTAGTGCATGGCGACCAAGACGCCTGGCACGAGGGCGGGCAGTGCAAGCTCGACCACCATGACGCGATTGAGGGTAGATGTGGCAAGCACAACGACCCCGCCCAGACAGGCTTGCACCAGGCCCAGGCGGATGATGCTGAGCCAACCGAAGCGATCAGCCGCCGTTGGCGGGCGAGACGAGCCCGGCTTCATGGCGTAAGCCCTCCGAGTGCGCGCAGGGCGAACGCGCTGACCATCATGCCCGATACATAAAGGGGTACGCCGAACCCGCTGTAGAACAGGGCTTGGCCGATTGGCGCAGCCATGAAGCGGCGCATGAGTACGTACTGGGCCATGAGCAGCAGCATGACTGCCAGGGCAGCCAAAGGTGCTCCCCAGGCAGAGAGCAGCAGCACAACCACGCCCTGTGGAACGATCATGATCCAGCAGGC
This sequence comes from Pseudomonadota bacterium, assembly GCA_039800325.1. Classification (GTDB taxonomy): domain Bacteria; phylum Pseudomonadota; class Gammaproteobacteria; order Burkholderiales; family Burkholderiaceae_E; genus SYIM01. The sequence continues at coordinate 13,904 of JBDLQY010000189.1, read as the reverse complement.
TACGCGGGCAGCGCGGTTGGGGCCCAGCTGGACGGGCAACGAGCGCACGCCCATTGTGCGGTCACCCGTAATCGACTTAAAGTCGTTGAGTGTCATGATTCCGTGGGCGCCCAAGCTATACAAAAGGGCGAGCGTGATGGACTTGCCGTCCGGCAGGGCGCCGCCGGCCATCACCGCGGCGCCTGTGATCCAGGCCAGTCCCTCGTAGGACAGTCCGCAAGCCAGATTGCCCCACCAGCCGTTTTGTTTGAGTCGGATGGGCGGCATGCTGTAGGCCCAGGCCAAAGCCAGGCCGAGTGCCGCCGCGGCAAAACCCCAGCGTCCCAGACCGGTCGCCACGACAAGTGACAGTGCCGTCCAGGTGACCGCGACGTACAGACCCCAGCGGCCAGGCATGCGACCTGAAGGAATGGGGCGATGCGGCTCGTTGATGGCATCGACCTCGCGGTCGAACCAGTCGTTAACGGCCTGGCTGGTGGCGCAGACCATGGGGCCGGCCAGGATGATACCCAGCAGAGCAAGTTGCCAGTGCTGGCTCAGCGAGGCACCCGAGGCAATCACGCCACAGGCAAACGCCCACATCGGTGGAAACCAGGTGATGGGCTTTAACAGCTCGGCGAAGGCCGAGAGTGAAGGCCGTGCGCTAAGGGTTCGGGCTTGGACAGTCATGCCTGAATTCTCTGCTTGACAATTTAAAGTGTCAACGGCAACTTACACTACTGACAACGAAAAAACTGACACAGCCTTGAATCCCAACCCTGCTTCATCCGCCCTGTCCCCTCACGCGATCGTCATCGGCAGTGGCTTTGGTGGACTGGCGGCAGCCATCCGTCTGCGCGTCAAGGGCTACCGGGTGACGGTGCTTGAGCGGCTCGATCAACCCGGTGGGCGGGCCAGCGTGTTCCGTCAGGACGGATTCACCTTTGATGCCGGCCCGACCATCATTACCGCTCCGTTTCTGCTCGAAGAGCTTTTTGCGCTGTGCGGGCGGCGGTTCGCGGATGAGGTCCAGCTTTCTGAGATGCAGCCGTGCTATCGCATCCGCTTCAGCGACGGCAGCCACTTTGACTATCACCGCGACCCCCAGCGTATGCGCGAAGCGGTACGTCAGCTAAGCCCTGATGACCTTCCTGGGTACGACGCTTTCATGCGTGAGGCCGATCAGTGCTTCCGCCTGGGCTATGAAGACCTGGGAACCGTGCCTTTTGACTCGCTCGGTGATCTGTTTGCGGCGATGCCGTCTATGGTTCGTATGCGTGCCTGGAACAGCATCTATCGCATGGCCTGTCAGCATTTCCGCAGTGAAAAGCTTCGTCAGGTGTTCAGCTTTCATCCGCTGCTCATCGGCGGTAATCCCTTGTCGGTCACCTGTGTCTATAGCCTGATCTCTTCGCTTGAGCGCACCCACGGCGTTTTTTCGGCCATGGGAGGAACCGGCGCCATTGTTAATGCACTGGTGGGTTTACTGCGCGATCAGGGCGGTCAGCTTCGCCTGGGCGCTGAAGTCAAGCGTATTCGGGTACATCAGGGACAAGCCTGTGGCGTGGTGCTGGCCAGCGGCGAGCAGATGGATGCTGACATCGTGGTGTCCAATGCAGATACCGCCTGGACCTACCGACACCTGCTGGAGGATGCGCCGCGTCGCACCTGGACCAATCGAAAGATTGATCGTGCCGCCTACAGCATGAGCCTCTTCGTGTGGTATTTCGGCACACGCCGTCGCTACGAGGATGTGCCGCATCACATGATCCTACTGGGGCCGCGTTACGCGGGCCTGCTGCGCGATATTTTTGAGGCTAAGGTCTTAAGCGACGATTTCAGCCTTTACCTGCATCGACCCACAGCCACTGACCCATCGCTGGCGCCACCGGGTTGCGATACCTTTTATGTGCTGTCGCCTGTGCCGCATCTGGATGCAGGCATCGACTGGCACGCGCGGTCAGAGGCCTATCGCCAGTCGATTGCACGCAGCCTGTCGCAGACTGTGTTGCCCGGGCTTGAGGACGAGATCTGCACTTCGCGGCTGCTTACGCCAGCCGACTTCGAAACACGCTATCTTGCCTATAAGGGCGCTGCCTTCGGCATGGAGCCCCGATTGTTGCAAAGCGCCTGGTTCAGGCCGCATAACCGCAGTGAAGATATCAAGGGCCTGTATCTGGTCGGTGCCAGTACCCACCCGGGCGCCGGTATCCCTGGGGTGCTGACCTCAGCCAAGGCGCTCGACCAGATCATTCCGCCGGCTGGGTCCTGGCAAACCGTACCCCAACTTGCTCCTGCCTGAGGCCATTGCCGTGCACACAGCCAGTCTTCAAGCATCGCACAATCATCAGGCAGCCAGTCCTGCAACGGAGCGTGGTGTTCAGGCGGCCGGCATTCGCCCTGGCGACATTTGGGGGGCCGATGCCGACATCAACACCCTGATGCGTAACGGCTCCAAGTCTTTCTTTGCCGCCTCAAGGCTGTTGCCGCGCCGCTACCGCAATGCTGCGGTTTCCCTCTATGCGTTCTGCCGCGTGGCAGACGACGCGGTCGACATTGGCGGTGCCACGTCTGAAACGCTGGCCAATCTCAACGAAAGACTCGACCTTATTTACGCCGGCACGCCCGCTGCAATTTCAGCTGATCGAGCATTTGCCAGGGTGGTCCATCGCTACCGCCTGCCGCGCAGCATTCCGCAGGCCTTGCTTGAGGGCTTCGAGTGGGACGCGCAGGGGCGCACTTATCGCAGCGTCGACGATCTGCTCGATTACTGCGCGCGCGTGGCCGGTACCGTAGGTGCCATGATGGCCCTCATCATGGAGGTAAGAGATCAGCGCGCTCTTGCACGCGCCTGCGAGCTGGGCGTGGCCATGCAGCTCACCAATATTGCGCGCGATGTCGGTGAGGATGCGCGTATGGGCCGTGTTTACCTGCCGCTAGACTGGCTGCAGGAGGCCGGCGTTGATGTGCCAGCCTGGCTGGCTAATCCGCAATTCAACCCGGGTATTGCTCAGGTCGTAGCCCGGCTTCTGGGCATCGCTGAGGCGCTTTATCGGCGCGCCGAAGAAGGCTTGTGGGAATTACCGCGCGGATGTCGTCCAGCGATTTTGGCCGCCCGTCATATCTATGCCGATATCGGGCGTGAAATTCATCGCGCCGGACTCGATTCGGTCAATCACCGTGCTGTCGTCAGCGGCCGAAGCAAATTACGCCGTCTGCTGCAGTGTCTGCCTACCGTGTTGGCTGCGCCTCGAATGCCGCGCGGTCACAAGGCCTTGCCCGCGATTGAGTTTCTTGTACAGGCCGCTTGCGGTGCCACCCATCGCCTGCCGCCGCGCAATGCAGTTGAGAAGGCTGCCTGGATGATTGATCTGTTTATCGCGGTGGCCGAGCGCGAGCGCGAACAGATCGAACGCTCGCAGCGATAGTCGGTTTTAGCCCCGTCTAGGCATTCTGAACGGCAGCATTAGTCGCACCAGTGGTGAGCGCAGGCGCGGCGATTCCAGCGTCTCGTGCATGGCGACCACTCGCTCACCAGCCATGCTGGTTTCGATCAATGAGCGCACATAAAACGGCGTGTCCTGCAGACTGCGTGCTACACGCGGTGGGTGGCTGTCAGCGCTTGAGTGCGCCTGTCGCCGAATACCCCAGCCGGTGCGCGCCATGCGCTGTCGCGGGCCCGGATCAAAGGGGCTGATGCTGCCATCGGTATTGAAGCGCAGGGCGAGGATACGGTCTGCTCCCGAGGTGGGTCTGGCGTCATACACAACACCGCATGAACCGTCCGATAAAGCGGCGCGTGCCCAGTCCCATGACTCGAATGCGTTTTCGACAGGTTCATCGCCTTCGTTTGAGTCAAGGTAACCATGCCCGCGCCAGGACAGCTTTGGCGATTCAAAGTCGACTTCGATACGCGCGCTGGGCGCCAGTGGCCCCCATCGATGGCGGCCGGCTGCATCAAGCGGTGCCTGAAAGCTGAAGAATTGTTCAGCATGCAGTCGGACCTGCCCCCGAACGGTGAGTGGCACGGGTGCTGAGCGCTCATTGAGGTCAAAGCGCAGCGCGCGTCCATCCCAGTGCACTGCGCTGGGGCCGACCCTAAAGCGTCGTGCATCGCGCTCAGTGTGGCGCTGTGCTCGCTCTGTCATGGTCCAGCGATTTTGTCCTGGGCTGTAAAGAGCGATGTTGATTGCACAGTAATCGTCAGCGCTCAGGGGCGTACCACTGCGCGCTGATCGTTCGCGGGCCCACGCGTAATAAGGAGAAAACACACTCCCGACAAAAGCGATTAAGGTGATGGCATGTCGCCCGCAGTCGCTGACGCCGTCGACATACCACCAGAGATACGAACCCGGTGTGACCGTCTGGTCGAATCGAGGTGTGCCATCAGGGTTGCGGCCGCCAGGCGACCCGACAGGGCGGCCATGGGTACCCCCGCCCCCGGATGGGCGCTGCCCCCCGCCAGAAAAAGACCCGGAATCTGTGACTGAGAGGAGGGCCGGCGAAACACCGACATCCAGCCGTGAGGGGCTGCCCCATAGAGCGCCCCACCGCTGCCCGGAAAGCGTTGATGAAAGTGCTGGGGCGCGCGAATCAGTCGCGGTTCGGATTCCAGGCTGAGTTGCAGACCACAGTGATTCAGATGCTTGAACACGCGGCGCTCGCATTGCGCGATCTCCTCGGAGGTAAGCGGTCGGTGATCTCCGCAGGCAGGGGCATTGATGAGTAAAAACAGTCGTTCGGCCTTGTCTGCCGGGGGCGGCGTTCCGGGCATGCGGTCTTGTGCGCAGATATAGGCTGTTCCCTGCTCAGGAAGGCGCGTGTGCTCGAATACATCGGTGAATTCGCGGGCATAGTCTGGCTGAAAAAAGACGTTGTGATAGCTGGGCTCGAAGCCGTCGGTGCGCGCACACCAGGCGATGGTCAGCGCAGATAGCGAGCGCGACAAGCTGCCAGCCTTTGGCGAAGCAGTGCGCGCATCGTCTCCTAAAAGGCCTTGCGATAGCGCCTGCGCTTCTCCGTTGAAGATCACCGCATCGGCCTGAATTTCTCGTCCGTCCTGCAGACGTACCCCGCAGGCGCGACCGCCCCGCACCAGAATCTGCGCGACCGGCTGCTGAAAGTGCAGATGTGCTCCGAGCGCCTGCGCCACCTGCGCAAGCCTGCGGGCCACCGACTGCATGCCACCTTCCGCGGCCCATACGCCGCACATCTCTACATGCGCTACCAGCATCAGTGTGGCTGGCGATAACCAGGGTGATCCGCCGCAGTACGTTGCGTAGCGGGCAAACAACTGACGCAGCCGGGGGTCCTTAAAGTGTCGCCCCAGACTGCGCCAGAGACTGGCAAACGGGCCCAACGTGGAGAGCATGCCGACCCCGCGAAGGCCAAGATCAGAAGCCATGGAAATCAGCGAGGGTCGGCTGGCGCGAATGTAAGCGCCTTCCATAAGCTGATAGATGCGTCTGGCTTCATCGCAGAACGCCAAAAAGCGGCGCGACTCATCGGGTGATGCGAAAGCGGCAATGGCGTCGGCGCTGCGATGGGGGTCGGCGAACAGGTCCAGACGCTCATCCGGTGACCAGGCGTGACGCGCCAGCACTGGCAGGGGGTGCAGACGAAACCCCTCCTCCAGTCGCGTACCGCAGGCCTGCAGCAAATCGTCGAATACCCAACGCATTGTGAGCACCGTTGGGCCGCTGTCAATCGGCCGTCCAGCCACCCACTGCTGGTGCATTTTGCCGCCGGGGTCCTGAGCGCTTTCAAAAAGGGTGACACGAACGCCCTGGCGGGCCAGATCACAGGTTGCAGCAAGCCCACCCATGCCTGCGCCGATCACGATGACGTGACGCTCGGCGCGCGATGCAGTCCCCAAACCGATGATATGTGGGTTCATGCCGCGGACTGGGAGTGACCGCTTTGCAGAGCCGTACCCGTCGACGGTGTCGGGCTTTCATCGGTCGGGACCGAGTCGATTAAGTTGGACCATGATTGCCCCTGCCAACGGCCCTCGGTATGCAGAACCCGAAACCGCACGAACATGGACTCCGAGAAATAGTCGCCCTGGTAGGCATTGCGAATGGCGGTCAGGTGTGCGCCGGATCTTGCATAAGCATCCATGGCCGCAGTGTTGTCCCAGATGCTGAACGTCGCCTGCCGCAGCAGCGGTGCCTCACCGAGTCCCACGGCCAACCGGCAGCCGGCTGCGGCAGCCAGATCATGCTCGGCCGGTGGCGCATGACGCCAGAATCGGGCTGCGGTTGAGGGCTTGATGGATGCCCGTGTGAGAACAGCCAGGCGCTCTTCAGGTTGCAAGGGGGAGGCCTCGGCTGGCAGCGTGTGCGCTGACCAGCTGCCGCGCGCGCTGACCGGTTGCAGACAGGCCGCAAACCACTCGGCGGAGTGATGCCGGTACTGCATCAGGGTGTCGGAGTGTGCAAGCCATTCTCTTCCCAGCTCTTCGTCGCTGAAGACACAGAACAGTCCACCGCGATCGAGGCCCGGATTCAGACCAAAGCCACCCTCACGACCACTGCCGAGAACCTTTCGCCACAAAAGCCCCGGAGGCCGGCGCTGGGGCAGTGCCCCGAATACCAGTCTTGACAGCCCCCATAGAAGAGCCCCGCTTCGCCAGCGGCTGAGGACCACCAGCGCGACCGGGCAGCGCATGGACACGCGTTCAGTCGCTGGTTTCGTCTTCGGGACCGTCGATACCGTAGCGGCGCAGCTTGACGTACAAGCTCTGCCGGGACAGACCCAGCATGTCGGCGGCCGAGGCGCGGTTGTTGCGGGTGATCTTGAGAGCCTCCTCGATGCACAGCCGCTCGATCAGATCAACGGTTTCACCCACGATTTCTTTCAGTGGCATACGCCCGACCAGTGCCGCCAGATCACCGCTGGAGCGCGTGAAGGCGCTGGGCTGAGGTTCGCTGCCAAGCCGGCGACCCGTGTCGCGCACCACAAAAGCGAGTAGCGGCTCAGCGTCGGTGGTGAGCGCGACGCCGGAGATTTCGACGGGTACGGCAATACCCGTATCGCCAACCAGCTTGGTTGAAAACAACCGGATGGTGCCGCCCTGAGTAAGGCTGTTGATCAGCACCAGCAGATCGGTGTTAGCCCGGCCCAACCAGCGGTTGAGCGGCTCGCCAATGACCTGTCCGGCGTGTGCCATCTGAATCATGTCAACAAAAGCCGGATTTGCGCTGCGGATGACGCCCTTGCTATCGGTGAGCACCATGCCGTCGGTGAGCTGCCGCATAGCCTCGAGCAGCAGTACGTCCTCGCCCGAGAAGGCCATACGCGACTCAGGTTCGAGACGAAGCAGGACCACCGTGTCATTGTCTTGACGAAGGCTGGAGACAAACAGGTGAGCGGGTTGCTGGTCTTGCGTGAAGCGCAACGTGAGCTCAGCGGGGCGGCCAGAGCCCACCACCTGCTCGATACAAACGCGCAGCACACTGGCAGCCTTTACGCCCAGGAAGGCCTCGACGCTACGGCCGGCGAGCTCGGCACGGTCTACGCCAAAGTAAAGGGCTGCTGCGCGGTTGGCTTCGAGGATGGACGCCCCCGAAGGGTTGACCAGCAGGACGGGGTCACGAATGGCATCAAAGAGTTGACGGTAGCGGTTTTCGAGGCGCCGCAGTCGCAGGTAATCATCTTCCATGCGCTGCTGGGCTTCGATGAGGCGTGCCTGCAGACCAGCCACGACCCGCAGATCTCGACCAACGGCCACCATCTGACCGTCTTTGCCCAGTCGCACCAAAGAAAAGAGAAGCGGAATGTCGCGGCCAGATGCGTCAATCTGATTGATGTGGCGCCAGCGAGACGAGGGCTTACCCTGCACGGCGTCACGCAGCATTTCTTCGATCTTGGGACGACTTTCGCTGGTGACAACCTGGGCCCAGGGCTGTCCGACCCAGTGCGGCTGATCTTCGCGCGGCCAGTCTTCCGAGCCGACCGATACACTGCGGATGACGCCGCTTGCGTCGAGAACGAGCGCGACATCGGCCGACGCCTGAAGCAGCGCCGCGCTCGCCTCAGCATCGAGCGCTGCGAGTTTGCCACCGCTCTTTTCAGAGTGTCCCACCGAACTTATCCTTCATCATCGCGTTAGCCTGCCGGATCGCCTCGGGGGCTTCTCCTGAGATCAAGTCTGCGCCGAGCCGAGCCGCTAGTACTGGAAATACTGAGACAGCCGGGCCACCGATCATGATGGCAGGCGCAAAGTCGCGGCTGATTTCACGGGCTCGCTGTATAAACGCTCCGGCACGCCGAAGCTCTCGCTCGGAACCCAGGGACAACCCGATCACGTTCGGACGCATCTGAGCGATGTCACGAAGCAGCGACGCCTCATCGGCGGCGTGGGCGATTCGGGTATGCCAGCCGTCGCGGGAAAAAAAGGCTCCGACCATTTGCATGCCGAGGCGGTGTTGACAGCCCGGCAGGGTGCATAACAGGATTGATCGCTGCCCCGGTGTGAACTCGCGCGGCTGAGGGGAGCGGTCCTGCGTTTCGCGGTGGAGTTCGTCCAGAGACTCGCTGAGCAAACGTTGAAGATGTCCGACTCCAATGGTGACTTCGCTAAAGTGGCAGCTGTCCTGGCACCAGGCTACGCCCAGGTGACGCGCAGCGGGGCGTATGAGATCAAGGTGCAGCGCTTCGATGCTCAGCCCTTCGCGACGCAATTCGAGTACGAAGCGTGCGCAAGCGTCGAAACCCTCATGAATCGCGATGCGTGCAAGTTCGGCAGCCTGCGAGGCCCAAGGCCCGTCGCCGACTGAGGGTGCCTCGAGGGCAGGCTCTTGCCCGAGCCGAGAGCTGAATGCTGCCTGCAGGCCAGTTACATCGGAGCGCCCCTGCTTGACGAGTCGGGGCACAACCTCGCTCATCAGCACGTCAAATAACGGCTGGTCGGTGGCATGTTTGCCCCGAGGGTAAGTGCTTGACATCCGATTCTCCCTGCGAGCATTCCGAGCGGCAGGGGCCATTGCCGAGTTGGTGTAGGCCAGATGCTGTCGGTGGGGAGCGTGAGTCTTCCCCGAAAACCCATCATCCGGATTTTCGGTGTGGTGTCCAGCGAATTCAGGGCTTTGGCGGGTGCGGTGTTCCATGGTGCGCAGGGGGCGGGCAGGTGTCAGTGACTGTATGTCCAGGACAGTGCGTCGTAGGGCATCACTATCGGGAATTTGTTCTGGTCTGTCAAGGACAAATGACGTCAGGAAGAGTTGACATCATTCGGGGTGCGGCCTACAGTGACTGCAGAGCGCGTTCATGGTGGGCGCGCACTGGAGATCGACAGGATGTCACGCACGTTGGCGAGCCAGGTGCCCGGCCTAGGTCAGGCGCTGGCGGCACGACCGGTTTACACGCCTGAGGAGCGACTCAGGCGCGATGCCACGCGCTGGACGTTGGTGCAGGGCGTGCTCGCACCTCTTCAGTTTCTCGTGTTTGTGATCAGCGTCGCGCTGATTGCGCGCTACCTCGCCACCGGAGAAGGGGCGCAAGTCGCGTTGATGTCTGTCCTTGTCAAAACAGTGGTGCTGTTATTAATCATGATCACCGGCGCGATTTGGGAAAAAGTTGTTTTTGGGCAATTTTTGTTTGCACCCTCGTTTTTTTGGGAAGACGTATTCAGCATGCTGGTGATTGCCCTGCATCTGGCAGTCGTGGTGGCGTGGGTGCGCGGTGAAAGCTGGCTCAGTGTGCCTTCTCAGATGGCGTTGGCGCTGGCCGCTTACGCAGCCTATGCGATCAATGCGGCGCAATTCCTCTGGAAGCTCAGACGTGCCCGTCTCGAGAGGGCACAGGCCTCGGGCAGCAGCGTCAATCAGTGCGCCCGTGCTTCGGGCTCAGGGCTCGCACCATGAATGCACGCATTCCAGGCGAACCGGCCGGCGCGCTTATTCGCGAGCGGGGGCAGCGTGAAGTCTTCTGTGGACTAACCGGGATCATCTGGCTGCATCGCAAAATTCAGGATGCATTTTTTTTGGTCGTGGGTTCGCGTACCTGTGCGCATCTGCTGCAGTCGGCCGCCGGGGTCATGATCTTTGCTGAGCCCCGCTTTGGCACTGCGATCATCGACGACCGCGACCTGGCTGGCATTGCCGATGCCAACGAAGAACTTGACCGCGTGGTGGACCAGCTGCTGTCGCGGCGACCCGATATTCGTCTGCTATTCCTGGTGGGCTCCTGCCCTTCCGAGGTCATTAAGCTTGATCTGGGGCGCGCGGCGCAGCGCTTGTCCGAGCGTCACCTTCCATCCACACGGGTGCTCAATTATTCCGGTAGCGGCATTGAAACCACGTTCACTCAGGGTGAGGACGCCTGCCTTGCGGCCCTGGTCGACCAAATGCCTCATCGCGATATGCCGGAGCCTTTGTTACTCGTGGTGGGTTGCCTTCCCGACGCAGTGGAAGATCAATTACGCGAGCTGCTCGGAGGGTTGGGTATCTCCGATGTGCAAGCGTTTCCCCCGCGCCGCGCAGCATCGCTTCCGTCTATCGGCCCCGGCACTCGTTTTCTGTTAGCGCAACCGTTTCTTGCCGATACCGCACGTGCGTTAGAAGCCCGCGGCGCCACGCATATTTCTGCGCCGTTTCCTTTGGGTGAAGAGGGCACAACGGGCTGGCTTGCAGCAGCTGCTGCTGCCTACGCAATCGACCCAGAGCGGCTTCAGAACGTCATTGCAGCGCCGCGCGATCGTGCCCGTCGAGCGGTTGCCCGCTACCGACCGGTGCTTGAGGGTAAGCGTATTTTCTTCTTTCCCGATTCGCAGCTTGAGATTCCATTGGCCCGATTTCTTGCACGCGAATTGGGCATGCAGCTGGTTGAGGTCGGCACGCCGTTTCTTCATCGGGCGCACCTCGATGCTGAACTGCGTCTGCTACCCGCAGATGTGCAGCTTTCAGAGGGACAGGACCTTGAGCGGCAGCTTGATCGCCTGCGCACGGCTGGGGCTGATCTGGTCGTTTGTGGACTGGGGCTTGCCAATCCGCTTGAAGCGCAGGGTCAGGCAACCAAGTGGTCCATTGAATTGGTGTTCAGCCCTATACACGGCTATGAGCAGGCGGGTGATCTGGCCGAGCTCTTCGCGCGTACTTTTACGCGACGTGAACGCATCGGCGGGCTTCGGCAGGCCGCTCGCATTCCGATGAGGCTGGTCTCATGAAGCTCACCCTCTGGACTTACGAAGGGCCGCCTCATGTGGGCGCCATGCGGGTGGCTACAGCCTTGCGTGATGTGCATTACGTGCTGCATGCGCCACAGGGCGATACCTATGCCGATCTTCTGTTTACCATGATTGAGCGCCGCGATGCGCGCCCGCCGGTTACGTACACCACCTTCCAGGCACGTGACCTGGGCGGCGACACCGCTGAACTCTTCAAGCGTGCCGCGCGCGAGGCCTATGAGCGGTTCTCGCCCCGTGCGCTGATGGTAGGCGCCTCATGCACAGCCGAGCTCATTCAGGATGACCCCGGTGGCCTTGCCGAAGCGCTGCAGTTGCCTATACCTGTTGTGCCGCTTGAGCTGCCCAGCTACCAACGCAAGGAAAACTGGGGCGCAGCCGAGACTTTTTTACAGATGGTCCGGGCGCTGGCACCGGCCACCGGAGGGGCTTCGGTGCGCGGGGCTGGCGCCTCGGCCGAGCCGCTCAGCCCTACAAATAGCCCACCAGAGTCTTCGGCCGAGCTTATGCGCGGTACGCCCAAGACGCAGCGGCGGCCACGCTGCAACGTGCTCGGTCCGACCGCGCTGGGCTTTAGGCATCGCGATGATCTGCAGGAGGTCTTGCGTCTGCTTGAGGGCATTGGCATTGAGGTCTCAGTCGTGGCTCCGTGGGGTGCAGCGCCCGACGATCTGGCGCGTCTGCCGCAGGCCGATTTCAATGTAGTGATGTATCCCGAGACAGCGGGATTGGCAGCCAGCTGGCTGCAGCGTAATCATCGACAACCGTTTACGCGACAGGTGCCCATTGGCGTGCAGGCAACCGACGCCTTCATTGCGGAGATCGCGGGTCTGGCTGGGCTTGATGCTCAAGCGGCGATCGAGCGATGCCGTCGTTCGTCACCCATGCGGTCGGGTTGGTATTCGGCCTCGGTCGATGCCACCTATCTCACGGGTAAGCGCGTGTTCGTGTTTGGCGATGCTACCCATGCCATGGCCGCAGCGCGTGTGGCCAGCGAAGAAATGGGTTTCACCGTGGTGGGACTTGGCAGCTATAGCCGCGAATTCGCGCGTGAGTTACGCGAGCTCGCAACCCGCCTTGACCTTGAGGCGCTCATTACCGACGATTACCTCGAAGTTGAAGCGGCAGTCGCCCGCTTGCAGCCCGACCTGGTGCTCGGTACGCAAATGGAGCGACACATTGCCAAGCGACTGGGGGTGCCGTGCGCTGTCATCTCCGCACCGGTGCACGTGCAGGACTTCCCAGCGCGCCATTCGCCGCAAATGGGTTATGAGGGCGCCAACGTCCTGTTTGATACCTGGGTTCATCCGCTCATGATGGGGCTGGAGGAGCACCTGCTGGGCATGTTCCGCGAAGACTTCGAGTTTCATGAAGGCGCTGCAGCCTCCCATCTGGGGCAGCCAGCACCGCCAGCCACCGGGCAGCCTATTCATGTCGTCAGCCCCACGGCGCAATCCAGCCCGGTTGCACAGGCGCTTCCCTCCGGGCAGTCCAGTGCCTCTGCGGCCAGTTCCAGTGCCACACCGGTCTGGGAGTCTGAAGCTGAGAAAGAGCTCGGCAAGATTCCGTTCTTTGTGCGTGGTAAGGCGCGACGTAACACCGAGCGTTTCGCACAGGAGCGAGGCATTGCCCGCATCTCCCGCGATACGCTCTATGAGGCTAAGGCACATTATGGTCGCTGAGCGTATGCGCACAACGACCGCCGATCGCGTGCACGGGTTGCGCATGGTCATCGTCACCATGGATACCCATCTCGCCTCTGCGTGCGCAGTGGCGGCCTCACGACTGGCCCGATCGTTACCCGGGTTACGACTTGAGATGCATGCTGCCTCTGAATTCGCAGCCAGTACTGATCGTTTAAAGGCGTGTCGCGAGGCCATCGCCAGCGCCGATATTCTGGTGGTCACCATGCTCTTCATGGAAGATCACTTCATGCCGGTGCTCGACGCGATTGAGGCGCGTCGAGGGCAGGCAGATGCAGTGGTTTGCCTGATGTCCGCGCCTGAGGTCACACGCCTCACGCGCATGGGTAAGCTCGACATGGGCAAACCTGCAGGTGGCGCCCTGGCGTTTCTGAAGCGCTTGCGCGGTGGGGACAAGTCTGGTTCAAGCGCGGCGGGTTCGGGCGCGCGCCAGATGAGCATGCTCAGACGATTGCCCCGTATTTTGCGGTTTATTCCCGGTACCGCTCAAGATCTGCGCCTGTACTTCCTCAGCCTGCAGTACTGGCTGGGTGGTTCAGAAGACAACCTGGTTAATCTGACGGCCAGTCTGGTCAACCGTTATGCAGCGGGAACTCGGCAGGGGCTTAGAGGCCGCCTGTCGGCAAGTGATCCCGTTGAATACCCCGAGCTGGGCGTTTACCACCCCGGCATGAAAGGCCGGATCTCTGAGTCACCCGAGCGCTTGCCGCGCGCGGCTACGTCGGGCCGTGAGCGTGGCACGGTGGGCGTGCTCATGCTGCGCTCTTACCTGCTGGCTGGTAATTCTGCGCACTATGACGGCGTCATCGCGGCGCTCGAAGCAAGGGGTCTGTCGGTCATACCTGCCTTTGCCATGGGTCTGGATGCCCGCCCCGCCGTTAACGCGTTTTTCCGTGATCGTCAGGGCCGTGCCATGGTCGATGCGGTGGTTTCGCTGACCGGGTTTTCGCTGGTTGGTGGGCCTGCGTATAACGACGCGCAAGCCGCCGAGGCGATGCTCGCCGAGCTTGACGTGCCCTACGTGGCGGCGCATCCGG
>JBDLQY010000188.1:0-8355 GCA_039800325.1 Pseudomonadota bacterium | reverse complement strand
CACCGGGCGTCGGAGTCGGTCGGTGCGCGCAATCGGCTAAGGCGTGATCGTTGATTGTCTCGGGAGCGTATATTGCGGATGCCCGCGTCGCGGTGCGCGGATGCTGCTCGAACCAGGTGCGAGCCTGCTCGGCGTCCTGGTCAATCTGCGCTCGCAGCAGATCGAGCGTAGGGTAATTCGCTTCATCACGCAGCTTGGCCATGAACTCGACGCTGACGACGCGGCCGTATACCGTCTGCGAAAAATCAAAGACGTGCGTTTCGAGGAGAAAGCGGCCGTTCTGTTCGACAGCGGGACGCGTGCCTAGACTGGCCACGCCCGGCAAAGCCTGCGAGGCCAGGCCGTGCACCTGAACCACGAAAATACCGCTGAGTGCGGGCTTCAGACCGGCCACCCGTAAATTGAGGGTGGGAAAGCCTAGTTCGCGCCCGAGCTTACGACCGTGCAGAACGTGGCCGCTGACGCTGTAGGGTCGGCCCAGCAGGTCTCGCACGCGCGCCAGATCGCCGTTGGCCAGTGCCTTGCGTACAGCCGAGCTGGAAATACGCCCCTCGTGGTCGGCCAGCGTGTCCGTGCGGCTTAGATTAAACGCGCCGTCGTGGGCAAAGGCCTGCAGCATGGCGTAGTCACCACGGCGGTCGCGCCCGAATCGGAAATCGTCGCCCACGATCAGTTCACGCACCCGAAGCGCGTCGATCAGAACGTCTCGCACGAAGTCTTCGGCCGACAATGCCGCCATCGCCTGATTGAAGCGGGCGAGCACCAGTCGATGCACGCCCGCGGCGCTCAGCGCAGCGACCTTATCGCGTAAGCCTTGGATACGAACTGGAGTCGAGGCTGTTGGTGCTGTGGAGGCCCCCGTGGCTGTCGCGACTGTTTGGACTGTCGCCGCCGGTTGATTGGCCTGCGCGCGACCGCGCGCCGCCTGTGCGAAGTACTCGCGCGGGTGGGGTTCAAAGCTGAGCACGCTCACGGGTAGCCCGCGCGCCCCTGCGCGCTCGGCGAGCCGTTTGAGCACCGACTGATGTCCGCGATGAACACCATCAAAGTTACCGATGGTGAGCGCGCAGTCGATGCGACTTGACGGGCAAGGCAAACGATGAAAGACCTGCATGAAGGTACGGTGGTCAATGAAGCGAAACAGAAACGGCGAAAGAGGCCGCGCCGTGCAGCGTCGAAGACTGACTGATCAAGGGCGGTCTATCCGCGCAAAACTATGAATTATAAGAGTTATGATCCGCGCCATGAAAAGAATCGTGGTGCTGGTTTCCGGGCGCGGCTCAAACATGATGGCGATCGCGCAGGCCTGTGAGCGGGAGGGCTGGCAGGCCCGAATTGTGGCGGTGATCGTCGATCGGCAGGATACTCAGGGTGAGGTGCGTGCCCGTGAGATGGGTCTGGATGTCATCCTGGTTGACGCACGCGCTCATGCCAGTCGGGCCGCTTACGAGGCCGCGATGGCGCAGGCCGTCGAGGCGCTGCAGCCCGATCTGATCGTGCTGGCCGGTTATCTTCGTATTTTGCCGGCCGCCTTCGTCGAGCGCTGGTCGGGCCGAGTGATGAATATTCATCCGTCTCTACTGCCCGCCTTTATCGGTCTCAATACGCACCAGCGGGCGCTCCAGGCAGGCGTTAAATTGCACGGTGCCACGGTTCATTATGTGGTTGCTCAGCTCGACGCCGGGCCGGTTATTGCCCAGGCCGCACTGAGCGTTCGACCCGATGATGACGAGACCTCGCTGGCCGCCCGAGTTCTGACCCTTGAGCACCGTCTGTATCCGGCTGCGGTGCGCTGGCACTGTGAAGGGCGGCTTCGCATCGACGGGCCTAGGGTACAGCTGATGAACCCTGGCATGCACGAAGCGCAGGCCTGGTGGGAAGACGCTTGAAGCGCGAATCTCGTCGGCCGCAGAGCCGACAGGGCGTAGCGCGGCGCTCCGAGGGCCCCGATGTGCTGGTTGCGGCACTCGCGCAGGCTCTGGAGCTTACGGGGCCCGCCGACCTGCTCTTACATCGTTTCTTTCGTGCCCATCCTCAGATGGGTAGACGCGATCGTGGTGTGGTGGCCGAGACGCTTTTCGACGTCCTGCGTAATAGGCGCCTTTACGGGCATCTGGCGGATAGTGGCGCGGGCACACTGGCAAGGCGGCTGGCGCTGTTGTCACTAGCCCGGCGAGGCGTCGCAATGCCCCCGGCGGCGCTGCTGGCTGCGCCTTCAGCGACCGAGCAGGAGTGGCTTGACCGGGTGACGCGGGTTTCGCCGCACACGCTGTCCGATGCTGTTCGGTACAGCTTGCCCGACTGGCTATACGAGGGCCTGGGTCTATCGGCGCTGGGTGTGGCAAGGTCTCCTGAGGCGAGGGCGGCTTTGGCAGCGAGCTTGCTTCAGCCCGCAAGCCTGCATCTGCGGGTAAACAGCCTCAAGGCAAAACCCGCGGATGTGCTTGCGGCGCTTGCGCGGGAAGACATCGAAGTACAGGAACTGGACTGGCTGCCAGGCGCGCTCGCGGTGCATGGCCGACCGGCACTTGAGCGAAGCCCCGTATTTGTAGACGGCTGGGTCGAGGTGCAGGATGCAGGCAGCCAAGTCTTGGCGGCACTAGTCGGCGCGCGGCGCGGGCAGACTGTGGTTGATCTGTGCGCCGGCGCAGGCGGTAAGACCCTAGCCCTGGCGGCCGCCATGCGCTCGCTCGGGCAGATCTTTGCGGTCGATGTGTCGGTGGCGCGCCTGCAGCGCCTTCGTCCGCGTCTGCTGCGCTCGGGCGCCACCAATGTTCAGCCCCTGGCTATTGACGGACTGAGCGACGGGCGCCTGAATAAGCTTGCTGGCCGGGCTGATGCCGTTCTGGTCGATGCGCCTTGCACGGGTACCGGCACGTTGCGGCGCAACCCGGAGCTAAAGTGGCGCATGCAGCCGGCCGATGTTGACAGGCTGGTGCTTGAGCAGCGGGGAATTCTTGCAGCGGCTGCCCGACTGGTGAAGCCAGGCGGGGCCTTGGTTTACGGTACCTGCAGTCTGCTCGCTGAAGAAAATATCGGCAATGTTGCCTGGTTCGAAGCAACCTACCCAGCCTTCCAGCGCGAACCAGCCGACGAAGTTCTAGGGGCGCAGGGCCTGGCGCTTGCTTCGGACGCATTTTTTGAGGGTTTGCTAGCCCTGTCACCCGAGCGTCATGGCACGGACGGATTTTTTGGCGTCCGGTGGCGCCGAGCGCAGGCCGCCTCTTGATTCCGCGCAAAAAGCCACCCGCCCGATGGCCGATCAACCCTGCCCGGCCGATGGCTGTCCGCAGAAAGATGGTGCCAGCTGGCCAGGTGCCGGTTACACTTAGCAGCTTCAGGGGCCTCCCGGTTTGTTTGAAAACTCATGTCTGACGCTTTTCTTCCGCAGGTTTTGTCTTGGGTGTTGAACTTTCTTGACCAGGGGTTGCTCGGCTTCGCCTGGTGGCAGACGCTGCTCTTCACGCTGGTGGTCACCCACATCACCATCGCGGGTGTAACGGTCTTTCTGCATCGCTGCCAGGCCCATCGGGCGCTCGATCTGCATCCGGTGGTTTCGCACTTTTTCAGGTTTTGGTTGTGGGCCACGACGGGCATGATCACGCGCGAGTGGGCGGCTATCCACCGAAAACACCACGCCAAATGCGAGAGCGGCGACGATCCGCATAGCCCGGTTCGCTGGGGTTTGCGCAAGGTGCTGCTCGAAGGTGCCGAGCTTTACCGCAGCGAGGCCGCTAATCGCGACACCATTGAGAAATACGGCCATGGCACGCCCGATGACTGGATTGAGCGTAAGGTTTACTCGCGCTACCCCACGGCGGGTATTCTGTTGGCGCTTGTCCTTAATGTCGCGTTGTTTGGTGTCCTGGGTCTGGCTGTGTTCGGTGTGCAGATGCTGTGGATTCCGTTGCTGGCGGCAGGTGTCATCAATGGTTTAGGACATGCCAAGGGCTACCGTAACTTCGACTGCCCCGACGCCAGTACCAATATTTTTCCGTGGGGAATCCTCATCGGTGGCGAAGAGTTGCACAACAACCACCATGCGTACCCCACCTCGGCCAAGCTGTCCAATCGCTGGTATGAGTTCGATATTGGCTGGTTGTACATACGCACACTTGAAGTGTTTCGCCTGGCCCGTGTCAAGAAAGTGGCGCCTACGCCCAAGCTGGCTGAATTGCGCCCCACGATCGATCTTGATGCCTTGCAGACTTTGATTGCCCATCGTTACGACGTCATGCAGCAGTTTGCGCGGTCGCTTCGTACGGTGTGTGCCGAAGAGGCTCGCCGACTCAGTACTCAGCACAAGCCAGAGGGAGCCCTCTTGAAGGCGGCCAGCGGCTGGCTGCATCGCGATTCAGGGCGATGGAGTGGCGATCAGCGTGCCAGTCTCGGCAAGGTATTGGCCGCCAGTGAGAGGCTCAGTCTGCTGGTTGAAATGCGGCAGGAACTTGCAACCATCTGGGAACGTTCTAATCGTTCGCGCGAGCAGCTGGTGCATATGCTGCAGCAATGGTGTCAGCGGGCTGAGACCAGTGGGCTGCCCAGCCTGCAGTCGATTGCCCTTCGGGTGCGCTCTTACGCTCCGACGGCCGCCTAGCCGGCCGAAAAAAAGCCCGCATTTCGCGGGCTTTTTCACCACACCGACGATCAGCGTCGTCAGTGCCAATAGGGCAAACCACCTTACTTAATCTTGGTCTCTTTGTAGACCACATGCTTGCGGGCAACGGGATCAAACTTTTTGATCTCCATCTTCTCGGGCATGGTGCGTTTGTTTTTCGTAGTGGTATAGAAGTGGCCGGTGCCAGCCGTGGACTCGAGTTTGATCTTTTCACGCATGGCTCAGACTCCTTAAACCGCTTCGCCGCGGGCGCGCAGCTCGGCAACCACGGTCTCTAACCCGTTCTTGTCGATGAGACGCAGGCCCGCATTGCTCAGGCGCAGACGCACCCACCGCTTCTCGCTTTCAAGCCAAAGTCTACGCTGCTGCAAATTGGGCAGGAAGCGACGCTTGGTCTTGTTGTTGGCGTGCGAAACGTTGTTGCCGACCATCGGCGATTTACCAGTAACTTGACATACTCGGGCCATGAAGAGCTCCTGTGGCTCTGGATCTAGCAAAGCCGGTAATTATATCCGTCAATGGCCGGGGCGCGCAAATACCAGCTTTATCCAACGATGTTTGAGCCTGAGGAGCCGATCGTATTTGCGGAGGGGCGGGCCTGAGCGCGGCTGCCGCGCTTTCAGGGTGTGCTGACCGCATCGAGTTCGGCGATCGACTGGCCGTCTAACTCCAGGCGCATTCCGTCGAGCAGATCCTGTAACTGCGTCAGGCTGGTCGCGCTGGCGATGGGCGCTGCAATGGCAGGCCGATCGCGCAGCCAGGCGATGGCGACGGCTGTCTGAGTCGTTTTGAGCCGATCAGCTACCGCATCCAGGACAGCCAGAATTCGCATGCCGCGTTCGTTCATGTGTGGTCCGACCCGAACGGCGCGAGCCCTGCCCTGCAGGTCTTCCGGGCGTCGATATTTGCCGGTGAGAAACCCGGCTGCCAGAGAAAAGTACGGAATGACGGCGATCTGCTCGCGCACGCACAGGGCCTGTAGCTCTCCCTCAAAGCCGCTGCGCTCAACCAGGTTATAACCGGGTTGCAGCGTCTCGTAACGGGGCAGGCCTAAACGATCGGCGATCTGCAGCGAGGCCTGCAGGCGTTCGGCGCTGAAATTGGAGGCGCCGATGGCGCGTACCTTGCCGGCGCGAATCAGTTCGGCGTAAGCGCCCAGCGTTTCTTCGATAGGTGTGGCGGCATCGTCAATGTGGGCCTGGTACAGATCGATGTGGTCGACGCCCAGGCGCTTCAGTGAGGCGTCAACCGCACGCCGGAGGTAGGCGGCGGACAGTCCCTTGCGGCCTTCGCCCAGGTCCATGCCCGCTTTGGTGGCGATCAGCACCCGGTTGCGTCGCCCTCCTCCCTGGGCGAGCCAGCGGCCAATGAGGGTCTCGGACTCGCCGCCCTGATGCCCGGGCACCCAGCGAGAGTAGACATCGGCGGTATCGATCAGGTTGCAGCCGGCCGCAACAAAGGCATCCAGCAGTTCGAAAGAACGCTTTTCGTCGGCTGTCCAGCCAAAGACGTTGCCACCGAAGGCCAGCGGCGCGGCCTTTAGTCCGCTTCGACCCAATTCGCGCAAATGCATGCTTATTCTCCTCCGATGGTTCGCTATTGGGCTTGGCATGCCCAAAACTCAGATGCTCGCATGGAATGTAACAATGCTGCCTGTAGGGCGACCTGATGAACCCGGTCTCGCCACCAGATCGGCGGCTGTGCCATGCGGGCCTCCGTTCCGACGCGGTCCCTCGTCTCCGGCCTTGGGGTAGGGATCGCGATCGAAGGGGTAGCCTCGTGATCGAGTGTCTGGGGTGCGATCGGGTCTCAAGCCCGGATTGTTCGACCGAAAGAAACAAGGATAGTCATGCTGCTTTACCGAAACTGGAATGAAGCGGTCAGGGGGCGCGTGTTACGTGAGACGCCGCACCAGCGCGGCACGCGCGTACAACTGCTGGGAACCTCGACGCCGGGTGCGCATCCCGAGCCCCAGGCCTACGTGGTCGAGCAGGCCCCCGGCTGGGTTCTGAGGCAGCACTACCACTCGGCCCATCAGTTCCAGGTCGTGTCGGAGGGTAGTGGGTTCATAGGCCGGACTGCGGTTGCGCCGGTGATGGTGCATTACGCGTCGCCCGAAACAGGCTACGGTCCGATTACGGCTGGGCCTCAGGGGCTGTCCTACCATACCCTGCGCCCCTGCCATGACGAGCAGACCCGGTATCTGCCTGAGTCTCGCGAGTTCATGCAATTGGGGCTGGCCAAACATCACGGCATGACTGCGATTGTTGAATCGGTATCGCAGCCATCGCTACGAGGCAATCCGGTGCGCGTTGAGGAGCTGATGCGTGCGACGGCCGACGGAGCGTGCGTCTGGCGGGTGTGCCTGCCCGCGGGTGCTGAATTTGCCGCTGATGAGCTTCAGGCGCAGGGCCCGCGCTACTACTTCCTGATGGCAGGTCAACTGCTCATGGGTGATGAGGGGCTGGGTGCGCGATCGGTCTGCTTTGTACGCGATGAGCCGAACCTTATGCTCAGAGCAGGTGCCGACGGCGTCGATCTGCTGGTTTTGCAATTTCCGGCGCATGCCGGACTTGTATCGTGATGGCTTCGCGCTGCGTCATGGTTACCCGTTTACGTGCCGTGCTCGCCATGCGACACGCTCAGAGGGTGATTCCAGGCAGAGTCGTTTTATGAATATTCAGGTGGGATTCGTGGAAACCGCGGCAGGTGCCATCCATCTGGCCCGCTGTGGTGCGGGCGAGCCGGTGCTGCTGCTACACCAGACACCGCGCTCATGGGATGAATATCGCGAGGTGCTTCCGATTCTCGGGGCACACGTGGATGCCCTCGCCATGGATACCGTGGGCTATGGACTTTCACCGCCATTTGTCGACGGCGAGCCCTCGATCGAGCGCTGGGCGGACGCCGCGCTGGCCTTGCTGGATATCTTGGGCATTGCGCAGGTGTCGGTGGTTGGCCATCACACAGGAGCGGTCATTGGCATGGAGATGGCCGCGCGAGCCCCGCAACGTGTCAAGGCACTGGTCTTGTCGTCATGCCCCATGGTGGATGCCCAGCGGCGCGCCCATCACGGCGATCGACCGGTGGTCGATGGCGTGGTGCGTCGCTCCGATGGGGGACATCTTCTCGAGCTTTGGCGCATGCGAGCGCCGTTCTATCCATCCGGGGATGTGAACTTGCTTGAGCGTTTTCTGATGGATGCCTTGCGTGCTGGCGAGCGCGCAGCCGACGGTCACCGCGTGGTCAATCGGTACTGCATGGAAACGCGTATTGGTCTGGTGCGCTGCCCGACGCTGGTGATTGGCGCCAGTGAAGATCCGCATGCCTTTCCGGCGATGCCCAGGGTCGCGGATGCCATTGCGGGCTCCCGCCAACTGAGCATTGCCGGAGGCATGGTGCCCCTACCCGATCAAATGCCCGATGCGTTTGCTCAGGCCGTGATGAACTTCTTGCGGGCAGAGGCAGGCGTGATTAGTTGATCACGCGAATGCCGGAGGCCTGCGGGCCTTTTTGGCCGGCGGTGACTTCGAACTCAACTTTCTGATTCTCGAGCAGGGTTTTGAAGCCGCTGCCTTGAATCTCTTTGAAGTGGGCAAACAGATCTTTGCCGCCCGAGTCGGGGGTAATGAAGCCGTAGCCCTTGCTTTCGTTGAACCACTTGACGGTGCCGGTTTCCCTAGCCATATCGATTCCTTTCAGAGGTGAAGCGCGCGACAGATGCCGGCGCAAAAAGC